>NZ_CP014571.1:0-315870 GCF_017357425.1 Arthrobacter sp. D5-1 | reverse complement strand
GTTCCAGACTGGCGTGATAATCCACTTCCGGTGACACGTCTCCGGACCTAGCCATCGAACGTCGGAGTGGGGATCGAGGGTATAACCGGCCGGCGGTTCTGGCCAAGGGCCAAGGAACTCAAGTAGCTGGGCGGCTGTCATGTTCATTTCTTCGGCCATGTTGCCGAGCTCTCGCACTGTCGCGGGGCGCTTGATAGTGTTGTTCACAGGATCTCCTAGTTGATTTGGGTTGGTTCTTCGGCCGTGACGGACTTTGGCGAGAGCGTCACGGCTTTTTGTTGCCCAAAGAGATGGGCCATTCGAACTTCTATTGGGTCGCGAAGCATGCGATCACGCCCGGAATGCGGGGTCGAGCTGAGCTTCCTCCCAAGCCAAGACATCGGCCATCCTGTAGCGAACGTATTTGCCGATGCGCATAGCCCTTGGGCCCTTCTGGTGGACCCTCCAGGTGTAGACGGTCTGAAGGGATACGCCCTCCCGATCGGCTAGCTCCTGCGTCGTTAGGTGCCTCTCCTGAGGTGTTGCTTCTCTTTCTTTCGCACCGTTCACGGCTTACTCCTTCGATCATCTTTCGGTTACGGAATACAAGCTATTCCATAGTGACGGAAGAAACAAGCTAGAAACGAAAGGCGAATATTCGATTTGGAGTGTATGATCCAGTACATGAACTCAACACCGGACGAAGAGATCGGCAGCCGACTCCAACAGGTACGCGAAGGGCGAAACCTCAGCCAGGCACAAGCCTTAAGGGCCCTTCGGGCGGCTGGACTAGTTTGGTCGCAGGGGACACTATCTAAGGTTGAGTCAGGCCTTCGCCCGCTGCGGTTGGCCGAACTACCTCCGCTGGCCAGAGCATACGGCGTTAATCAATCAGAGCTCATGGCCGCTGAGAATCCGGTTCGGTCCGCACTTGAGCGGATTAGGGTTGCTGAACAAACGACGCAAGACGCCTACATCGACTTGCAGAGGCGCTACATGAGCACCGCGGCCACACGGCGGAGCATCCAACTTATTGCCGAGCTAGCAGAGGGACTTGCTGGTCCGTACACCGTCTCCTGCTCATCGGCCCGCTTCATGGAGGACGCCCTCAAAGACGAATTCTCAGAAATATCTCTTTCAGGAGCGGACGCAATGGAGGTCCTTGGCATCCCTGACGTCGAGGTCGACATGGAGGTCAAGACCTGGGAGGACTGGATAGCCCTTACTGAGCCTCTTCCCGAGGACTGCAGGTTGAGTATTCCTCGAGAATTTGAGTCATCCCTGACCGAAGGTCGAATAAACTCCGGCCCCCTCGCCGGTACGGAAATTGACATAGTCCGTGGGCTTGGGGGCCTCAACCACTACCTCACAGCTCAAGCCCGCGGGAAAGCGTTGGAAGCCAAATTTCCGCAGGTAACATTTGTGCCGGCAAAGGTCGATGAAGATAGCTCCTGGTCGTTCTGGGAAGTAAAACAGCAGCTTACAATCACGGGCCTCAGGGAGACCGAGGATGCCTAGGCCACCGCTGCCTATCGGATCATGGGGAAAGATCAAACGGACTGAGTTGGCAAAGGGTCGCTGGGTGGCGAAGGCTCGCGTTCGAGATCTGGACGGAGTAACCCGCCTGGTGGAGCGGAACGGGAGAACGGGCGCCGAAGCCGAACGACACCTGTCAGCCCACCTTGCAGAACGGACTGCGCCTTCCATGGGGGACCTCACGCCAGAGAGCCGGCTGACGGCACTGTGGGAAGCCTACGAGGCACACCTTCTGGAGGAAGGCCGGGCTATTCGCACGATGGAAAGGTACCGGTACGCCTCCACGTATGTAATCAAGGGCGTTGGCGGATATAAGATCCGTGAGGCCTCCACGCAGCGCCTTGATGCGTTCGTGAAGACTGTCAAAAGCAAGCACGGGGTGTCCGTCGCCAAGTCTGCCCGCGTGATCCTCAGCGGAATGTTCGGGCTCGCAGTTCGGTACGGTGCCGCGGCCTCCAACCCCGTCCGGGACGTTGGAACCATCAAAATGGAGTCGAAGCCGGCGCGCTCACTGAGTGTGGACGAGCTCCGCGGTGTCATAGACGCGTTGCGAAGCTCTGACAAGGTTCTCAACGCTGCGAATAAGGTCACGCCTAAACAGACCATCAGTGAGTATTGCGCCATTGCCGATCTGACCGACGTCGTGATCATGTTTGCTGGCACGGGAGCCCGCATCTCGGAAGTCTTGGGGCTTCGCTGGTCAGACATCGACTTCGACGCTAAGACGGTAACCATCTCGGGCAAGGTGAATCGCATGCCAGGCGGCGGCATGATCCGCGAGAGCTTCACCAAAACGAAGTCAGGCGCTAGGACCCTGCCATTGCCCGACTTTGCGCTGTCGATGCTCATGGCTCGCAGGGTGTCAGCTCCGACGAACATCTACGACGTCGTCTTCCCGTCCACAACAGGCCTACTGCGCGATCCCTCGGCGGTCAGCAAGCAATGGCGGCGGGTCCGGACTGCACTCAAACTCGATTGGGTCACATCACACACATTCCGGAAGACCGTCGCCACGCTGATTGATGAACAGGGCCTCTCCGCCCGCGTCGGCGCTGACCAGCTCGGACATGCTCAAATCTCGATGACTCAGGACGTGTACATGGGGCGTAAAACGGTGCACACAGAAGTCGCAGATGCCCTCAACAGGATCGTCCAATGAGTCACACGAACAGCAGCGACGAGCAAGCCATCCCCCCTCTGCCGAAGCAGGTTGGCACCGGGCCGACGGGCCGGGGCGTCGTCTCCGCTGCCGGAGCGCTGGCGAGCTCTGTGGTCCCGGGGATTGCAGTGCCAGTCGCTGGAGTCACTGCCGCACTGCAGGCATTTGGCGCGAAGCTCAATGAACACCAGGAAGCGCGCATAGATGAGACCATTCAGGAAGCATCTCGCGCCGGCGGCCTCACGCCCGAAGAGGTCATTTCCCATTGTATGGACGATGAAAATCGCATGCTTCTATTCGCAGAAGCCGTCGATGCCGCTCGGCGCACTCGCCTCAAAAGCAAGCCGAAATTACTCGGGCGCTCACTCGGCAATCTGCTGACTGATGACGCACTGATTGACCAAGAAGCAATCTGGATCCGCATCCTCTCGGCCGTCGAGCCACCTCATGTCAGGGTGCTTACGGAGTTCATGATGCCAAACGTGCTGCGAGACGGCGGGGTATGGATGGGGAGGCCCTCGATGGTTGTTTCTGGTATCGCCTACAGGCTGGGCCTCCACGAAGCCATACTTCCGCTCATCCAAGATCTGCACGGCTCGGGCTTGCTGATGGTCGGAACGACAACGCACGAACTCTCCCTGTCAGAGGGCAACTTCGAGACGCCAAGCGGCTATGACCAAGAATTGAAGGCCACGGGCTTAGGCGTTGAGCTCATGAACCGCCTCGAAGAAGAGCGGGACGAAAACTGAATTAGTTGGGTTTCCGTTGGATTTGGGCCTGCAAACAAAAGCAGGTCAGAGGCGAAACGCCTCTGACCTGCGGAAAGGGTGGGCCCTGTGGGGATCGAACCCACGACCCACGGATTAAAAGTCCGATGCTCTACCAACTGAGCTAAAGGCCCCTCCAGCTGTAGAAACAGCCATGAATACTGTACCCCAACGTCAAGGCAGACGAGGAACTCAAGGTGACGTGCGCCGTCGTCACCTTCTTTGGGCGAACGCTCGACGACGGCGCGCGGCGGCAGCGGCGTGTCGGGCACGGGGCGGCGCCAAACTAGGTGGTGAAGGCACGCCCCCGGCAACGGCGCAGCCCCGGCAACCGTTACTCGACCCCGCCAGAGCACAGGAGTACGGTGAACTCATGAGCGAACAGCCAGGACCACGCGCGTACGGCGGAGCAAACAGGCACCACAAGCCCAAGCCTTTTGCCCCGATCGATTTCGAACCGTTCGCCGGCGGGGCAGACCCCGCGCGGGTTTCCGAGGCCGCCCACCTTGCTGCGCAGGCCTTGGTCAGGCGTGGCCGCGACAGCGACGACCCCAAAGTCACCCGCCGCTTGGTGAAACTGGCCGATGAGCAAGGCTTGGAAGCCATAGCCGAGATGTGGGCCGAAAGCCCCGCCCGAAGCCTCCCCGGCGCCCTGTGGCGGCTCTATGCCCTCCGCGCCGCCACCATCCAGAACCCCGAGAAGATCTCCGTCTACTTCCGGGCCGGACGCGATACCGCGCAGGTTTCCAACGTGGTGGCCGGCGCTGCGGAGCCGCCCGGAGCCGATGAAATGAAGACCATGGCTGACGCCATTTTGTCCGGCGCTTTCGACGGCGAGTTCGACGTCGCGCTGGAACGTTCCGCCGCTTTCTGCCGCGTGGTGGCACTCGGCCAAGCCACTCTTGCCGACGGCGCAGAGCACAGCAATGAAAGCCATGCGAGCAAGCTGACCCGCAACTCGCACCAGCTCGTCAAAACGGCCGAGGACCTTGAGCACGCCGCCAATGCATGGCGCCTGGGCGAGCTGGACTAGCCAGCAAACAGGGCGAAACGTACCCACGTCGGCCCCGGACTGTCAATGTTGACTTAGCCCGCCGGACGGTGAAAACTAAAACTGGTGTCGAACCGCGAAACCCCCGGGCTTCAACTTATAGCCGCTTCGAGCGGCCTACCGCCGAGAGGCGTATCCGGTTCGGCACCATTTTTATGCCCGGATGCAGAATGCCCGGGTCCGCGTTGAGGCGGACCCGGGCAAATACCGTCGGAATTACTTCAGCGTGACCGTGGTGTCCGCCGTTTCCTTTTTGTCGTGATCGAGGTCGCCGGAAGCGTCCTGAGGCGTCAAGGTCGCCTTGATCTCCGTTTCCTTACCGGCCGTGTAGGCGAAGTTCTCCGCAATATTGAACGACTCTCCGGGCTTCAGGATGAACGGGTCCTTTTCCTTCAGCTTCACGCCGGAGCTGCTCAGCCCATGTTTCTTATAGCCATCGCTGCTGGAGTCCGAAGGCATCCCGCCGAGGTACTTCCAGTCCGTGTACTTGGCCGAAGGGGTAACCAGGGAGTGGCTCAGGGGAATATCCGCCGACGAGGTGTTGGTGACTACGTAGTTCAGGTAAACCACCGGCGCCCCCTTCTTCAGCAGGTTCTCCTTGGTTTCCTTGTCCACGAACATGCTGTCCTTGGAAGCCACGTCGGTGGCCACCTGATAGATGTCCACACTGAAGCTATCGCCCTTGAGAGTGCCGAGCTTGTCACCTGCATCTGAAATGGGGAGCGCCCAGGCCGCCGCGGTGTAAGCACCGGACGAAGTCCCGGCTCCTTCGGAGGAGGAAGCGGACGGCGAGGCCGACGTTGACGCCGAGGTGGACGAAGAAGGAGACGAGGACGACGACGATTCGGAACCACCCGTCGTCGAGCCCGCCGTGGTGGTGCCGCAGGCACTGAGCGCGAGCATTCCAGCTGCCGCGAGGCTGGTGACTTTCACAACATTATTGAGTCGCATAATTCCCCCATTGAGTGGATTAATCCGGAGCTTGCCCAGTCTTTCACAGTGCGGGAGGCGAAGCGATGGGGACTTCTCCCCGGGGCGTCCCGTGTACTGAGCGGACGCACCCAACGGACCGGTAAAGTTGGGATCGAAATGGGCGGCGTCAAGTCAAGCTGCCCACGCCCATCCGTCCCCAGCCCGGAAAGCGATATGAAGCTGCGCCTTTTCCCCCAGGAACCTGCCGGGCTCGTCCTCCTCGCGCAGATGGCCAGTGTGATCGTGGCCGGCACCGGGACGCTCTCCGAAATTCTTGGAGCCCCCGCCAGCGAGCACGAGCGCCTCGCCGAAGAACTGCACGAGCACGAGTCCAAGTCCTTGGACCTGCACTTCGCCCTGCTGACCCACATGCGCACCAGCTTTGTGAACCCGCTCCCCCGCGAGGACATGTACACGCTGTCCCGCCACCTCACCGAGGCCATGGAGAAACTCGACGCCGCCGGTGACCTTGTAGCCATCTACAAGCTGGACCGACTTCCCAAACGGGCCGCCGACCAACTGGAGATCATCAGCCGGCAGGCCGAGCTCACCGTGGACGCCATGCGGAAACTCGAAGACCTGGACGAGCTTGAGGACTACTGGATCGAGATCCTCCGGCTGGCCAAGCGCGCAGAACGGACCCACCGGATCTGGGTGGCCGAGATGCTCAAGGACATGAAATCCACGCAATACGCGCGGCACCGGGACATCGCCAACCAGTTGGTGGAAGTTACCAAGGACATGCGGAAGGTCGCCACCCAGGTAGGCAGCATCATCGTCAAGGAATCATGACGTGACCATCGCCATCCTGGTCCTGGTAGTTGGCCTGGCTTCCGGTTTCGCATTCCTGAACGGCTTCCGCGACGTCTCCAACGCCGTCGCGCTTTCCACGCGGACCCGCGCACTTACTCCCTCAATTGCGGTGCTCCTGGCCGCCATCTTCAACTTTGTGGGCGCCATGCTCAGCGGCACCTTCATCCTGGCCTTCACCCAGTCCTGGATCACACTGCCGAGCGGCACCAGCGGCCTGACCATCCTCGCTTCGGCCCTTACGGCAGCCATCCTATGGGGTGTGTACGCGTGGTGGCGCGGCATCCCGTTGTCCTCCACCAACTCACTGGTGGGCGGCCTGATTGGCGCAGGTGCAGCGAGCGTCCTGGTGGGCGGCAACGCGGTAGGGGGAATGGACAACGTCCTGCTCACCCAAGTGGCGCTGCCGTTGGTCTTGTCGCCTGTCATCGCGTTCGTGGCGGCGTACCTGCTGGTGTGGCCGGTGACATGGGCTGCCCGCTACACGCAGCCGAACGTGGTCAACCGGCGGTTCCGCCGGGCGCAGGCCATCTCCGCCGCCGCCGTGGCTTTCGGCCACGGGCTCCAGGACGGCCAGCGCACAGCTGCGGTCATTCTGCTGGCCATGGTGGCTGCGGGATTGTCCGGCGGCAACGATGTGCCACTCTGGATCCTGTTGGTTACAGCCATCATGCTTACCGCGGGCACCATGTTCGGCGGCTGGCGGATCTCCCACACTCTTGGCCACAAGCTCATCAGGGTGGATCCGCTGCGAGGGTTTGTTTCGCAAACACTGACTTCCGTGATGCTGTTCATCGGCGCCATCGCCTTCCACCTGCCGCTCTCCACCACCCATACACTGACGGCGTCCGTGCTGGGTGCGGGGGTCAATCAGCGCTTCCACACCGTCAACAGGCGCTTGGTGCGGAGGATCCTGCTGTTCTGGGTGGCCACGCCGCTGGTCACAGCCGCAGCTGCCTTCGTCCTGGAGCTGGCGTTCTCGCCCCTCGCGGACCTGTAAACCCAACTAAGTAACAGCAAACGTCGCCATGAGCGCTCATTGCGACGTTTGCTGTTACTTAGTTGGGTAAGAAAAAACGACGGCGACCGTACCCCCAAGGCGACGGTCGCCGTCGTTCTGTGCCGACTCCCCCCAAGAAGCCGGAACCTGCAAGAACCCTTATCCGAAGCGGCCGGAGACGTAGTCTTCCGTGGCCTTCTGGCCAGGGTTGTTGAAGATGCTGGTGGTGTCGGCGAACTCGATCAGCTTGCCGGGCTTGCCGGTGCCTGCGATGTTGAAGAACGCGGTCTTGTCCGACACACGCGCCGCCTGCTGCATGTTGTGGGTCACGATCACCACGGTGTACTGGTCCTTGAGCTCGTTGATGAGGTCCTCAACGGCCAAGGTGGAGATGGGGTCCAGGGCGGAGCAGGGCTCATCCATCAGGATCACCTGGGGCTCAACCGCGATGGCGCGGGCGATGCACAGACGCTGCTGCTGACCACCGGAAAGGCCGGAGCCGGGCTTGTCCAGGCGGTCCTTGACCTCGTTCCACAGGTTGGCGCCCACCAAGGACTTCTCCACCAGGGCATCTGCAGCGCCCTTGGAGATCTTCTTGTTGTTCAGCTTCACGCCGGCCAGCACGTTGTCGCGGATGGACATCGTGGGGAACGGGTTGGGGCGCTGGAAGACCATGCCCACCTGGGTGCGGACGGTTACGGGGTCCACGCCGGGGCCGTAGAGGTTGTCGCCGTCCAGGAGGACCTCGCCCTCGACGCGGGCGCCGGGAAGGACCTCGTGCATGCGGTTCAGCGTGCGGAGGAAGGTGGACTTGCCGCAGCCGGACGGGCCGATGAAGGCTGTAACGGATTTGGCCTGGATGTTGATGTTGACGTCCTCGACGGCCAGGAAGTTGCCGTAGTAGACATTGAGGTCTTTGACGTCGATGCGCTTGGACATGGTGTTCCTTTGTTCCTTGGGGGTGTGGAAGTTTTGGATGAGGCCGCAGAAGGGCAGCCTACCGCCCCGTCTTGGGAGCGAACAGACGGGCGATGAGGCGGGCTCCGAGGTTCAGAAGCATCACCAGGATGATCAGCACCAACGCGGCGCCCCAGGCACGCTGGTCCGACGGCTCCGGGTTGGACGGCGATGTCGGGTTGAGGATCTGTGTGTAGATGAACGTAGGCAGCGAGGCCATCCAGCCACCGAACACGTTGTTGTTGATGGTGGTGGCGAATCCGGCGGTGACCAGGATCGGAGCGGTTTCACCGATAACGCGGGCGATCGCCAAGGTAACGCCGGACGCGATGCCGGAGATCGCCGTCGGGATGACCACTTTGGTGATGGTGCGCCACTTACGGACGCCCAGCGCGTAGGAAGCCTCGCGGAGCTCGTTCGGGACGATCTTCAGCATTTCCTCGCTGGAGCGAACCACAACAGGAATCATCAGGACGGAAAGCGCGACGGCGGCTACAGCACCGGTCTTGGTGCCGGGGCCAACAATGGCGAAGAAGAACGCTGCCGCGAAGAGGCCGGCCACGATCGACGGAATGCCGGTCATGACATCCACGAAGAACGTGATGGCGCGGGCCAGCGGACGGTCGTTGCCGTATTCCACCAGGTAGATGGAGGTGAGGAGGCCCACGGGAACGGAGATCACTGTGGCAAGGAGCGTGATCTGGAGGGTGCCCAGCAGTGCGTGGTAGATGCCGCCGAGGACCGGCGCGCCCTCCTCTACTGCCTTGTTGTCGAAGGCGCCGGTTACGCCATTCATGGACGTGCCCAGGAAGCCGGGGGTAATGAGCCCGGGGATGCCGTTGACCAGCACTGTGACGATGACCGAGATCAGCGGCAGCAGCGCAATCAGGAAGGCGCCGACCACCAAGCACGTGGCGAGCTTGTCCTTGGCTTTGCGGGCACCTTCAACGGCGCCGCTCCATGAGACCAGGCCCACGGCGAACAGAATGGCGGAGATGATGCCCCAGCCCAAGGCGTTGAAGCCGATGAGCGCCATGATGGCCGCGCCCACAACGAGTGCGACGGCCAAGACAATGTAGGGCGCGAACTTGGGCAGCTGGCCCTTGGTGAGCGCTGAGCGCTTGCGTACTACTGTGGCGGACATTTAGTTGGCTCCCGAGAATTCTTTGTGCCGGGTGATGATCCAGCGGGCGATCATGTTCACGCCCAGGGTGATGACGAACAGCACCAGGCCGGCCGCGATCAACGTGTTGACCTTGAGGCCGCTGGCTTCTGGGAAGTTCAAGGCAATTTCCGCAGCGATGGTCTGGTTGCCGGACTGGATGAGGCTGGCCGTCAGGACACCGGAGGAGAGCACCAGGGCAACGGCCATGGTCTCGCCGAGGGCCCGGCCGAGGCCCAGCATGATGGCGCTGATAATGCCAGGGCGGCCGAAGGGCAGAACAGCCATCTTGATCATTTCCCAGCGGGTGGCTCCCAACGCAAGCGCTGCTTCCTCGTGCAGCTTGGGGGTCTGCAGGAAGATTTCACGGGACAGGGAGGTGATGATGGGCAGGACCATGACGGACAGGACAATGCCGGCGGTCAGGATGGTCTTGCCGGTAGCGGAGGCCGGGCCTTCGAAGATGGGGATCCATCCGAGGTAGGTGGCCAGCCAGTCGTACGCCGGGGAGATTTCCTTGGCCAGGAAGGCAGCACCCCAGGCGCCGTAGACAACGGAGGGGATGGCAGCGAGCAGGTCCACTACGTAGCCGAGGCCCGATGCGAGCCGGCGGGGGGCGTAGTGCGAGATGAACAGTGCCACACCAATGGCCACGGGGGTGGCGATGACGAGTGCGATGATCGCGGCAATGAGGGTGCCCACCACGATTGGGGCGATGTAGGCGAAGAAGCCGTTCCCGCCCTGGATGTCTTCAGCAGGGGCGGTGAGCGCGGGGATTGCCTGCACCACGAGGAACAACGCGACTCCGAAGAGAACCGCGAGAATCAGGCACCCTGCGGCCATGGCGGCCCCGGAGAAAACCTTGTCCCCGGCGCGTCCTGCGCCTTGGGAGGTTGTCAGGGAGTTGGTGGTCACTTCACGTTCCTTCAGTCTGGAGTGAACTGGTCTTACATGGCTAAGTTCCCTGTCCCGCGCCAGCGGCTCTGCGGCCACGTCGCGCGGGACAGGGAACTTCAGTGTTCAGCCGGGTCAGCAAACCCGCCGGGAAACCTTAGGACTTGGCCTTGATGGTTTCGATAGCGGCCGTGGCCTTTTCCTGCAGCGTCTTGGACAGCGGCGCGGACTTGGCGGCGTCAGCAGCGGTCTTCTGTCCTTCGTCGGAAACGACGTAGCTTTCGAAGGCCTTGACCAGGTCAGCAACTTCCTTGGTCTCGTAGGTGGTGCAAACTACGTGGTACGAAACGAGGACTACGGGGTAGGCGCCCGATTCGGTGGTCTTGCGGTCCAGCTTGATGGCGACGTCGTTTGCGGCGCGGCCGTCAACGGGCTTGCCGGCTTCGACAGCCTTGGCAGCAGCTTCGGCGGAGATCTTGACGAATTCCTCGCCCACCTTGATGGAGGCGGTGCCCAGCTTGCCGGAAACGGCGGAGTCATCAGCGTAGGTCACGGCACCCGGGGTGTCGGTGACGGTCTTGACGACGCCGGAGGTGCCCTTGGCGTTTTCGCCGGCCAGGGTTGCGGGCCAGATGCCGGCAGCCTTGTCCGTCCAAACCTCGGGAGCAGCAGCTGCGAGGTAGTCGGTGAAGTTGGTGGTGGTGCCGGAGTCGTCAGAGCGGTTGACCGGGGTGACCTTGAGGTCCGGCAGGGTGACGCCTTCGTTGAGGGCGGCGATGGCGGGATCGTTCCAGTTGGCGATTTCGCCGCGGAAGATCTTGGCAACCGTGGCGGCGTCGAGCTTCAGTTCCTTGACGTCCGGAATGTTGAAGGCAACAGCGATCGGGGAGATGTACACCGGGATGTTGATGGCGCCGTCGGGGCCGCACTTGGCCTTGGAGCTCTCAAGCTCCTCGTCCTTCAGGTACGCGTCCGAGCCGGCGAACTGTGCCGAGCCGTCGATGATGGCCTTGCGGCCTGCGCCGGAACCGTCCGGGGAGTACTGCACAGTGGCACCGGAGTTGGCGGCAGAGAAGCCGGCCTTCCATGCGTCCATGGCTGCGCCGGTGGAGGAAGCGCCAATGCCGGTCAGGGTGCCGGTGACCTTGGGGCCGGACGCTGCCGACTGGGTACCAGCAGGCGTGTTCGTTGCGTTGTCTGAACCGCAAGCAGTGAGCGCGAGAGCGCCGGCTGCGATGACCGCGATTGCCGCGTTGCGGCCGAAGTGAGTTGCCTTCACTTGGATGTGCCCCTTCCAGGGATTCTTCGATGCGGGCCGAACGGAGATTTCGGCGTGCGCGAGCTGAGGACCTTTTGTTCCTTTACTGAAGGTAAGGAGCGCAGGTAACGGGATCTGCAGTGAAAGGTGAACAGAAGGTGAACGACGGCGGACCATTGGGTTATGTGGCGCGCGCCACCTTGAGCGGCACCCGGGATGCGGTTTGCGCCTTCGTCGGAACCCGGGCCGGGCAAATAGACTGGACGACATGGCTGCCGCGAAAGGATTTTCTGCAAGCAAGAGGTTCCTGCGTGCCAGAGTCCGGACGGGTTTGGTCCGCAGCCGGAATTCGTTGACGCCGGCCATCCAGATGACCGTGTGCGCCGTGGGTGCCTACGCTTTCGCCGAATATGTGCTGGGCCACCAGGGCCCACTGTTCGCGGCTACTTCCTCGTTGATTGCCCTTGGCTTTTCCCGTGATCCGCGCCTGCGCCGGGTGATCGAGGTGGGCCTCGGCTGCACCCTGGGCATCGTTGTTGGTGACCTGCTGCTCCACTGGCTGGGCGCTGGGATCTGGCAGGCCGCCGTCGTACTTCTTTTCTCCATCCTCCTTGCCAGGTTCCTGGACAGTGGAACCATTTTCACCACTCAACTGGGCCTGCAGTCCTTGCTGGTGGTGCTGCTGCCGGCACCGGCCGGTGGGCCCTTTACGCGCAGCCTGGACGCTGTAATCGGTGGCGTTTTTGCGCTGCTGGTGACCATCCTGGTGCCGAAAGACCCACGGCGGGAGCCCCGCAAGGATGTCCAGAAGATCCTGCATGAACTCGCCGAAGTGCTGCGCGAATGCGGCAAGGCCCTGACCGAAAGCGATTCCACCATCGCCTGGCATGCCCTGATCCGCGGCCGCAACTGCCAGCCTTTGGTGGACCGGATGCGGCAGACGCTGCGCGCCTCGGGCGAAGTGGCAACCCTGGCTCCCGCGCACCGGAGGCACCGCGACGAACTGGCCGGCCTGGAGCACTCCCTGGAGTACATCGACCTGGCTCTGCGTAACAGCCGGGTGTTTGCGCGGCGGCTCACCAGCGCCATCAACCATGCCGCGCTGTCCGATGAAGCGATCGACAGTATTTCCGAAGTCCTGCAGGAAACCGCCGCCGCGATCGACGAGATGACCATCGGATTGTCGGAGCAAAGCGAAGGGACGCGGCGGGTTCATCTGCGCCGCGCCCGGAACGACCTCTCGGATATCGCCGCGCGCCTGCACCCCAAGATGCTGGATGTCCAAAGGCTCGAAGGCGAAACCGTGGTGATGCTGTTCCGTCCCCTCATGGTGGACCTGCTGGAAGCGAGCGGCATGGAACCGGAAGAAGCCCGCGCGGTGCTTCCGGCACTGTAGCCTCCGCCGAGGAAGAATGAACCGATGACCCCTGCCTTTTCCGTGCACTTCCGGGCTGCACCGGCGCTCAAGCTCCCGCAGCGGCCCTTGTTCCTGTGGGCAGGCATTTTGCTGGTGGCCGGGGACGCCATCTTCTGGCTCATGTTCGCCGCCGTGCTGTCCGAGACCGGGCTTGCCACTGTAGACGGCGCGGTCCACAGCTTCATGGTTGATTCGCGCAACCCCTTGCTCACCGCCCTCCTTACGGCAGTCACCACCGTGACCTCACCCTTGTGGATCACCATCATTGGTGTGGCGGTGGCCGCAGTATGGACGGTATGGAAGAAGGAACTCTGGCGGCCGGCTGTCCTGTTGGGCGCCATGGCGTTTGCCGCCATCCTGTCCGCGGTGGTGAAACAGGATGTGGGGCGCTCCGGTCCGCCGTCGTCCGATGTTCTCCTGGGCCCCGACGACGCACTGTCATTCCCCTCCGGCCACACGCTCGGCGCCGGGATCTTCGCGCTTGTCCTCAATTACCTGCTCGTCTCGCGTTCCGGCTCACGTGCGACGGCGGTCCTCGCCTTCTGCGGTGCCGCTCTCTTGACGCTGTTGGTTGCCTGCAGCCGGATCTACCTTGGCTACCACTGGCTCACGGACGTGGTCGCGTCCCTTGGGCTTGCGCTTGGGGTGACGGGCATTGCGGTGTTTGTGGACGCGGCCCGTCACGGCGGCCGGCGCGGCTAATACTGTCAGTCCCCGCCACTACGCTTGAACCCATGGCTTCCAAGACGTCCCGCGCATCAAAAACACCCGCCTACAAGTGTGCCGAATGCGGCTGGACCGCCATCAAATGGGTGGGCCGCTGCGGCGAGTGCCAGGCGTGGGGAACCGTTGAGGAGTACGGCGCCACGGTAGCGCGCACGACGGCGGCCGCTACAGTTTTGGCGCCGGCCCGCCGTATCGCTGAGGTGGATGGCACCACCGCAGCCTTCCTGCCCACGGGCGTGGATGAGCTGGACCGTGTCCTCGGAGGAGGGCTCGTGCCGGGTGCCGTCATTCTGCTCGCTGGGGAACCCGGCGTCGGGAAGTCCACGCTGCTGTTGGACGTCGCGGCGAAGTTCGCGCGCACCGGCCAGGACGTCCTCTACATCACCGGAGAAGAGTCTGCGGCGCAGGTCAAGCTCCGCGCGGAGCGGATCGACGCTGTAGCGCACACCCTTTATCTTTCTGCCGAAACTGATCTTGGGCAGGCACTGGGACAGGTGGAGAAGCTTGAGCCCAAGCTGCTGATCGTTGACTCCGTGCAGACCTTGAGCAGTGCCGACGTGGAGGGCAGCGCCGGCGGAGTTTCGCAGGTGCGTGAAGTTGCTGCGTCGATCATTGCCGCAGCCAAGCGGCGCAACATGACCACGTTGTTGGTAGGCCACGTGACCAAGGAAGGCACCATCGCCGGGCCGCGGCTGCTGGAACACCTGGTGGACGTCGTGTGCCAGTTCGAAGGCGAGCGCCATTCGCGCCTGCGCCTGCTCCGGGCTGTGAAGAACCGCTATGGCGCCACGGACGACGTCGGCTGCTTTGACCTGAACGAGGCCGGCATCGAGGGATTGGCTGATCCCAGCGGGCTGTTCGTTTCGCGGACCCGTGAGCCCGTTTCAGGCACCTGTATAACGGTGACCATGGAGGGTCGCCGGCCGCTGCTGGCAGAGGTTCAATCCCTTCTTGCCGAGAGCGCCAATTCGCAACCACGCCGTGCCACCAGCGGCCTGGAGAGCTCACGCGTTGCCATGCTTCTGGCGGTCCTGCAGCAGCGTGCCGGCTGCATGCTGCACAAGGACGATTCCTACGTGGCAACGGTGGGCGGTGTGAAGCTCACGGAACCGGCAACTGACCTCGCTGTTGCCCTGGCCGTAGCGTCGGCCAAGGCCCGGAAGGCTCTCCCCCAGCGTCTGATTGCCTTCGGCGAGGTGGGCCTGGCTGGTGAAGTCCGCCCTGTTCCCGGTATCAACCAGCGCATCCAGGAAGCACACCGGCTCGGGTTCACGCACGCTATTGTTCCGGCCAGCCCTGCGGGTGCCGGTGTGATTCCGGACGGCTTCTCGGTGCGGGAGGTTGGCCATCTTGCCGAGGCACTGGAATTGCTGATCACGTAGACATTCCGGGGTGTCGGGGCCGTTCGGGGCATACGGTCGGCAAGGATGGGAAGCATGACCAAACGGAATGTGCTTATTGGGGGACGCTTTTTCTTTGGGCTTTTGACGTTGGTGGCGGTGGGAACCCAGCTGACGGTCCATTTGGGCATGGGCTATGACCTCTGGAACTTCTTCAGCTATTTCACCAACCTGTCCAACATCTTCGCCGCACTGGTGCTGCTGATCAGCGGATACCGGGTGCTGATCCGGAAGCGGCCTACAGAAGCTGACGATGTCACTCGCGGCACTGCCACCATCGCCATGGCCGTGGTGGGCCTGGTTTTTGGTGCTTTGCTGGCCGGTGAGGACCTCGGCTCGCTGTTGCCGTGGGTCAACTTTGTGGTCCATTACTTGATCCCCGTGGTGATGGTGGCTGATTGGCTCTTCCAACCGCCCCGGGCAACTCTGCAGCTCAAACACGTTTGGTACTGGCTGCTCTACCCCGTTGGCTACCTGGTCTACAGCCTGGTCCGTGGCGCCCTGGTGAACTGGTACCCCTACTGGTTCATCGACCCGGCCCGAGCCGGCGGTTGGGGCGGTGTGGTGGTGTTCGCACTCGCCATCTCCGTTGGCTTCCTGGTGGTGAGCCTGGCGATGCTGTGGCTGGGTAACAAACTCAAGCGCCAGGTGGATTACTAGGCACTTTCCGCTGCGAGCGCCGACTCAGAGGCTTCTCCACGACGGTTTGCCTCGCCATACCGGCTGATGAGCTCGCTGCTGGCATCCCTCACCGCCTGAATCTTTTGCCTGAGGCCGGCCAGGATCATCACCGTATCGGCCGTAGTGGACGCCGAGTCCATTGCGATCAGCCCGTCCGCGCGGAGGTTGATCAGTGACTCGACCAGCCGAAAGGCGGTGTCGCCCAGGCCCGGGTCTGCGTCGGAGAGCGCCGTCAGCTCCCGTCCCAAGTCTCCGTAAATGGTCCGGAGTTCCTGCCGTGCTGCCATGAATGGTTGGAAAACTTCCGCCCTGGCCTCCGGCAGGTGGTAGAGCACCCCGAGGTTCCAACGGGAAGTGCAGAGCTGCAAGCCGTCGAACAGGACCACTGCGTGCAGTCGTGCCGCGGGATCCAACTCCTGCCCGGTTTCTTCGGAACCGTCTTTCACAGCGCGGGCGAACGCCAGGCTGGTGGACACTGTCCCGCCGAGGAGTTCGCCCAGGATCTCGTCCTTGGTGGAGAAGTGGTGATACAGCGACGATTGCCGGATTCCGACGGCGTCGGCAATGGCCCGTGTGGACGTATTGGCGAATCCTTGGCTGGTAAAGAGTTCGGCTGCGGCATCCAGGATTTCGTCGCGTGCAGTGGCTCCCGGGCGTACAGCTTGCTGCTTGCGGGGGCGTCCCGGTCCGGTTGTAGTCACACCTCATTCTTGCATCGCCGCAACACCAAAGAGCCTGTTCACGGCGTACTGCCGGAGTGGTGAGATTTCCTTTACACGCTTGAAATGAGCGGTAACCAAGGCTTTACATTGCCGAAACGCCATGGGGACACCCCGCTGGAAAACTATCAAGTGACCGATATTCCGGACAGGCAGTCAAAACCTCTCCGGGCTGGTTCCACATCCCGTTCCAGACACGGAGAAACCCGATGACTTCAACCCTTTCGACGGCGACCCACCGCACCGACGATGCAGACCTGACAGCACTTGGCTACGAGCCCACGCTGCACCGCAAGCTGGGCCGCTACGCGTCGTTCGCCGCAGGTTTTTCGTTCGTCTCCATCCTCACCACCATCTTCCAGCTCTTCGCCTTCGGCTACTCCTTTGCCGGCCCGGCCTTCTTTTGGACGTGGCCCGTGGTCTTGGTCGGCCAACTTCTGGTAGCCCTGAACTTCGCTGAGCTCGCCGCCAGATACCCGTTGTCCGGTGCTGTCTACCAGTGGTCGCGCCGTATGGGCGGCGAAGTGGTGGGCTGGTTCGCCGGCTGGTTCATGTCCATCGCCCAGGTCATCACTGCTGCCGCAGCAGCCATTGCGCTCCAAGTGGTACTCCCCCAGCTGTGGGTCGGATTTCAGCTGGTGGGAGGCGACCCCACACTGACATCTCCCACGGGCGCAGCCAATGCAGTAATCCTCGGTGCCGTCCTCCTGGTGATCACCACCGTGATCAACTGCCTTGGCGTGAAGCTCATGTCCCATGTGAACTCCATCGGCGTCACCTGTGAGATTGTGGGCGTCGCCGCAGTAATCCTTGCCCTGTTCTCAGCGGCGCAGCGTGGCCCGGGTGTGGTAGCCGACGTCAGTGTGGTCACTACCTCGGACCTTGGTGCCGTGGGTGCCTTCCTGGTCTCCGGTTTGATGGCCGCGTATGTGATGGTCGGCTTCAACTCCGCCGGCGAACTCTCGGAGGAAACCAGGAACCCCCGCAAGACCGCACCGCGCACCATCCTCTCGGCGCTGATCATCTCAGGCGTTGGCGGCGGACTCATGATTATCGCGGCACTGATGGCAGCGCCAAGCCTCGACGACGGCAGGCTCGCCACCGAGGGACTCCCCTACGTGCTGACAGCCGTGTTGGGTACGTTCTGGGGCAAGGTGCTGCTGGTGGACGTGGCAATCGCCATCTTTGTCTGCACCCTGGCCATCCAAACGGCCGGTTCACGCCTGGTGTTCTCCATGGCCCGCGACGGCAAGCTGCCAGCCTCGGCCCGGCTCTCGAAGGTCCACCCCAAGCGCGGGACCCCCATGTGGCCTTCCATCGCGATCGGCGCCCTGGCTGTGGGCATCCTCGCCATCAACATCGGCAACTCCGCGCTCTTCACCACCCTCTGCAGCGTGTGCATCGTGATGGTGTACCTGGCGTACCTGATGGTCACTGTCCCGCAACTGCTCAGCCGCTTCCGGGGTGACTGGGACCAGGTGGGCCAGACCATGCCGGCCGGACTCTTCTCACTGGGCCGGTGGGGCTTGCCAGTCAACATCCTGGCCGTGCTCTACGGCGCCCTGATGGTCATCAACCTCTCCTGGCCCCGCCCCGAGGTGTACGACCCCTCCGGCGAACACGGGATCCTGCTCTTCTCCGCTCCCATCATGGTGGGCGCCGTCCTGCTCCTGGGCCTCTGGGTCCGCAGGAACATCCGGGTTCGGGAGAACAAGGCCGCAATCGCCGCGGAATCCACCAACGCCGCCTGACCCCGCCAGCACCAGACCGTCCAGAACCAGCACCAGTACAGAAATGACTTCCATGACCCAGACTCTTGAAACACACACCTCTGAAAACGGCACAGCCACAACTGCCGGCGCCAAACTGCACGCACGGGCCCAGCACGGGCGCACGGCCGAGACCATGATCCATGTCCCGCCGGCTACGGCCCCGACACGTTTGATCGAGGGCCTCCCGGCGGAGGCAAAGGACTCCCTGACGTGGGCGGAGACACTTTCCTTCGGCCGCTACACCCATCTGGAACTGGTCCGCGGGACGCGCATCAGGATCACAGACCTCGACGGCGATGCCTGCATTCACGCTGTCCTCATCCGGAGTGGTGCCCAGCACGAACGGATTAACGTCGCGGATACGGTCAAAGTCCCCTGGCAGGCCTACATGACCACAGGCCACCCGCTTCTCTCCGACGCCGGCCGTCTCATGGCCACCGTAGTGGCCGATTCCTCAGGTCAGCATGATGCCCTCACCGGCACCACCCACCTGGCCGGAAACACCGCCAAGTACGGTGCCGGATCAGCTCACAGCCTGTCACCGGCCGGCCGTGAATTGCTGACCCTGGGCGGCATGAAGCATGGCATCAGCCAGAAAGAACTCCCTCCGTCGGTGTCGTTCTTCAAGGGCGTCACCGTGGAGCGGGACGGCAGCATCACGTTCGCCGGCAGCGCCGGTGCCGGAGCCGCCGTCGAACTTCTCCTCCACATGGACGCAGTGCTGGTACTGGCCAATACCGCCCACCCGCTGGACCCGCGTCCGGAATTCACGGGAAGCGCCGTGGACATCGTGGCCTGGCAGGCTCCGCAGGACCTTGAAGCCCTCAAAAGCGGAACCCTCAACGTAGACCTGGGCCCAGAGGGACGTCTGGCCCTCCACAACACCGAACTCGACTACAACGCAAGGACCTCCGCATGAACGCCATCGCAGAAATGAGCCCCGCACTGGTCGCTGGCCGGGTCGTAGTGGACGAGCTGGTGGAAGCCCGTGGTCCGTGGTCCGCCGTGATTGCTGCCGGCGACGTGCTCACCATTGTGGACCTCGACGGCAACCAAGCCGTTGACTGCATTCTCTACGCGGCCCAGAACACGAGTACGCGTTACTCCGCCGCCGTGACCATCGCGAGCCAGGGCTCGATCTTCCTCACCACTGGCTCAGTTCTCCGCGCCGACAGCGGCCAGGAACTCATGACGGTGGTGGCGGACGAGGTTGGCCTCCACGACACCATCGGCGGCGCCTGCTCCCAGGAATCCAACACACTCCGCTACGGCCAACACACCCATGAACAGCATGCGTGCGTGGAGAACTTCCTCATTGAAGGTGCCAAGTGGGACCTCGGCAAGAAGGACCTCGTGTCCAACATCAACTGGTTCATGAACGTGCCGGTGGATCCCGACGGCGCCCTGGGCATCGTGGACGGGCTGTCCGCACCCGGAAAGCGTGTGGCCCTCCGCGCCGAGGTGGACACACTGGTGCTGGTGTCCAACTGCCCCCAAATCAATAACCCCTGCAACGGCTTCAACCCCACGCCGGTGCGCATGATCGTCACACGTCCGGAGGACCGCTCATGAACCACTTCGACACCCTGCTCATTGCCAACCGTGGCGAGATCGCCTGCCGGATCATCGAATCCGCCCGCAAGGCCGGGCTGCGCACGGTGGCCGTCTTCTCCGAAGCTGACCGAGGTGCCAAGCATGTGAAGCTCGCTGACGAGGCTGTCCTGCTGGGACCTGCACCCGCCAAGGAGTCGTATCTCAAGGTTGACGCCATCCTCAAGGCGGCGGCTGCCACCGGGGCCGGCGCCATTCATCCCGGCTACGGATTCCTGTCCGAGGACGCGGCCTTCGCCGAAGCCGTGGAGGCAGCCGGTTTGGTCTTTGTGGGGCCCACCCCGGAACAGCTCCGGATCTTCGGCACCAAGCACACCGCCCGTGATGCCGCCCAACGCGCCGGCGTTCCCATGATCGCGGGATCCGGCCTCTTGGAGGACCTGGACGAAGCCGTCGCAGCAGCGGAGATCATCGGCTACCCACTCATGCTCAAGGCAACCGGGGGTGGCGGTGGCATCGGCATGGCCGTCTGCCGCGACGAAGCCGAACTCCGCGACAACTACTCCCGGGTTGCGCGCCTGGCCAGCTCCAGCTTTGGAACGGCGGGCGTCTTCGCTGAACGCTACATCGAACACGCCCGCCACGTGGAAGTCCAGGTGTTCGGCGACGGTGCGGGCCGCGTGGTGAGCCTTGGAGACCGTGACTGCTCGCTGCAGCGCCGACACCAGAAAGTACTTGAGGAGGCACCCGCACCTGATCTCCCCGAGGCTTTGCGGGAGGAACTGCACCGCAGCTCCCGCGCGCTCTGCGCATCCGTGGGCTACCGCTCCGCGGGGACAGTGGAGTTCGTCTACGACCCCGTCCGCCAGGAGGCATCTTTCCTGGAAGTCAACGCCCGGCTGCAGGTGGAGCACCCCGTCACGGAAGCCATCACCGGCGTTGACTTGGTGGAGTGGATGCTGAACCTTGCCCGGAATGAGCCGGTGCTTGATGGCGTGCCGGACAGTGTGCCCGTTGCAGGTCATGCCGTGGAAGCCCGTATCTACGCAGAAGACCCGGCCCGCAACTTCCAGCCCAGCGCCGGAACGGTCACCAACGCGCAGTACCCGGCCTCCGACGTCGTGCGCATTGACGCCTGGGTGGAGACCGGCAGCGAAGTCTCCACCAGTTACGATCCCCTGCTGGGCAAGGTCATCACGTCCGGTTCAACCCGCGACGCCGCCTTCGACGCACTGGCTGCCGCGTTGGCGGAAACCCGCATTGATGGCATCGAGACCAACCTGGGCATGCTGCGTGCCGTGGCCGGGATGGATGTGGTCCGTGCCGCGCAGCATTCCACCGGAACCCTGAACACCGTGGGCGATCCGGAACCGCGGATCACCGTTGAACGGCCGGGCCTCCAGACCAGCGTGCAGGATTGGCCGGGCAGGACCGGGCTCTGGCAGATCGGAGTGCCGCCGAGTGGACCCATGGATGATTTGTCGTTCCGGCTGGGCAACACCGCGCTGGGCAATCCGGAGGGGGCATCTGGCCTGGAATTCACCATGGCCGGCCCTGCGCTCCGTTTCACTCACGCCACCACCGTGTGCGTCACCGGCGCGGACGTCACGGTAACAGTCGACGGCAAGCCAGCCGCTGCGTGGGAGCCCATCACTGTCCCGGAGAACGGCCTCCTGGACGTCGGATCAGCCGACGGATCCGGGCTGAGGGGATACATCCTGTTCGAAGGTGGGCTTGATGTTCCCCGGTATCTGGGCAGCGCATCAACCTTCACTTTGGGCCAGTTCGGCGGCCATGGCGGCCGCGTCCTGCGGGCCGGCGATGTGCTCCGCACCGTCACCGGGCACCTCCCCGAGACCGTTCCCGGCCCGGTTCCCGTGGAGAGCCGCCCGGCCCTCACCACGGAATGGGAGCTGAAGGTAGTGGAGGGGCCACACGGTGCACCGGAATTCTTCCAACGCGAAGACATCGAGGAGCTGTACGCCGCCGAATACGAGGTCCACTTCAACTCCGCCCGAACCGGCGTCCGCCTGATCGGCCCCAAACCGCGCTGGGCACGCAATGACGGCGGAGAGGCCGGACTTCACCCCTCCAACATCCACGACACCGCCTATTCGGTAGGTGCCTTGGACTTCACCGGCGACACCCCCATTCTCCTGGGCCCTGATGGTCCCAGCCTGGGCGGTTTCGTCTGCCCCGTCACCGTAGTAACCGGCGAGCGCTGGAAGCTGGGCCAACTCCGTCCGGGCGATAAGGTCCGCTTTGTGCCCATCCGCTCGGCTGAGGCGCCTTCCATTAACGAACTTGGCGCTGCGAGGCAGCTGATTCTGCCGGGTAGCTCCGGTTTCACCATGGGCACCGGCTCGGCTTCCGGCGCCGCATCAGGCATGGCATCAGGCACGGCCGAGTTGCTCCGCGGAGACGGCGACGACGGCGTGCTGGGCCGGGTGCCCGAAGGCGACGGACGGCCTGCTGTCACCTACCGCCGCTCCGGTGACGACAACCTTTTGGTGGAGTACGGAGACATGGTGCTGGATCTTGGCCTCCGCGCCCGTGTCCACGCCCTGCACCAGGAACTCGAGCGTCTCGCAGTCCGGGGCATCGTGGATCTGACGCCAGGTATCCGTTCCCTGCAGATCAAAGCCGATCCCTCCGTCCTTCCCACGTCAAAGCTGTTGGGCCTGGTGCAGGAAATAGAGGCCGCACTCCCTGCAAGCTCGGAGCTGGTGGTGCCCAGCCGCAGCGTTCGCCTGCCCTTGTCCTGGGACGATCCCGCTACCCGTGAGGCAATCGAGCGCTACATGGCCGGTGTCCGCGACGACGCCCCGTGGTGCCCGTGGAACATCGAGTTCATCCGGCGCATCAACGGTTTGGACTCCGTCAACGATGTCTTCGATACCGTGTTCAACGCGGAGTACCTCGTCCTGGGACTGGGTGATGTGTACCTAGGAGCACCGGTGGCAACACCGTTGGATCCGCGGCACAGGCTGGTGACCACCAAGTACAACCCTGCCCGCACTTGGACGCCGGAGAACGCCGTGGGCATCGGCGGAGCCTACATGTGCATTTACGGCATGGAAGGTCCCGGTGGATACCAGTTCGTGGGACGTACCACCCAGGTTTGGTCGCGCTACGCGGATTCGGCGCCGTTTGAGCCGGGTTCGCCTTGGCTGCTCCGGTTCTTCGACCGTATTTCCTGGTACCCCGTCAGTCCCGAGGAACTGTTGGACCTCCGCGCCGACATGGCTGCTGGCCGTGGCCGTGGTGTGGAGATCCAGGACGGCACGTTCTCACTTGCAGAACATGAGGAATTCCTGGAACGCAACAGCGTCTCCATCGCGGAATTCCGCGAGACCCAGTCGGCGGCTTTCGCCGTGGAGCGCCAGGCCTGGGAAGACGCCGGCGAGTTCGATCGTGCCGAGCAGGCCGTTTCGCTGGCCCCGCCGGCCGACGACGTTGTTGTTCCCGACGGCGGCACCCTGGTGACGTCGCCGTTCGCGGCAAGCGTCTGGAAAGTGGACGTGGAACCCGGAGACCTGGTGGTGGCCGGCCAATCGCTGGTTTCCCTTGAGGCGATGAAGATGGAGACGGTCATCCAGGCTCCGGTGGATGGTCTGGTCCAACAGGTCCTGCCCGCTGCCGGTGCTCAAGTGGTGGCTGGTGAGGCGCTGGTGGTCCTGGAACCAGTGGACGTCCGGGAACCCGCACTCGTCTTGGAGGGAAGCGCATCATGACCAGTCCCACCGGAACCACAGTTGCTCGGGTACTTTCGGCGCTCGAGGCGATTGACGCCGTCGACCGTCCCGAAATCTGGATCCACCTGCGCGGGCGGGACGAACTGCTCGCGGAGGCGGCCCGGATTGATGCCGCCGTGGCGGCCGGTGGGGACCTGCCGCTAGCCGGTCTCCTGCTCGCCGTGAAGAACAACGTGGATGTTGCCGGTATAACCACGACGGCGGCCTGCCCCGGCTTTGGTGACGTACCCGCCCGGGATGCGGTGCCGGTCGCCCGGCTGCGCGCTGCGGGCGCTCTGGTGCTCGGGGCCACCAATCTGGACCAGTTCGCCACGGGCCTGGTGGGTACCCGCAGCCCGTATGGTGCTGTCCGTGATTCGAGGCGTCCCGAGAGGATCTCGGGAGGCTCCAGTTCGGGATCTGCCGTGGCGGTGGCGTTGGGCCTTGTGGACCTTGCCATCGGCACGGACACCGCGGGTTCGGGTAGGATTCCCGCTGCGCTGCAGGGAATCGTGGGGATCAAACCGACCTTGGGCGTTGTGTCCACCGAAGGTGTGGTCCCGGCATGCCGTTCCTGGGATACCGCCACGATCTTCGCCCGCGATCTCGCCACTGCCGAGCTCGCCATGGGCATCATGGCCGGGCATTGCCGCACCTGGCCCACCGACGTGAAAGTTGCGGCACCGTCCACCCCTCGGGTGGCCTATCCCGCTGCTCTACCGGCGCTCCCGGCACCGTGGGCGTCGGAATTCCAGGCGCAGGTTGAGCGGCTGCGGTCCACAGGAGTGGTAGCGGAACCCATCGACCTGGACGTCTTCCTCCAGGCAGCCCGGCTGCTGTACGACGGCGGATTGGTTGCCGAACGCTACGCCGCCGTCGGCAGCTTCATTGATTCGGCGACGTTGGGCGGGGTAGGTGCTTCGGACGGGGCAGGCCAGTCCGGCGGCGTGCCCGCAGCACTGGACCCCACAGTCGCCGGCATCATCAGCGCCGCAGGCCAGGTTCCCGCACACCGGTACGTCGCGGACACCGCGGCGTTGGAGCAACTCAAGCGCCAAGCCATGGAGCGCCTGGACGGATTCGACGCCTTGGTTGTCCCCACGGCACCGTTCCATCCGACGTTGGCAGAGGTGTCGGCCGATCCGGTGGGGGTCAACTCCCGAATGGGCACCTATACCAATTTCTGCAACCTCTTCGATCTCAGCGCTGTTGCCGTACCGGCGGGCACCGTCACCGAAACAGACGGCGTTGAAACAGGCAGTACCTCCCAGTTCGGCCTGACGGTGGTTGCCCGGACCTTCGAGGACGGGGTGGCTGCGGATATCGCGCGTCGGATCGAGCTCATCCCGGAGCTGCCGGAACTGTTCGCCGCGGGTGCCGCGGCAGGGCCCGCAGCCGCCCAGTCCTCGGCTCCCAAGGTCCCGTGGCCCGTTGCTGCGGGAGCCGTCGTCGTTCCCCTCGCAGTGGTGGGGGCGCATCGGAAGGGGCAGCCGCTGGCGGCGGAGCTCGAAGGGCGTGGAGCCTTCTGGGACGGCCCGGTGACCACCGCGGCGCAGTACCGGATGGTGGCTTTGGAGACCACTCCGCCCAAGCCCGGAGTGGTTCGTTCGGCGCGCGGAGCCGGGCTGGTTGCTGAGAGATGGCTGCTGTCTGAGGCTGCGCTCGGGTCCTTCCTGGCCGAGCTGCCCGAACCCATGTTGCTGGGGTCCATCACGCTGGACGATGGCAGCAGAGCGGTGGGTTTTGCCTGCGACGCTGTGGCCGCGGCAGAGGGACGGGACATTACCGAGTACCACGATTGGATTAAATACCTGGAGGAAAACGCTGCTGCAGCAGGAAGCAACGGCTTGTGGCGCGAGGCCGGTGGCGCTTTGCTGACCGGGCTTGGGCGGGGCCAGCACTAGCTGGCAGGCGGCTGGTTGGGGGAAATAGGGTTTCCGCCAATCAGCCGCCAAACCACTTTGCGGGCACCGCCGAACATCACGAAATGACCCACTTTGGGGCTTGCTGGTGCGGTTAACGGTCCCCGGAAGCCCTATCATTGTGCTTGTCGTCATTGGGGCATTTTTTGTGAGTGCCCACTGACGCCGGATTCAGCTTGTCTGTGAGCCGAGGCTTGCACCTTCGAAGGGAAAACCTATGGCCCGGAGCCCGGAAGAGTCGCTTAAGGCGACCCTGGCCAGAGTCGCACCCGGAACCCCGTTGCGAGATGGCCTGGAACGCATCCTCCGCGGACGGACCGGAGCCCTGATTGTCTTGGGCTACGACCGCACCATCGACTCCATCTGTTCCGGCGGGTTCGATATCGGCATCGATTTCTCCCCCACGCGCCTGCGTGAGCTGGCCAAAATGGACGGCGCCATTATCTGCGACAAGGACGCCAGCAACATTGTCCGCGCCGCAGTCCAACTGGTCCCGGATTCGAGCATTGAAACCCAGGAATCGGGCACCAGGCACCGCACCGCTGAGCGGGTGGCCATCCAGACCGGCGTTCCCGTGATCTCCGTCAGCCAGTCGATGCAGATCATCGCGCTGTACGTGAACGGTTTGCGCCACGTGCTGGAGGGCTCCGAAAAGGTCCTCGCCCGCGCCAACCAGGCCCTGGCAACGTTGGAACGGTACAGCGCCAGGCTGGACCAGGTCACCAGTTCCCTCTCCGCCCTGGAAATCGAGGCCCTGGTCACTGTCAGGGACGTTGCCGTCACCTTGCAGCGGCAGGAAATGGTCCGTCGCATCTCGGAGGAAATCGCCCAGTACGTCCTGGAACTGGGCGAAGACGGCCGTCTGCTATCCCTCCAGGTGGAGGAACTGACCATGGGCCGCGGGCCGGGCAGCGACGTCATCATCCGCGACTACTCGGATCCCGACGCCACGCCTGAGGAGATCGAGGAAGCCGTCCAGGCACTCCTGAACCTGGGCCCCACCGAACTGATCGATCTCAGCCGCATCGCGCACATCATCGGTTTCGCCGGCGGTGTTGAGCAGTTGGACGCAGTGGTCCAGCCGCGCGGCTACCGGCTCCTTTCGGGCCTCAAGTCAGTGCCTAAAGCCGTGGCCGACCGCTTGGTGGACTACTTCGGCGGGCTCCAGAACCTGATGGCAGCCACCATTGATGACCTGATGACCGTGGACGGCATCGGCGATCAGCGCGCCCGCACAGTGCGCGAGGGCCTGAGCCGCATGGCCGAGGCCAGCCTGCTGGACCGGTTCCTCTAAGCCGCCTGCCGCCGTCGAACGCCGGCTCAGCCGGAACTTAGTTCAGCTGGAAGACAGCCTTGGGGCTGGCTTTGTTTCCCAGCCGCGCCTCGAAGGTGTAGTACGCGCCGCCGCCACCCGGCTTCGCGTTGATCGCGCCACAGCCTTCCAGTGTCCTGTTGCGCTGCCACGGGAAGTTCGCGGTTTCGCTCTTGCCGGGCTGGATGGTTTTGATGAGGTCTTCGCCGCCGGTCTGGCAGTCCTTGGAGGAGAAGATGCGGTCCGCGCCGCTCATCACCAGATACTCCATTTGGGAGGTTCCCACGTTGACCTCGCACGGAGCGTTGCCTCCGTTGGTGATGGTCATGGTGAGCAGCGGCTTTTCTTCCGCACCGTAGGCTGGCTTGTCGGTCTTGGCCGCGACAGTCATGAGGTTGAAGTCGCACACAGGCGTCGGCGAAGCAGACGGCGACGGTGTCCCTGACGGCGCACTTCCCTGCGTCGGCGCCTGCGAGGCTTCCGGGGTGCTGGCGGCTTGGGGCTCATTCTTTCCGGCGAGCGCACCCGTAAGGGCCACCGCGCCTCCCACCAGTAAGGCGATCACCAGCAGCAGGGCGCCAAAAACAACCTGACGACGACGGCGGTACACGGCAGGGCTTGGTCGCCGCCTCTTCGTCGGGGTACCGCGGCCTGTTGTCCCGCTCCGGGATGAGCCACGGGCAGCACCCTTCGCCGGCGCTGAAGAGCGCGCGGTCGACTGCTGCTTACCGTTGGTGGCCATGGTTCTAGGCTAGGCTCGTGGTCCTCGGGGCCCTAACCTACACGCCGCAGGGCCCTAATCCGGGACTGTGTGACGTCGGCCATGGCCCGGGGTTCCATTACAGTGGAGGGCAGTATGACTCTTCCCGACGCCCACCAACTGACCGCGCTCCACAGCGCCTTGGATCAGTGGTTTGCCGATGCCGCCCGGGATCTTCCGTGGCGCGAGCCGGACTGCAGCGCCTGGGGAATCCTGGTCAGCGAAGTCATGCTCCAGCAGACTCCCGTGGTTCGGGTTCTGCCCGTGTGGCGGGACTGGATGGACCGCTGGCCTACCCCGGGCCACCTTGCCGGCGAGCCGTCGGGCGAAGCCGTCCGCCATTGGGGCCGACTCGGATACCCACGCCGCGCCCTGCGACTGCACGCGGCCGCCGTCGCCATCCGTGAGCAGCACGGCGGCAACGTTCCTGACACGTACTCAGAACTTTTGGGTTTGCCTGGCGTGGGGAGTTACACGGCTGCCGCCGTCGCCGCCTTCGCTTTTGGTCGACGCGAAACCGTGGTGGACACCAACATCAGGCGGGTCCACGCACGCCTTATTTCCGGGAACGCACTTCCTGCGCCGGCGCTGACCGCAGGCGAAATGCGGTTGGCCGAGGCCCTCCTTCCCGTCGAACAGGAACTGTCCGTGCGCTGGAACGCGTCCGTCATGGAACTGGGAGCCATGGTGTGCACGGCCCGCAGCCCCAAGTGCGCGGACTGTCCTGTCCGCTCAAGCTGCGCCTGGCTCGCCGCGGGTGAGCCGCCGCCGTCGTACACGCCCAAGGGCCAGTCCTGGCACGGCACCGACCGCCAGGTCCGCGGTGCCGTGATGGCCGTCCTCCGCGAGGCCGCCACCCCCGTCCCGCGCCAGATGTTCGAGCAGGCGCCGGCGGATCTCGGATTCGCGCCGTCGGGCATCGGGATCCCCCTCGCTGCGTTGCACCGGCTCAACTCGGCGCCGGAGCAACTTGAGCGCGCACTGGATGGCCTGTTGGTGGACGGCTTGGCAGAGATGCACGACGGCGGGTTGCGGCTTCCGGCCTAACGTAAAAGGAACGCGTTCACGTCGGCTACAAGGACGCCAGTTTGTGGCACTGCTTTTGAGTCTGCGCGCCGAGGAAGGTGCACTGATGGACCAGCAATGGGGCGGCATCACTAATGACTTTGTTGATTCCATGGGCTTCACCGAGCGACTACGGTTCGGCTGAACAGCAAAAGGCGTTTGCCGCCTCCCTGGCCAACAGTGCTGCAAAACGAATCCCAGGTCCGGGGCCGGGTAGCTGCGGAGCGCAGCGAGGCCACCCACCCCCGCGCAGCGGTGACAACCGGGAAAGCAACCAAAGCCAAGAAGTCTCATCCAGGTGCGGCTGTCGGCGCCGAGCGAAGCAGAGGCGGCTTATCCCGTTAGCCTGACGAACGCCGGAGCCCACAGACTGCGTCCTCACAGGCAGCATTAAGCTTCGGGTGGGCATAATGCGAGCGAAGCTTCGGTCAACCGCTATTTGATCGGGGCTTCGCCAAATTCCTGCCAAAGTTAGCGGCAGGGTCCGCGATCCGAAAAGGCTCTGTCCTCACTGCATTGATTGTGTGATAGTGATCCCACTCGTACTGCTGGGGGAGGCTATGGCTAGAAAATTACCTTTGGTTGTACTTCTCCTGTCACTTTGCCTTGGCTGGTACTTTTTGGTCTCGGCCATCGACCGTGGTCTCTTGGCCCATAATTCGCCATCCATTTCAGACCCATGTCTCAGCGGCGAAAACCTTCCCTCAGGTACGATCCATACCCCGGAGGGTGCCCCCATTCCACCTGACGGAGGCTATGTCTTTGTGCCCATGGGTTTGGAATGCACTTACACAATGAAGGACGGCTCTGTGCAGAGGGCCTTTCACCCGCGATATGTTCAGATGACTATCGCGGTCGTTCCAGCCTTCGCACTGCTGATGTGGAGTGCCAGGAAGACTACGTCTTCGCGCCGGGGGAAGAATGCGACATCGCTCAGCTAGGTTCTGTTTCATTCTGATTGCGGTACTTCGGCAAGGCTTTGCACTATCCGCGAGGAGCAGTGGAGGGCGGATCTCAGGGACGGTCCAAGGATGGGCATTTCTTCGTCAGCAGTGTTAGTCGGTACCGTTTGTGCGTCGGTAATGTCCCGGTTCAATGATTTGTCACGGCGCGGCAGCATGGTGCTGTCGCGCCTCACTAAGGGGGAAGACATGAAATTGGCACTAGGTGTTGTGGGTGCTGCGGCAGTCTTGGCTGCTGCCGTGGTCGTCGGTGTTCAGGCCAACGCCGCAGATGGGCAGGATGGTTCCCTGATGGTCAAAGCACCCATGGAGGACCGGGTGCTCGGTGGTTATGAAGGGTGGTGGACCTCTACTCCGGTCGCCGGAAACTCCGCCAATCTGCCCCAGGAGACGATAGCCGTAAACACCACGAGCGGTGAAATTGTTGACGTCTTCAACCGCGCCAAGAGTGCTGCCGGACAGGAAATGTCAGTTTCAGATGTGCAGTTCAACGTTGTTCCGGACACGATGTGGCCAAAACAGTCGGTGGTGATCATCGATACAGCTTCAGGAAAAGTCATTGAGGATTTCCCGGTAGATGAGAAGGGCTTCCCGATCATTTCGGGCGGCAACTAGTAAGCCTTTCGCGAACCCACTTACACTTCGAAACCGGGCAATCAACGGGAGACGCCGGCCCCACGCGGTCCTACCCTGAAGCATGGGCAAAATCGGAGTGGCGTTGACCCTTGCTGGAACGGCGGCTTTGCTTCCGGGCTGCTATCCCGAAGCCGCAGCCTGCCCGGCCATTGGGCACATTGCAGGGGTGTCCCTGAGTGTTGCAGCGAGTTACGCAGACCAGGTGGGGACGCTGCGGCTCAAGGCCTGCCAGGACGGTACCTGCACCGAAAAGGACCTGGACCTGCACCCTGGTGCCGTAGCCGTGGACCAAGGCTGCACGCCGGACGGCGTGTGCTCGGCGACGTCATCTCCTGACGGGACTCTTCTGGGTTCCATCGAGCTTCCGACCCTCAGCGAAAGCCCCCTTGAAGCGACCGTCAGCGGCACCTCTCCCTCCGGCACAGCGCTGCCCACGCGGACATTGACCTTCACGCCCAAGGGCGATTATCCGTACGGCGAGCAATGCGGCCGCGTCATTTCCGCCGCGGTGAGCTTGGATGAAGACGGGCTAAGTCAGACCTAGACTTTCCACATCGTGAAAATCTTGTTCCGATATTAAACACAACAGGCTTCAGGAATTAGCAATTCGGAAACAAGGCCCTCATAGCGTCTTGTGTGATCCCAGCCGCGACCGCAGCGCGGCCCCCGCACAGACAGGCACCCCCCTTGAAAATTCCCACACCCACGGCTTCCGTGACTCCAGCAGCGAAGAAGCCACTGTACAAATCCTTGTTCTTCCAGATTTTGGTGGCCGTGGTGCTGGGCATCGCCATAGGGTACCTATGGCCAAACATAGGGGCTGCCCTTCGCCCACTGGGCGACGGCTTCATTCAGCTCATCAAAATGATCATCGCTCCACTGATTTTCCTGGTCATCGTCACGGGGATCTCTGCCGTGGGGGACGTCAAGTCCGTAGGCCGCGTAGGTGTTAAGGCACTGGTCTATTTCACCGGCGCCACACTCTTCGCCTTGGCATTTGGGCTGGTGGTTGCCAATCTTGTGCAGCCGGGCGCAGGCCTGAACATTGACCCGGCGTCCTTGTCCGAGGATGCAGTGAACGCCAAGACCACCACCGCTCCACCCAAAGATGCGGGTCAGTTCCTGCTGGGCATCATCCCCACCAGCGTCATAGGAGCCTTCGCGTCCAACTCGCTGCTCCAGGTCCTGTGCTTCGCCATCTTCTTTGGCGCAGCCATCGTGGTGGTGGGCCGCGAGAAGTGCAAGCCCGTGATGGACCTCATGGAAACGACACTGGAGCTCTTCTTCAAAATCATGGCGTGGGTCATGCGGGTCGCCCCCATTGGAGCCTTCGGCGCCATGGCCTTCATCATCGGCCAGTATGGACTGAGCTCGTTGAGCACCTACGCCCTCTTGGTTGCTGCATGCTACGGCTCAGCGCTGGTCTTCATTGGCCTCCTGTTTGTGGTGGCTTGGGTCTACCCGCGCGTTCCCCTGTGGCAGTTCATCAAGTACTCCCGCGAAGAATTTATGCTTGCCCTGGGCACGGCCTCCACTGAATCCGTCCTCCCCCGCATCATGACCAAGCTGACCAACGCCGGTTGTTCCCGGGCAACCACAGGCCTGGTGGTGCCCACGGGATACTCGTTCAATCTGGACGGAGCCGCCCTTTACCTTTCCATCTCCCTTCTTTTCCTTGCCCAGGCCTTTGGCCACAACCTGGACCTGGGTCAGCAACTGGCAGCGCTCGGCATCCTGATGCTCACCTCCAAGGGCATGGCCGGCGTTCCCGGTTCCGCCTTCCTCGCCCTCTCCGCGACGGCCGGGGCGCTGGGAATCTTCCCGGTGGCAGGAGTTGCACTCCTGCTTGGAGCGGACCGTTTGATGGACTCCATGCGGGTTGTGGTCAACTTGCTGGGCAACTGCGTCGCCACGTTCGTGGTGTCCAAATGGGAAGGTCAATTCGACCGCGAGGCAATGCTGGCAGCTTTCCGCGGGGAGGACACGATGCAAGAGGACACCGACGCGGCAACCGAGCTTTCGGCGCCGGCACTCAAAACTCCCCAGCTGACCTCCGGTACGTACTCGGGGTAAAGCCCAAGTACTTCTGGAAGTCGTTCGTCAGATGCGCATGATCGGCATAGCCGAGTTCGACGGCGATCGCCGCAAGGTCCGCTGTTGGATCGGACCGGGTACGCTCGGCGGCATCCTGAAGCCTCCGGCGACGTATGAGTGCTGCGGGGCTGAGTCCTATGTACTTCCTGGCCAACCTCTGCAGCGTTCGCGGTGAAACCGCCAGCCGGGCGGCAGCGTCCTCGAGCAAAAGCACCTCTGGGTCGGAAGCGATCACATCCATCATCCGGTTCGCGAGCAGGGCTTCCTCCGAGAGCACTGCGTCGAGTGAAACCAGCCACGCAACAAAGGCCTCGACTGCCCGCTCGCGGTGAGTGCCGTCGTCGCGCGTTGTGGCACTGCGGGGCTGCATGGCGCTGCGAGGCGGGACCATCGCGGCCGAAACCGCAGTGTGCAGCTCCATCATTTCCAGAGCCAGTTCCCTGTCCCGCAAGGCGCCGGGGTCGTCGGTAAACAACGGCACGGCCGCCGGGCGGAGCAGCGCACCCACGGCCCAGCCAGAGCCGGTCAGGTCGCGGTGTGCGGCACGGGTGGTTGGTCCCGAAAAGATGACATCCGCAGGCTGCACCACCAAGTTGGACGCAGGGTAGGCGATGAGGTGTTGCCGGGAGGTCCGCCCGGGTTCGATGTCCCACTCGGGGATCCAGAACCACTGCACCAGCCCGGCTACCGATGCCGGCGCGGGAACGCGGTTGAAGGTGGGTAGTCGCGCGGGGTACAGGATGCCTTTAAAGGAACCCTCCATAAGCCCCTCCCGGGTCGGCGTGAACCTGTCGCGAATCTCCAAGCGCCCGGCACCCGGAGGCACGTAGCGTCGTATCCATGACAGATACTACAAGCACAGAATCGACCACGGCCGCCCACGGGGAGCACACCACCCACGGCATTCCCAACGGTCTCACCAGCCTCACGCCGTTCCTCTCGGTGCCGAACGCCAAGGCGGCCATCGCCTTTTACCGGGACGTGTTCGGGGCCCGCGTGGTAGGCGAAACTGAGATGGGCGGGATAGTGGTCCATGCCGAACTCGACTTCGGAAACGGCCACCTCCAGCTGGGTGAGCCCAACCCCGAATATCACTTGGTCCAAGCACCGTCCGGCGAAGACGACTGCTATTCGCTGGGCCTCTACTGCTCCGACGCGGACAGCCTGGTCCACAAAGCGGAGCAAGCCGGCGCCGCCATCCGGGAGCCGTTGACCACCTTCGTCTCAGGTGACCGCTACGCGAGCATCCGCGATCCGTTCGGCGTCCGCTGGTCCATCATGACGCGTGTCGAGGACCTCTCCGAGGAAGAGAGCAACCGCCGCGTCGAGGAATGGGCGGCACAGCAGGGCTAAGGACCGGGAGCCGCCACAGGGTTCGGGCCCTGCGGCGGCCAAGCCCTAGCTAAGGCAGAGACAAAACGGGTGCCCGGCCGGATCAAGGAACACCCGGAACGTCTCACCGGGCTGATGGTCGGCCTTGGTGGCTCCCAGCGAGAGCGCAACTTCTTCGCCCTTGTCCAGGTCTTCCACCACCATGTCCAAATGCATTTGCTGCGGAATGGTCTGCCCGGGCCACACCGGCGCTTGGTACACCTCCACCTGCTGGAAGGAGATGCAGTTACTGCCGTCGCTTGGGCGGATATCGAACCAGTCGCCCTTGTCCTCGACGTCCCAGCCGAAAAGCTCGCCATAGAAGGCAGCCAAGACAGCCGCGTCGGGACAATCGATGACGACACTTGGGAACTTAGCAATAGCCATGGTGTTAGACCTCGTCAGCCGATTTCTTCATGCGGACCAGGGCGCTCTTGGTGCCCCGCTGGGTGAGGACGTGAACCACGGCGGCGACGGCGGCCGAGACAACCGCAAAGACCAGCACGCCCGGAAGTGAATCATTGAGGTCTGTGCTGTCCTTCGGGGCAGGTTTGCCGGTCTGCTTCTCCCAGAGGCCCTCCAGCGTCTTGTTTGCCAGCGCACCGGCGCCAAGACCGATTGCCAGGCCGAAAATTTTCACCAGTATGTTCACGTAGATCCTCCATCAAGTTTGGCGCCGGCGGACGGCGCCACAACAATCGCCTCACAAAACAAGGCAGGGCCGCTGCAACCGCAGCGGCCCTGTCCGGATACCTAGTCTTTCTTGAAGGCGTCCTTCAGCTTCTCGCCGGCGCCCTTGAGGTCGGCCTTCGTCTGGTCGCCCTTGCCTTCTGCTTCAAGACGCTCGTTGTCCGTCAGCTTTCCGGCAGCTTCCTTGGCCTTGCCACCAAGCTTCTCGCCAGCGTTCTCCATCTTGTCGTCAGCACCCATGATTCGCACCTCTTCCTTGTAGTGAACCTGTACCTCTACAACATCACTAATCAGCATACTTAGCAATATTTGACAGCAAATCCGTCCGAACTAGAGCTCCCCGAACCCCTCTTCCACCAACCGGCGAACATAGTCAACAGCTCTCTGCGCATCCTTGCCGCGGGCTTCGACACGAAGCGTGGAACCCTGGCCGGCCGCGAGCGCCATGAGCGCCATGATGGACATGCCATCGACGCCGTTCACGGTCACCTCGGCGTCCAACCCGGACAGGCCGCCTGCGATCTTCGCGGCGGGCCGGGCGTGCATGCCCAAAGGGTTGATGAGCTCGAAGTCGCCGCTGGCGTCCGGCGCAATGGCGCCGGCCGCTTCAGCAGGCTCCACAGGCTCCGCAGGCCGGTACCCCGCGGCTTCCGCGGCCTTGCGGACATCCGCGACGCCGGAACCTCCTTGGGCCGCGACGGCGGCCGCCACCAGCCCCTCAACCAATGGCGCATCCGCGAGGAGCACGGCATCAGGGTCGCTGGCAAACTCCATGGCAGACTCGGCCGTCATCACCGCCGAGCCCAGATCGGTCAGTACCACCACGCCGTCACCACCGGAATCAACCAGGGACTGCTCGACGGCGGCCAGCACCTTCTCCAGGCTGGTTCCGATCCGATCGTCGTCAGTGCCCCCGGCGGCGACCAATTCGACGTCGGGCGCCATCTGCGCGGCGAGCTCCACCGCTCCCTCGGCTATCTTGCTGCTGTGTGAAACCACCACGATCCCAACCGTCATACGGCGTCGGTTCCTGTCTCAGCCGTGGAACCGGCAGCAGCCGCGGCGGCCGCACGGAGGAGCAGCGCCGTTGAGGCCGCCCCGGGGTCGCGGTGCCCTGCGCTGCGCTCCCCCAAATAGCTGGCCCGCCCTTTACGCGCCACCAAGGGATCCGTTGCCATCGCCCCGGTCTCAGCTGCTTCGGCAGCTGCCTCCAGGACGCCCACCGGATCCGCGCCGCCCGCTGCTGCTTTTTGGGCCGCTTCCACGGCGGGTGTCCACGCGTCGATCATGGTCTTGTCCCCAAGCTCGGCTTTGCCGCGCGCCACCACGCCATCACGTGCGGCGGTGAGAGCGGCCGCCAGGGTTTCAGCGTCGATCTCGGCGGCATCGCCCAGCGAGGTAGCTGCCCGCAGATAGGCCGTCCCGTATAACGGTCCGGCAGCGCCACCCACCTTGGACATGAGGGCCATCGCGGCGGCTTTGAGCGCGGCTCCGGGAGTTGCGGGTGGCGCCTCGTCGAGTTTCTGGAGGACGGCCTGAAACCCGCGGTCCATGTTTTCGCCGTGGTCCGAGTCGCCGATCGCCCGGTCCAGTTCGATCAGTTCCACGCGGTGCTCTTCCATGGCCTTGGCGGAAAGTTTCAACCAGTCCGTGGCCCAGTCAACAGTCAACCCCATATTCAGGCACCCCAGCGCAGTGCTGCAGTGTGGACAGGGGCATCCCAGAGCCGGGTCATCTCGTCATCAAGGCGCAGGACCGAGACCGAACAGCCCTGCATCTCCAGGGAGGTCACGTAGTTGCCCACCAGCGAACGCTCCACGGTGGCACCACGTTCGGCCAGGACCTGGGCGGCACGCCGGTAGACGATGTAGAGCTCGCTTTGCGGGGTTCCACCCATGCCGTTCACGAACAGCAGCACCTTGTCCCCGGATGCCAGGGCAAGATCCTCCAGCACAGGCTCCAGCAGGCGGTCCGTGATCGCGTCAGCGCTTTCCATGGCGATCTTGTGCCGGCCCGGTTCGCCGTGAATGCCTATACCGATCTCGATCTCGTTGTCTTCCAGCTCGAAGCTCGGCGTGCCTGCGTGTGGCACTGTGCAGCCGGACAGTGCCACACCCATCGTCCGAACGTTGGCCACCACCCGTTCGGCGATGGCCGTGACGGTGTCAAGATCGTCACCACGCTGAGCTGATGCCCCTGCGATCTTTTCCACCAGGACCGTACCGCCTACCCCGCGCCGGCCTGCCGTGTACAGCGAATCTTCCACCGCGACGTCGTCGTTCACCAGGACCGAACGCACGTGCACGCCTTCGGCCTGCGCCATCTCGGCGGCGGTTTCAAAGTTCAGGACGTCGCCGGTGTAGTTCTTCACGATATGAACGACGCCGGCTCCTGAGTCGACGGCGACCGTGGCTGGAATGATCTGGTCAGGGGTTGGCGAGGTGAAGACGGCGCCGGGCACAGCGGCATCGAGCATGCCGAGCCCCACGAAACCTGCGTGCAGGGGCTCGTGACCGCTCCCTCCACCGGAGACCAAGGCAACCTTGCCCTCCACTGGAGCACCCTTTCGTATGACGTACTTGGGCTCGGGATGGACGTCCACAATGTCGGCATGGGCCATGCCGAACCCTTCGACGGACTCGTCCACCACTGCGCGTGGATCATTTATGAGCTTTTTCATGGGATGCTCCTGGGCGTGCTGCGGCTGGTGCTCTGACCCTACTACCGGCGGCCCGGCCCACGGTAGGCCTTGGGCGCCCTTGGTGCGGAGTTATCCCGCTCGGGGCTTTTCAGCGCGAGGCCCTGGCCACTGCCGAACTGCCCCTTCCGCCCTGCCCGCCTCCGCAGGCCGGTTCTGTGCCTGCTATTCCTCAGCCTGCGGTGCCGTCACCGCCTCGGATTCCTGCCTGGCGTGAAACTCGGGCCAGAAGGCAGAGTACAGATCCGGGTCGGAGTGCCTGTCCCCGGACCATGACGCTTCGTGCGGCCATGATCCGTGCGGAATGTCGATCTGGAAGGCGGAGAAGTCGGGGAATGTGACGCGGTTGTTCATCGCCCTCAGCCCCTAGTTGTTCAGCACGGCGTCGCCGCCGGCAGTCACAACGTCTTCAAGCAGCACTGTCTGGTCAATGACCGGGAGCCCCACTACATGCCCGAAGCTGAACATGTTTTGCGGGTCCAACTCAGCCTTTGCCTTGCGGAGCCGTTCCAATGCAGTTGCCCGCCAGGGCCGCTCCCTGTCTTCGGCATCCACAAAGTGGCCGTGCAGGTTCACGAAGGTTCCGGCATTGGCGGCGGGCCGAAGGTCCTCATGGACAGCATTGAAAACCGCGGGCAACATCGCAACCACCGGCGGGACGGCAATGGCACCCATGAAGAAGCTGAACGCAGCATCGCGGCCACCCACAATGTCATCGCCGTCTGCGCTCTTCGCCAAAGCACCGCCGAGCAACCGGAGCTCGGCCAACAGCACGGGACTTTCGACGCCGGGGCCAAAGTGCCGCAGAAGTGTTTCGGTTTCAGGCGCATCCAGCCTGTCCAAGAGGAACCCGTGTTCCATCACGGGAACCGGTTGGTCCGGGTCCTGGTGGATGGAGTCGAAGGCAGTAGCGTCAAGGGGGCCGGTGGCATCCATCATGAACGGTGCACTCCGGCGCATCGGCTCCAGGAGTTCTGCCGCCGCCGCCAGGTCACCTTGGTAGGCATAACGGAGGTGGATCACGAACTTTCCGCGCAGAGGTTCCGGCACCATTTCCATGTCCGGCAGCCGCAGGAAGGCCAGTGACGCCGAGGCCTCTACCGGCAGGGCAGGCGCCCAATCCCTGAACGCCTGCAATACTTCAGGAGCTTGCTCACCATCAAAGTAGATTCCGCCGGCGTAGAGGTCCGAGCCGGGGAAGAGGTGGAACTCCATGGCCGTGACGATTCCCAAGTTGCCCTTGCCGCCGCGCAGGAGGAAGAACAACTCCGAATCCTCGTCCTTGGTTACCCTGCGCAGGGTTCCGTCTGCCGTGACTATTTCAAACGCAATCACGTGGTCGGAAGCGAATCCGTATTTGCGGCCCAGGATCGGCAGCCCACCACCCAGCGTGTAACCCACCACGCCTACATCAGTGGTTGAACCGCAGAGCCCCATGAGGCCGAAGGTCCCGGCGAGATCCACCACGGCCTTCCAGCGGACGCCCGCACCCACGCGGGCTGTCTTCTCCAGGGGATCAATACTGAGCTCGAGCATTCGTCGGGTGCTGATCAGCAGGCCACCCTCGATCGCGTTCGTGGCGCCGTGCCCGGTTGACTGGACAGACACGGGCACGCCGCGTTCCGCTGCCCAGCGTATCGCCGCCGAGACATCCTCTGCGTCGAGGGCTCCGAAGGCGAGATCGGGCTGGTGCTGTGTGGATAAATTGAAGGCCGCTACTTCAGCGGCGAAGCCGGGATCGGCAGGCGTGAACACTGGACCGCGCACGCTGAGTTGGAGTTCTGAAACATCTGAAAGGGACGCGTGGGACTGCATGATCTTCTCTCAATTGACCGATGTGGTGGAAGCTTCCCCAGCAAGCCTTGATCAGTTTATCCATCAATTTTAGATAAGAAAAGAGTATTAAATCACTCATAATCGGGCACTCTTGAAAGACGCGTCTTTTTTCTTCAGGATCTCGACGCGGAAGTAAGGATTGGCAGGCCTAGAGCTGCTTGATCATGCGGGTATTGCCCAAGGTGTTCGGCTTCACCCGGGCCAGGTCCAGGAACTCCGCCACGCCTTCGTCATGTGAGCGCAGCAGCTCGGAGTACACCTGGGGATCGACGGCCGACTGGTCAGCCATGACTTCAAATCCGTGGCGCTTAAAGAAGTCCACTTCGAACGTCAGGCAGAATACACGGCTCACGCCAAGGGCGCGCGCTTCCTCAAGGAGATTCTCCACCAGGACGTGCCCCACGCCCCGCCCCCGCCAGGAATCGGCAGCCGCAAGAGTGCGGATCTCGGCCAGGTCCTCCCACATCACATGGAGAGCGCCGCAGCCAATGACTTCCCCGTCGTCAGACTCGGCGATCCGGAATTCCTGCAGGCTCTCGTAATAAGCCACAGTCTCCTTGGCCATGAGGATCCGCTCCTCGGCCAAGGGCGCCACCAGCCTCTTGATCGCAGCCACATCACTGGTGCGGGCAGGGCGGAGGCTGAAGGTCGAATTCACTCCCCCATCCTAGCGAGGCAAACAGGTGCCGGACGCCCCAGCCCCGCGCATGACTGAATGCGGGGCTGGGCCGAACGAATCGCCTAGACCCCCAGCTCCTCCGGCAAAGCAACGTCCTCGCCCAGCACCTGCTTGGCCAGGAAGTGCTCCACCACTCCGTACCAGATCTTCGCGTGCTGCGGCTGGAGCACCCAGTGGTTTTCGTCAGGGAAGTAGAGGAAGCGGTGTGGGCTCTGGCCGTTGTCGTCGGCGGGCAATTGCGAAGAGGACAGGAGTTCGTACCAGAGACGCAGTCCCTCGCCGATCGGAACCCGGTAGTCCTTGTCGCCATGGATCACCAGCATGGGTGTCTTGATGTTTCCCACGTTCAGGTGCGGAGAGTTCTCCATGGCCATTTCCACGGTCATTTCCTTCAGCCAGTACTGGGCGGCATCCGTGGTGGGACCGAACTGGTCCAGCGCCCACAAACTCGCGTGGGTAACAATCGCCTTGAACCGGTCGGTTTGGCCGGCCACCCAGTTGGCCATGTAGCCGCCGAACGATCCCCCCATCGCAGCTGTCCGCGACTCATCAATGTCCGGGCGCCCCACCACCGCGTCGGTGATGGCCATGAGGTCCGTGAAGGGCTTCTTGCCCCACTCGCCCCAGCCACGCTGGATGAATTCCTGGCCGTAGCCTGTGGAGAGCGCCGGATCGGGCAGCAGCACGGCGTAGCCCTTGGCGACGAGCAGCCAGGGGTTCCAGCGCCACGTCCAGGCGTTCCACGAACCCAGCGGGCCGCCGTGGATCCACAGCAGGAGCGGCGCAGGCTTCCCGGCCGATGCCCCTTCAGGGAGGGCGAGGTAGGCGGGGACTCGTGAACCGTCGTCCGCTGTCGTTTCAACGCGCTCCAGGCGACCCTTGTACACAGGCCGCTCAGCGGGTGCCTGCAGCCTGGTCACTTCTCCGGTGGCGAGGTTTATCCGAACAGCTTCGGCCGGGAATTCGTACGAGCTCCGCAGGGCATACGCCGCGGCCCCGTCGGGAGAAAGCACGACGTCGGAATAGGCGGAAGCGTCCTGCGTCACCCGGGTGACTTCACCGTCAGCGACGTTGATCCGGAAAACCGGCGACGCGCCGTCGTCGTCCGCTTTGGCCAGGACGGCGCTGCCATCCGGAAGCCAGGCGAGGACAGTGGCCCAGCGATCCCAGTGGTGTGCCAGCGGCTCGAGGTCCGTGGTTTCGCCGCCGGCGACGTTGAGCAGGTGCAGCTTCACCTGGGGCGCCTGCGTGGGTGTGGTGTCGCTTTCGCTTTCCACAACGAGCGTGCCGTTGTCCGGACTGACGGGTCCAGGGAAATAGCTCATGCCCTCGTGGTCCAGCAGCACCTTGACGTTCCCGGTGGCGACGTCGATGGCGGCCAGCACCTCGCGGCTGTCGGCCTTGGCGAGCGCCTTGGACATGCTGGTGTAAATGGTCTTCCCGTCCGGGCTCACCACTGTTTTTGACTCACGCAGCGAGCCGCCGACGCCGGCTGTCAGGTTGCGGAGCTTGAGCGGCGCCGAGGCGTCCACCGTTGACGGCTTGCCGGGTTCCTGCTCGTCACCCTGCTCAACGGCAAAGATCCGCGGCTCTGCGGGGCCGAGGTCGGCGTCCCAATAGCGGACCGGGTAGCCGCTGTGCAGGATGGCGGAAACCTTGTTGTCTTTGCGGGCCTTTCGGCGCTCCTCGTCGTTATCCTCGTCGGCGGATCCTGCCAGGACCTCTGCGACGACGAACGTGGCGTCTACGTCCTTCGCGGTCATGACGGAACCGATGCCGCCTGGGCGCGAATGCACCACGCGGGCTTCTCCACCGTCGGCGGGGAGGAGCCACAGGGCGTTTACCGGGTCAGCGTCCGGACTGTCCGGGTCCGGGCGCGCCGAGGTGAAGTAGAGGTCGCCGGATGCCGCGAACGCCGCCCCCGCCTCACCCTTGGAACTGCGGGTGATTCGGCGTGCGCGCTTCCCGCCGGTGGGGTCGATCTCCCAGAGGGCCGAAGCGAACTCGGTTCCCTTCCCGTTCAGCGTTGACACGGTGGTGACCAAACGCTTGCCATCGGGGCTGAGGGTGAGGCCGCTGATCCGCGGGATGGCGAGGTAGTGGTCCATATGGTGGAAGGGAGTTTCGGGCTGCTCGCCCGGAGTCAGAGTGTCTGCAGAGTCCATGATCCGATTCAACATGCATTGTGCCCCCGATCACAGGGTGGTTCACTCACAGTGAAACAGTACTTTCACATATCCCGTTCCGCCTTGATTCCCAGCGCGGCCCGTCATGCGTGCTCCCAACGCGCCCTGCTGCTACTTGGAGGGAAGTTTCCGCAAGGTCTCGACCACGGGCACAGTCCCGTCTTCCTTGCCTATGGCGGCCGCCAGGACCTCCGCTTGCTGCGCATACGACGGCGTTCTTACGGCTTCCGCGATCGCGTCACCAAGGCGCTCCGGGGACAGCTTCTTGTACGGAAGCGGTTGGGGACCGGCGCCCAGCGCCGCGATCCGCGAGGCCCAGAGTGGCTGGTCCGTATACACGGGAACACCTACCGACGGCACGCCGGCGCGCAAGCCGGCGGCAGTGGTTCCAGCGCCGGAATGGTGGACAACGGCAGCCATGCGGGGGAACAGCCATTTGTGCGGGACACTTCCAACACCCATGGCATCATCGCCCAACACCCCCTCGGCACCCTGCACAACAGCCCGAACTCCGGCACGACGCGTGGCCTCGAGGATGAAGCCGGGGTCAATGTGTGCACTGCTGCCGAAACCAACGAAGACGGGCGCTGGACCGTCGGCGAGAAAGTCCACAAGGTCGGCGGATGGCTCCCAGCCGCTGTGTTCCGGGGGCCACCAATATCCGGCCATCACCAATCCCGCGTGCCAATCGGCCGGACGCGGCAGGACGGTAGGACTGATGCCATGAAGAATGGTCGCCCGAGCCTTCCTCCGACGACGTTCGCCCGCTGCTCGACTCTCCTTGCGCAGGCCGAGCTGCTTGCGCAAGCGGGCGCTGGGAGCATCGTAGGGGGCCGGCCCCGCTGCTGCCCGCTCGCCAATGATCCTGTTCCCCAGCGCACCCAGGCTTCGAGCCGAATTCATCAGCACAGGCGGGTAGGCCGCACTCGGTTCGGTCGGCTGTAAGTGTGCGCCTATGGCCGGGACGCCGAAAGCCTCGGCAATGTCATAGGCATAGGGTGCCACCGAGTTGGCCATGATGACATCGGCCCCGGCCTCGGCGGCAGCCAGGGTTCCCTTGGCTGCGTTGTCCATGTACTCGCCAAGCTTCCGCCAGAACGTCAGCACGCTGTCAGCTGAGGCTTTCGCACCCGGGGCCGGCTGCTTGATGAGTTCCGTCAGGTTCCCCGGCAGCGGCCTGAACTCGCATCCCGACTCAACAACCAGAGGGGCATAGGGAGGGTTCGCGGCAACGGCAACCTCGTACCCCAGCCCTTGCAGGCGACCTCCCAGACCGGCCATGGGCGCCACATCCCCGCGCGTCCCCGGAGCCACCATAAGTACCCGCATTTGATCCCCGATCCGGTTCGTGAAGTTTTGTACAGATAACGCCCTCCAGAAGCCACCTTAAAGTCTCTGCCTGGACAAAAACTCCGGGCCGCCCAACGCAGAAGCCCCACCTGCTCCTTGCGGAGCGGGTGGGGCTTCCGGGATAAAGCGTTGGCCTTACGCGGTCGGAGCGATCTCCGGAATACGCGGTTTGGCGTTGCCTTCGAACGTGAACTTGGCGTCGTCACCTTCGCCGTCAACGTCCACCACGACGATGTCGCCGGAGTGGATCTCGCCGAACAGGATCTTCTCGGACAGCTGGTCCTCGATCTCGCGCTGGATGGTGCGGCGCAACGGCCGGGCACCCATGGCGGGATCGTAACCACGCGTGGCCAGGAGAACCTTGGCAGCGGGGGTGAGTTCGATGCCCATGTCCTTGTCCTTGAGGCGGCGCTCCAGACGGTTCACGAACAGGTCCACAATCTCGATGATCTCGTCCTGCGTCAGCTGCGGGAATACCACGACGTCGTCAACGCGGTTGAGGAACTCGGGGCGGAAGTGCTGCTTGAGCTCTTCGGTAACCCGGGCCCGCATCCGGTTGTAGCCGGTCTGGGTGTCCGTGCCGGACTGGAAGCCCGTAGCCACACTCTTGGAAATATCGCGGGTACCAAGGTTGGTGGTCATGATGATCACGGTGTTCTTGAAGTCCACCACGCGGCCCTGGGAGTCGGTCAGGCGGCCGTCTTCCAAAATCTGCAGCAGCGAGTTGAAGAGATCGGCGTGGGCCTTCTCCACTTCATCGAACAGAACCACGGAGAACGGACGACGACGGACCTTCTCCGTCAGTTGGCCGCCTTCTTCGTAGCCGACGTAGCCCGGAGGTGCACCGAAGAGACGCGAAACCGTGTGCTTCTCGGAGTACTCGGACATGTCCAGCGTGATGAGGGCGTCCTCTTCACCGAACAGGAACTCGGCAAGTGCCTTGGCAAGCTCGGTCTTACCGACGCCCGTGGGGCCGGCAAAGATGAACGAGCCACCGGGACGCTTGGGGTCCTTCAGGCCTGCACGGGTGCGGCGGATGGCCTGGGACAGTGCCTTGATGGCTTCGTCCTGGCCGACGACGCGCTTGTGCAGTTCGTCTTCCATCTTGAGCAGGCGGGAAGATTCTTCCTCGGTGAGCTTGAAGACCGGGATACCCGTGGAGTTCGCGAGAACTTCAGCGATCAGGTCCTCGTCAACCTCGGAGATGTCGTCCATGCCGCCGGACTTCCAGGTGCGCTCCTTCTCCGCGCGTTCGGCAATGAGCTTCTGCTCCTTGTCGCGCAGCGAGGCAGCACCCTCAAAGTCCTGGGCGTCGATGGCGGATTCCTTCTCCATCTTCACGTCGGCAATGCGCTCGTCCATGGCCTTGAGCTCCGGCGGAGCGGTCATGCGGCGGATGCGCAGGCGTGCGCCGGCTTCATCGATGAGGTCGATCGCCTTGTCCGGCAGGAAGCGGTCCGAGATGTAGCGTTCGGCCAGCTGCGCAGCCGAGGCGAGAGCGCCGTCGGTAATCGTCACGCGGTGGTGTGCCTCGTAACGATCGCGCAGTCCCTTGAGGATCTCGATCGCGTGCGCAACCGAGGGTTCCTTGACCTGGATCGGCTGGAAGCGGCGCTCAAGCGCGGCGTCCTTTTCGATGTGCTTGCGGTACTCGTCAAGAGTGGTGGCCCCGATGGTCTGGAGTTCCCCACGGGCGAGCATCGGCTTCAGGATGGACGCAGCATCAATGGCGCCTTCGGCAGCACCTGCACCGACGAGGGTGTGGATCTCGTCAATGAAGAGGATGATGTCGCCGCGGGTGCGGATTTCCTTGAGGACCTTCTTCAGGCGCTCTTCGAAGTCACCGCGGTAACGGGAGCCGGCAACCAGGGATCCGAGGTCAAGCGTATACAGCTGCTTGTCCTTGATGGTCTCCGGGACATCGCCGCGGACAATCGCCTGGGCGAGGCCTTCGACGACGGCAGTCTTACCAACGCCGGGCTCACCGATCAGCACCGGGTTGTTCTTGGTACGGCGGGAGAGGACCTGCATGACGCGTTCCATCTCCTGCTCGCGGCCGATCACAGGATCGAGCTTGTTTTCGCGGGCAGCCTGGGTGAGGTTGCGTCCGAACTGGTCAAGCACCACCGAGCCGGCAGGGGTACCTTCCGGCTGACCCTGGCCGGAGCCGCTGCCTGCGGTCTCCTTGCCCTGGTACCCGGAGAGCAGCTGGATGACTTGCTGGCGGACCCGGTTCAGGTCTGCGCCAAGCTTCACCAGCACCTGTGCGGCCACGCCTTCGCCTTCGCGAATGAGGCCGAGCAGGATGTGCTCAGTACCGATGTAGTTGTGGCCGAGCTGCAGTGCTTCACGAAGGGAAAGCTCAAGCACCTTCTTGGCGCGCGGCGTAAAGGGGATGTGACCGGACGGGGCTTGCTGGCCCTGGCCGATGATCTCCTGTACTTGCTCGCGAACGCCATCGAGCGAAATGCTCAGGGACTCGAGCGCCTTGGCAGCAACGCCTTCACCCTCGTGGATCAGACCCAAGAGGATGTGCTCGGTACCGATGTAATTGTGGTTGAGCATCCGTGCCTCTTCTTGGGCAAGGACGACCACGCGACGGGCACGGTCCGTAAATCTCTCAAACATTTCGCCACACTCCTAGCTACGACGTACTTTGATGCTACGTGCCGGAGCAACACTTTTGGGGCGTGTTCGCCACAGGGGAAACATGACGCCGTGGAGGAATAAAACGGGCACTTCCCCTTGACCGGGGCAGGCGACGGTGACATCCTGCCAGCCGGCCCGGGCAACCTGCCGCCGGGCCACCCCGGGAGTATTCCACAGAGGAGTAATCGGGACGGTTTGCCACTCCCCCAATAGCTCCGGTAAACGGGCCGTCCAGCACTGGGCAGATTCACGGATTATTCCGCCGACAAGCCCCGGCGGAACCCAACAAACCCAGCTCCTTAAACAACCAATGCCCCGGCAGTGACTGCCGGGGCATTGAAGCGGTGAATCAGGAATTGGCCTTTTGGTAGGCTTCCTGAATTTCAGCCTGAATACGTCCGCGGCTGTTGACCGTGTAACCGTTATCCCGGGCCCACTGACGGATCTGTGCGGAATCCTGGTTGCGGGCCGGAGTAGCGCGACCCCGCGTCCCGCGGCCGGAAGAGGTCTTCCGGGCCTTCGCGACAAACGGTTCCAGGGCCTTCCGCAGCGACGCTGCGTTTGCTGTGGACAGGTCCATTTCGTAGCTCACACCGTCCAGGCCGAAGCGGACAGTTTCGTCCGCAGCCCCTTCATCCAGGTCATCGACGAGGATGATTTTTACTTTCTGTGCCATGAGTTGCCTCTCTTTTGGAGGGATGGATAATCAGAAATTCCCCGGGTTCCTTTCTCGATTATCGTTCACGGCAAGCACACACGTCAAAGCACAAATGGATTCACGTGAAAGTGGAACCCATTTAGGAGCCTATTTAGCGGCTGGACCTTCGGGCGCCGGGCCGGCATTTTTTGAATTCGCTTCGGCCTGGGCGCGGGCTTCTGCCTGACGCTCGGATTTGTCTGCATTGAAGATCGACTTCATGGCAAACCAGAAGATCAAACCTACAACTATGGACGGCGCAAGAACTGCGATGTACTCCATGGTCAGTGTCCTTCAGGCTTCAGCAAGGGGAACAGAATGGTTTCGCGAATGCCGGCCCCGGTGAAGAGCATGACCAAACGGTCAATGCCGAGCCCGATGCCGCCCATGGGCGGCGCGCCGTATTCGAGGGCACGGAGGAAGTCCTCGTCCAGTTGCATGGCTTCCTCATCACCGGCGGCGGAGCGGCGGGACTGCTCCGTCAGGCGTTCGCGCTGGATGACGGGGTCAATGAGTTCGGAAAAGGCCGTGCCGCGCTCCATGCCGCCGATGATCAGGTCCCAGGCCTCGATGAGGCGCCCGTCTTCACGGTGTGGTCGGGCCAGCGGCTGTGCCGACGGCGGGTAGTCATAAACAAAGGTCGGGTTCAGCAGGGTGGGTTCCACGATCTCGCCAAACAGCTCAACCACAATCTTCTCGGCGTCCCACTTGGGGTCCACCTTGACTTCGTGCTTGGCCGCAATTGCCAGCAGTTCCTCCACCGTGGTGTCCGGAGTAATTTCCACACCCACGGCTTCGGAAATACCCGGGTAAACCGAAACCCAGGCCCATTCGCCGTCGAGGTTGATTTCGCCGGCATCCGTCTGGATGGTGCGCGTCCCTACAACGTCAGCCACATTAAGGATGATTTCCTTCATGCGCTCGGCCATAACGAACTGGTCCGCCCAGGCTTCGTAGCATTCCAGGGTGGTGAATTCGGGGCTGTGCGTGGAGTCCACGCCTTCATTGCGGAAAACACGGCCCATGTCGTAAACGCGATCGATGCCACCCACAACGGCGCGCTTGAGGAAGAGCTCGGTAGCGATACGCAGTGTCATCTTCTGGTCGAACGCATTCATGTGCGTTTCAAACGGGCGCGCGGTAGCGCCGCCGTGGACCAGCTGCAGGATGGGGGTTTCCACCTCCACGTAGCCATGGCGGTCCAGGGTGTCGCGCACCGAGCGGGTGATTGCTGCGCGCTTGTAGACCATCTCACGGGCTTCATCGCGGACCATGAGGTCCACGTAGCGCTGGCGTACGCGGGTTTCCTCGTTCAGTTCTGCGTGCAGTACCGGGAGGGGGCGCAGCGCCTTTGACGCCATGGACCAGGAGTCGGCCATGACGGACAACTCACCGCGGCGGGAGGAGATGACCTCGCCCTTGATGAACACGTGGTCGCCCAGGTCAACCAGGGCCTTCCATTCAGCGAGCGCTTCCTCGCCGACGTTGGCAAGGCTCAGCATGGCCTGCAGCCGGACGCCCTTGCCGTCCACGCCGCCCTCCTGGAGGGTGGCGAAGCACAGCTTGCCGGTGTTGCGCACGAACACGACACGCCCGGTGACACCAACGGTGTCGCCGGTGGTTTCATCTGCTTCCAAGTGTGCGTACTTCTCGCGGATCTCGCCGAGGGAATGGGTCCGTTCAACACCCACGGGATAAGCCTCCGTGCCTCGCTCGATCAGCTTGGCGCGCTTTTCCATACGGATGCGCATCTGCTCGCTGGCATCGATGGGCTCTGCGGAGGTGTTCAGGGCTGGGGTGTTTGCGGAAGTCACAGTCCTTAAGTTTACCGGTCATTGCGGACCTTCACTTCCGGGCCCCAGGATCAAGCAAACGCATAGACTCGGAGCTGTGGAGACATGGACAGTTGAAACGGTCGACGGCGGCGGGCAGCTCGAGGTGCACACCTTCCGGCCCGCGTCAGCAGCGTCAATTCCCGGCTCAAAGGAATCCGCTGAACCGGCCGGCGTCGTGCTTGTTCATGGCACTTTGGTGACGGACTCGCTGTACTGGCCGTTCGCGCGGACGCTCAGCGTCATGCTGGGGCGCCCGGTTCACAGCTATAACCGGCGCGGCCGGGGGCGGTCTGCGCCGCAGCCGTCGGGCTATTCGGTGGAAACCGAGATCGCGGACCTCCTCGTGGTGATGGAGAAGACCGGCTCCTCTGACGTTGTGGCGCACAGTTATGGCGGCTTCGTGGCGCTGCAAGCCGCGAGGCGGGCCAGGATCAACAAACTGGTCACTTACGACGCTGCAGTGTCGCTGTCAGGCAATCTCAGCAGCCGGTGGCGGCCCGAGCTTGAGGAAGCGGTCACTGCCGGTCAGCTGGATCACGCGTGGGCGCATCTGGTGCAGGGCCTGGGGACTGCCGGGCCGATTTCCTATCTGCCCATGGGGGCGCTGCGCACGCTCAGTGTCCTGTCGGCCCGGACCCGCCTGGGCTTGGAGATGCGCTCCTTGCTGCCCACGGCAGTCACCGAAATGCGCGCAGTCCTGGACGCCGATGCCCACCTTCACGACTTCATGGAACTCTCTACGCCCACGTTGATGCTCAGCGGAGGTTGGAGTCCGTCGTATTTCGCAGAGACCGGCCGCACCCTGGCCGGGGCCGTGCCGGTGATCGACTTTGCTGTGGTGCCGCTGCAGTTCCACGAAGGGCCGTTGCGGCCGGGCAAGCGGCTCGCCGCCCGCATAGCGCGGTTCCTCTCCGGGACCCGGTTCCACGGCGAACTTCCCGATGCCACCTAGGATGTTCCGGTGAGGGAACGCGATATTCAGACGCACGACGGCGGACGGCTCGCCTTGTACAGTTACGGCACCGAAGACGCGCCCGGGGAGCGCCGGGTGGTCCTCATCGGTGGAGCGTTCCTCACGGCACTCATTTATCGGCCCTTTTCCGTCGCTTTGGCCAAGGGCCTCGGTGATGGCTGGGCTGTGGACGTGTACGACCGCCGGGGCCGGGGCAAATCCACCGAGCAGCCGCACTGCTACTCCATGGCTACGGAGATCGCCGATGTCCGCACCATCATGGATGCCACCGGCGCCCGGAACATCTTTGGCCACAGCCTGGGTGGGTCCGTGGCCTTGAATGCAGCCCAGGCCTTTGCGGGCACGCACCACGAGCCGGACAAGCTCGCTGTCTACGACGCGGCGGTGAACATCGACGGCAGCATGGACACAGATTGGCTGGCCGGCTTCGCGGATTCGGTGGACAAAGGCGACCTCAACCGCGCGATGGCCCGGATGAAAAGGGGCATGCACCCCGGAACTGCCCTTGCACGGGTACCCGAGCCGATTCTGGCGGGACTCATGGCTGTGGTTTCGCGGACCAAAGTGAACAAGCTTTTCCGCGAGCTCATGCCCTCAGGTGTTGGTGAACTCAAGGCTGCCTTCGAAGCCGCTGATTCTCCGCGCGACTTCTCCGTCCTGCCTCCCAGCACGCACTTCATGGTGGGCAAGAAGAGCCCCCAGTTCTACAAGGTCACCGCTGCTCGGCTGAACAGGGCCGTTCCCGGCAGCACGTTGGAGGTTTCGCCCAAGGGATTCCATGGGTCCATTCCTGCCGCAGTGAACGAACTCGTCTCGGATATCTCGGACTACTTCAAACGCTGACTGCTTCTCCACACTGACTGCTTTTCCACATATGGGGCGGCATGCTGCCTGCATTCAGGTGGCTCGGTTAGGCTCAAGTCATGACGCGCGACATCATCATGACCCACGACGGCGGACACCTCGAAGTACTCACCACGGGCGGTGGGCTGGAAGCGGCGGGCTCCGGCGTCGTCGTCGTTCCTGCCTCAATGGTGACGGCTGCCGATTACTCGCGTTTTGCGCAGAAACTCAGCGAAGCCCTGGGCCGGCCCGTTCATACTTTCAACCGACGTGGACGCGGCGATTCATCCCCGCAGGCTGAGGATTACACGCTTGAGGCGGACATCCGGGACCTGGACGCCGTCATGAAACACACCTCCAGCACCGATGTCTTTGGGCACAGCTTTGGCGGCGCAGTAGCGCTGCACGCTGCGCGGACCCTGCCCGTGGAGCGGCTTGCCGTCTACGATCCTGCCGTGTCGGTAAACCACAGCGTCAAGGCCGACTGGACGCCGGATTATGAACGCGCGACGGCGGCGGGAGACTATGACCGCGCCCTCGCCGTCCTGATCAAGGGCGTGGAGACCGGCGGCGCCTTCGCACGCATGCCATTGTCCATGCTGACCCTGGCCAACAAGCTGGCCGCCGGTACGCCTTTGGGCAAGCAGATGCGCGAACTGATGACCTGCGGTGTCCGGGAAATTAAGGCCGTCATCGCTGCCGACATGCCCGCCGAGCCCTTCCTTGCCCTTCCACTGGAGACGCTGATCGTCGTGGGCGAAAAGAGCCCCGCCTACTTCGGTGTTGCGTGCGGCCAAATCCATGACGTCCTCTCCGGATCCAGCTACAGCATCCTCCCTGGCTCGGGACACGACGGTCCCATCAAGGCTCCGGAGAAGCTGATCTCGGAGTTGTCGGAGTTCTTCTCTGGCTAGCCGAGCTGGATGGCGGCGATGCCGGCCACCGCGATGGCCGTCAAGACCAAGCGGAGCCGGCTGAACTTTTCGTTGAAGAACACCGCGCCGATGACGCCAGCCAACAGGACACTGGTCTCGCGCAGCGCCGACACCAAGGCGAGCGGCGCCAGGCTCTGTGCCCAGACCACAATTCCGTAGGCCAGCATGGACACCAGCCCTCCGATGAATCCCGGCTTCCAGTACCGCGCCACTCGTCGTGGGAAAGAACGGCGTTCGGAGGCCATGCGCCAGCAGATCAAGGGAATCACCATGCCCTGCAGCAGGAAGAGCCACGAGACATAGGCCATCGGTTGCCCGGAAACCCGGACTCCCACACCGTCCACCACGGTATAAGCCGCGATGGCTGCCCCCGTGAGCACAGCGAAGAAGGTGCCCTGACGGTTCCTGCCGGCGCGGGCCGTTGCACTGTGTTTTGTGAGGGCCAGGCTCAGCAAGGAACCAGCGACGACCGCGACCCCCGCCAGTTGCCAGAAACTCAGTTTCTCTGCCAGGAAAGTGGTGGCGACCCCCGTGACCAACAGGACGGCAAGGCCGCGGGCCAGCGGATAAACCTGGGAGAATTCGCCGTGCTTGTAGGACGTGGTCAGCAGGATGAGATAGCAGGTCTGCAAGGCCGCCGACGCCACGACATAGGGCCACGACTGCTGTGGGGGAACTCCGAAAACCGCTGCCCCCACCAGGCCGGACACGAGATAGGCCAAGGCAATCATGGTGGACGAGGCAAGCCGGTCCGGAATCGCCTTGGCCAAGGCATTCCACGCGCTGTGGAGGACCGCCGCCAGGAGAACTGCCGCTGTCACCGTAAGGGTCAACGGGAAGCTGCCGGTGTTGCGGGTCGCTCCTGCGGGTCAGTCCTGGCACCGAAGGCGAGCCCTTCAGTGTCCCCTGTTGCAACACCAAAGGTTGCCAGTACTTGGGCGAAGATGTCGGCATGGTCCACGGCCATGACGTTCCGGGGCACGCTTGCGCCGCAGGCAGCGATCCAGGCTGTACGCTCGTCCTCGGTCTCTCCCCCGTGACCACCGGCATCGACGTGTCCGTGGTCAGTCACCACTATGACGGCCCAGTGTTCGTCACCACGACGAGGCCTCGACTCAATAGCTTCCAACAGGCTATTGACGCGGGAGTCGCAGCGTTGAATGGCTGAAAGGTAGCCGATACCCGTGCCGTTGTTATGGGCTTCGACGTCAGCCTCGCCAAAGTACACAAAGGATGCCGCAAGGTCCTCGTGTTCCAACCGTCCGGCTGCATAATCTGCGACGGCGTTGTCGGCAGCGGCCCAGCTGCCGGCGTCGTTCGCTTCTTCAGGGTCCTCCTCCGGCACCCAACCACGGGAAGAGAAGAGAGGCCCGCACGCTGTGGGTGCCGCCACAGGAAACCAGCTCGCGGCAACCATCGTGTGCAATTCCGGCCGGGCCCCACGCAGCACCGAAGTGAAGTCCTGGTAGGCATCGAGCTCCGGTGGATGGTCACTGTTCCCGGTGACCTTGTGCCGGTCCGCATAAACCCCGGTGGCCACCGTGGCCCACACTGGCCCGGAAATAGTGGCATTCTTCCCGTGAACGCTGACGGGGAGCAGGAAGCCGTTCCGGGCAATCTGGTCCAAGGCGGGTGTCACCGCTGACAGGAGGCGGTCGTAACGGACACCGTCGATTCCTACTACCAGGACGTGGGGATCATTCTTCACAGCAATGACGGTACGTGGCTTCTGAGGCGACACATAGGGGCCGCCACTCACGCCTATAGGAGACTTAGGCCATGCCTATGAATCTCACGCACCTGCGGGCGTTCCACCTCGTAGCTACCCACGGCAGTTACGTCGCTGCGGCTGCAGCGGCGAAAGTGAGCCAACCAACCCTGTCCGAGCAGGTCCGCCTTTTGGAACGGCTCCATGAGGTCCAGCTCCTGCAGCGGGCTGGACGGTCCGTGGAGCTGACGCCTTTGGGAAGAGAGCTCCTGGCAGTCACAGCCAGGTTGTTCGCCGCCGAGCTCGAAGCCGAGACCGTCCTGGCCAGGGCTCGCAACGCCATGCAAGGAGAGCTCCGCTTCGGCACCGACGCTCCCATCAACGCCGTGGGCGTGCTCAGCACCTTCCGTCGGCTGAACCCGGGAGTCAGTATCCAACTCGTCAGCGGAAACTCCGCTGAGGTACGCAGAAGAGTCCTGGCCGGGACTGTTGATGTCGGCATCATCGCCGATGAAACGCCACATCCGGACTTGATGGCGCGCCGCCTCGGTACGCAGGACCTTGTGGCCTTTGTTCGGCAGGACCACCTGTTGGCCGGCAGCAAGGTGATCCGGCTCCGGGACCTCGTAGACCACCCGCTGATCATCAGGGAGATCGGTTCCGTCACCCGTAGGTCCATCGAAACAGCGCTCTCCGCAGCCCAGCTGCAACCAGCGGAAGTACTCGAGACCGATAGCCGGGAGGCAGTTCACGCGGCAGTGATCGCCGGCCTGGGCGTTGGGGTCATCGCAGAGGATGAATTCAACGACGATCCCCGGTTGGTGCTGCTTGACTTCGTTGATTCGATACCGCCGATAACGGAGTACCTGGTATTTCGACGGGACAAGCAGCGGAGCCATGTGGTGGATGCGGTGCTGGGGTGTGTGGGTGGTTAGGGGTTGGGTGGTTAAAGGGGAAGAGCCCCGACCTGTGGTCGGGGCTCTTGCCTTAATGGTTGTCCGGCGGTGTCCTACTCTCCCACACCCTCCCGGGTGCAGTACCATCGGCGCTGTGGGTCTTAGCTTCCGGGTTCGGAATGGGACCGGGCGTTTCCCCCACGCTATGACCGCCGTAACTCTGTTACCCGTCCCGGCCCCCTTGTTGGTGGGGGTGGGTGGGAAGACTTTGTGGTTACAACTGTGGTGTTGTTATTTAGTTGTTGGTTCCGGCAACCCTTGGTGCGGGTTGTTGTTCGGGAACCACATAGTGGACGCGTGCAGTGTGTTGTGTGGTGTAAGTTGTTGGCCTATTAGTACCGGTCAGCTTCACGAGTCTTTAGTCCTCGCTTCCACATCCGGCCTATCAACCCAGTGGTCTGGCTGGGGGCCTCTCACACATAAATGTGTATGGAAATCTCATCTTGAAGCGAGCTTCCCGCTTAGATGCTTTCAGCGGTTATCCCATCCGAACGTAGCTAATCAGCGATGCACTTGGCAGTACAACTGACACACCAGAGGTTCGTCCGTCCCGGTCCTCTCGTACTAAGGACAGCCCTTCTCAAATTTCCTGCGCGCGCAGCGGATAGGGACCGAACTGTCTCACGACGTTCTAAACCCAGCTCGCGTACCGCTTTAATGGGCGAACAGCCCAACCCTTGGGACCTACTCCAGCCCCAGGATGCGACGAGCCGACATCGAGGTGCCAAACCATGCCGTCGATATGGACTCTTGGGCAAGATCAGCCTGTTATCCCCGAGGTACCTTTTATCCGTTGAGCGACGGCCATTCCACAATGTACCGCCGGATCACTAGTCCCGACTTTCGTCCCTGCTTGAGATGTCTCTCTCACAGTCAAGCTCCCTTGTGCACTTACACTCGACACCTGATTGCCAACCAGGCTGAGGGAACCTTTGGGCGCCTCCGTTACTTTTTAGGAGGCAACCGCCCCAGTTAAACTACCCATCAGGCACTGTCCCTGACCCGGATCACGGGCCGAAGTTAGATGTCCAAAGTGACCAGAGTGGTATTTCAACGATGACTCCACCCGAACTGGCGTCCGGGTTTCAACGTCTCCCACCTATCCTACACAAGCCACTCCGAACACCAATACCAAACTATAGTAAAGGTCTCGGGGTCTTTCCGTCCTGCTGCGCGTAACGAGCATCTTTACTCGTACTGCAATTTCGCCGAGTTTATGGTTGAGACAGCGGGGAAGTCGTTACTCCATTCGTGCAGGTCGGAACTTACCCGACAAGGAATTTCGCTACCTTAGGATGGTTATAGTTACCACCGCCGTTTACTGGGGCTTAAATTCTCAGCTTCGCCACACAAGGTGGCTAACCGGTCCTCTTAACCTTCCAGCACCGGGCAGGAGTCAGTCCGTATACATCGTCTTGCGACTTCGCACGGACCTGTGTTTTTAGTAAACAGTCGCTTCCCCCTGGTCTCTGCGGCCCACACCCGCTCACGGAGAGCAAGTCTCCATCACGGGGCAGGCCCCCCTTCTCCCGAAGTTACGGGGGCATTTTGCCGAGTTCCTTAACCATAATTCTCTCGATCGCCTTGGTATTCTCTACCTGATCACCTGTGTCGGTTTGGGGTACGGGCGGCTAAAACCTCGCGTCGATGCTTTTCTAGGCAGCATAGGATCACCGGATCCCCCCATACGGGAGTCCCATCAGATCTCAGGAACGTGCTCGAAGCACACAGGAACGGATTTGCCTATCCCTGACCCTACATCCTTAGACCGGGGCAACCATCGCCCGGCCCGGCTACCTTCCTGCGTCACACCTGTTAATACGCTTACCTCCCGGGATCAGGTCCCGCGCTCGGCCAAAACCCACAACACCACAAGGGTGAGCGGGCAGGCTCCGGGCGGTTAGTATCCCCCGCTTGGCATGGGCGGTTTTTCGCCGGTACGGGAATATCAACCCGTTGTCCATCGACTACGCCTGTCGGCCTCGCCTTAGGTCCCGACTTACCCAGGGCAGATTAGCTTGACCCTGGAACCCTTGATCATTCGGCGGACGGGTTTCTCACCCGTCTTTCGCTACTCATGCCTGCATTCTCACTCGTGTAGGCTCCACCGCTGGTTTCCACCGCGACTTCACTGCCCACACGACGCTCCCCTACCACTCCACACCCCTGAACCACGAAGGCTAGGGCAATGTGTGAAATCCACAACTTCGGCGGTGTACTTGAGCCCCGCTACATTGTCGGCGCGGAATCACTTGACCAGTGAGCTATTACGCACTCTTTCAAGGATGGCTGCTTCTAAGCCAACCTCCTGGTTGTCTTCGCAACTCCACATCCTTTCCCACTTAGCACACGCTTAGGGGCCTTAGTTGGTGGTCTGGGCTGTTTCCCTCTCGACTATGAAGCTTATCCCCCACAGTCTCACTGCTGCGCTCTCACTTACCGGCATTCGGAGTTTGGCGGCTCTTCGCGGTTGATGGTGAAACAGGTTCCGTGTCTTGAAATCTGAAGGGCTCGTAGCCCTGCTGTGATGGATGTTCTCTACGCATTCATCAAGAGTCAGGAGCTACGAGCCTTGAACGAGCCTACTTCGCCGCGCCCCGATGCTGCCACCGCCATTTTCAACCTGCCCGACTACCGGGTCACCGGCACCGAGGTCCTCGCCTTCGGGCAGCGACGGATCCGCGTCGTGGCCACCGCCGAGGCCGGCTGCCCGTCCTGCGGCGTGATCAGCACCCGCGTGCATTCACGCCGGTCACAACGCCTGCGTGACATCCCTGTCGCCGGCCCGGTCGAAGTGGTCTGGGCCAAGCGGAGGTTCTTCTGCGATGAGTACCTGTGCCCCCGCCGGACATTCACCGAGGAGACAGCCGAGGTACCGCGCCGGGCACGGTCCACCCGCCGGCTCCGTGAGGCCCTGGTGGCCGCCGTGATCGGTTCCGGGAGGGCCGCCGCCGAGGCTGCCTCTTCATTCGGTGTCTCGTGGTGGCTTGTCCAGCGGGCACTGGATTCCGCGGCGCTGACGCTGCCCGATGTCGATGCCCTGGCACCGCGGATGCTCGGCATCGATGAACACCGCTACCGGTCCGTGCGGTTCTTCCGCGACCCTGCCACGAAGGCCTGGAAACGCTACGAACCCTGGATGACCACCATCGTCGATCTCGACACCGGACAAGTCCTCGGGATCGTTGACGGCCGCGACAGCGAGGGGGTAGGAGACTGGCTGTTCGCCCGCCCGCTTCAGTGGCGGCTGGGCGTGCAGGTCGTTGCCATCGACCCCTCGGCGGCGTTCCGCAAGGCCCTGCGGATGTGGCTTCCACGCACCGCTGTCTCAGTCGACGCGTTCCACCTGGTCAAGCTCGGCAACGACATGCTCACCGAAGTCCGGCAACGACTCACCCAGCAGACCCATGGTCGGCGGGGGCGCTCCATCGATCCGGTCTGGGCCAACCGGCGACTGCTCCTGCGCGCCGGGGACACGCTCTCGGATCGGGCCCGGGACAGGCTCAGCAACGTGTTCGCGACCGACGATGTCACCGGGAAGCTGCAGGCCGCGTGGCTGGTCAAGGAACAGCTCCGGGCCCTGCTGACTACCGGCTCTCTTGCCGACGCTGCCGCCGCGAAGGACCGGCTGCAGGTCCTGGTCGAGCGAGCCGCGCAGCCGGAGACGAACCGGCTGTGGCGCACAATCTGCCGGTGGTGGAAAGAGATCGAAGTCCTCATTGTCACCGGTGCGACAACCGCGAAAGTGGAAGCCAACAACACCGCGATAAAACACATAAAGAGGACGGGTCGGGGATTCACCAACGCACGCAACTACAAAACCCGTATCCTGTTGCGCAGTGCCGCCAGAACAGCGGCATGAACATCCCTCACGGCAGAACGTTCACCACGAACCGTGAAGAGCCAGTTTGGCTGACGTCAGTAACCTTGTAGGGCCCATCGGCCATCCAGTAGCTCTACCTCCGGCAAGAAACACGCAACGCTGCACCTAAATGCATTTCGGGGAGAACCAGCTATCACGGAGTTTGATTGGCCTTTCACCCCTACCCACAGCTCATCCCCTCCATTTTCAACTGAAGTGGGTTCGGTCCTCCACGACGTCTTACCGTCGCTTCAACCTGGCCATGGGTAGATCACTCCGCTTCGGGTCTAGATCACGCCACTACACTCGCCCTGTTCAGACTCGCTTTCGCTACGGCTACCCCACACGGGTTAACCTCGCGACGTAACACTAACTCGCAGGCTCATTCTTCAAAAGGCACGCCGTCACAACTACTATGCGATCACTCGCGGTTGCTCCGACGGATTGTAAGCACACGGTTTCAGGTACTGTTTCACTCCCCTCCCGGGGTACTTTTCACCTTTCCCTCACGGTACTGGTCCGCTATCGGTCATTAGGAAGTATTTAGGCTTATCAGGTGGTCCTGACAGATTCGCACGGGATTTCTCGGGCCCCGTGCTACTTGGGATACTCTCCAGGCTGCACACAACATTACGGTTACGGGGCTCCCACCCTCTCTGGCCGGCCTTTCAAGACCGTTCACCTATGCCTGCACATCACCCCAACGGTCCGGCAGAACCATCACGGAAAGTCCCACAACCCCGCCCATGCAACGCCCGCCGGCTATCACACATGGAACGGTTTAGCCTGATCCGCGTTCGCTCGCCACTACTAACGGAATCACTATTGTTTTCTCTTCCTGCGGGTACTGAGATGTTTCACTTCCCCGCGTTCCCCCCACGCACCCTATGTGTTCAGATGCGGGTCACACAATCACCTTGCAGCGTTGTGCGGGGTTTCCCGGCTCTTCACGGTTCGTGGTGAACGTTCTGCCGTGAGGGATGTTCATGCCGCTGTTCTGGCGGCACTGCGCAACAGGATACGGGTTTTGTAGTTGCGTGCGTTGGTGAATCCCCGACCCGTCCTCTTTATGTGTTTTATCGCGGTGTTGTTGGCTTCCACTTTCGCGGTTGTCGCACCGGTGACAATGAGGACTTCGATCTCTTTCCACCACCGGCAGATTGTGCGCCACAGCCGGTTCGTCTCCGGCTGCGCGGCTCGCTCGACCAGGACCTGCAGCCGGTCCTTCGCGGCGGCAGCGTCGGCAAGAGAGCCGGTAGTCAGCAGGGCCCGGAGCTGTTCCTTGACCAGCCACGCGGCCTGCAGCTTCCCGGTGACATCGTCGGTCGCGAACACGTTGCTGAGCCTGTCCCGGGCCCGATCCGAGAGCGTGTCCCCGGCGCGCAGGAGCAGTCGCCGGTTGGCCCAGACCGGATCGATGGAGCGCCCCCGCCGACCATGGGTCTGCTGGGTGAGTCGTTGCCGGACTTCGGTGAGCATGTCGTTGCCGAGCTTGACCAGGTGGAACGCGTCGACTGAGACAGCGGTGCGTGGAAGCCACATCCGCAGGGCCTTGCGGAACGCCGCCGAGGGGTCGATGGCAACGACCTGCACGCCCAGCCGCCACTGAAGCGGGCGGGCGAACAGCCAGTCTCCTACCCCCTCGCTGTCGCGGCCGTCAACGATCCCGAGGACTTGTCCGGTGTCGAGATCGACGATGGTGGTCATCCAGGGTTCGTAGCGTTTCCAGGCTCTTCACGGTTCGTGGTGAACGTTCTGCCGTGAGGGATGTTCATGCCGCTGTTCTGGCGGCACTGCGCAACAGGATACGGGTTTTGTAGTTGCGTGCGTTGGTGAATCCCCGACCCGTCCTCTTTATGTGTTTTATCGCGGTGTTGTTGGCTTCCACTTTCGCGGTTGTCGCACCGGTGACAATGAGGACTTCGATCTCTTTCCACCACCGGCAGATTGTGCGCCACAGCCGGTTCGTCTCCGGCTGCGCGGCTCGCTCGACCAGGACCTGCAGCCGGTCCTTCGCGGCGGCAGCGTCGGCAAGAGAGCCGGTAGTCAGCAGGGCCCGGAGCTGTTCCTTGACCAGCCACGCGGCCTGCAGCTTCCCGGTGACATCGTCGGTCGCGAACACGTTGCTGAGCCTGTCCCGGGCCCGATCCGAGAGCGTGTCCCCGGCGCGCAGGAGCAGTCGCCGGTTGGCCCAGACCGGATCGATGGAGCGCCCCCGCCGACCATGGGTCTGCTGGGTGAGTCGTTGCCGGACTTCGGTGAGCATGTCGTTGCCGAGCTTGACCAGGTGGAACGCGTCGACTGAGACAGCGGTGCGTGGAAGCCACATCCGCAGGGCCTTGCGGAACGCCGCCGAGGGGTCGATGGCAACGACCTGCACGCCCAGCCGCCACTGAAGCGGGCGGGCGAACAGCCAGTCTCCTACCCCCTCGCTGTCGCGGCCGTCAACGATCCCGAGGACTTGTCCGGTGTCGAGATCGACGATGGTGGTCATCCAGGGTTCGTAGCGTTTCCAGGCCTTCGTGGCAGGGTCGCGGAAGAACCGCACGGACCGGTAGCGGTGTTCATCGATGCCGAGCATCCGCGGTGCCAGGGCATCGACATCGGGCAGCGTCAGCGCCGCGGAATCCAGTGCCCGCTGGACAAGCCACCACGAGACACCGAATGAAGAGGCAGCCTCGGCGGCGGCCCTCCCGGAACCGATCACGGCGGCCACCAGGGCCTCACGGAGCCGGCGGGTGGACCGTGCCCGGCGCGGTACCTCGGCTGTCTCCTCGGTGAATGTCCGGCGGGGGCACAGGTACTCATCGCAGAAGAACCTCCGCTTGGCCCAGACCACTTCGACCGGGCCGGCGACAGGGATGTCACGCAGGCGTTGTGACCGGCGTGAATGCACGCGGGTGCTGATCACGCCGCAGGACGGGCAGCCGGCCTCGGCGGTGGCCACGACGCGGATCCGTCGCTGCCCGAAGGCGAGGACCTCGGTGCCGGTGACCCGGTAGTCGGGCAGGTTGAAAATGGCGGTGGCAGCATCGGGGCGCGGCGAAGTAGGCTCGTTCAAGGCTCGTAGCTCCTGACTCTTGATGAATGCGTAGAGAACATCCATCACAGCAGGGCTACGAGCCCTTCAGATTTCAAGACACGGAACCTGTTTCACCATCAACCGCGAAGAGCCCGTTTCCAGGCCTTCGTGGCAGGGTCGCGGAAGAACCGCACGGACCGGTAGCGGTGTTCATCGATGCCGAGCATCCGCGGTGCCAGGGCATCGACATCGGGCAGCGTCAGCGCCGCGGAATCCAGTGCCCGCTGGACAAGCCACCACGAGACACCGAATGAAGAGGCAGCCTCGGCGGCGGCCCTCCCGGAACCGATCACGGCGGCCACCAGGGCCTCACGGAGCCGGCGGGTGGACCGTGCCCGGCGCGGTACCTCGGCTGTCTCCTCGGTGAATGTCCGGCGGGGGCACAGGTACTCATCGCAGAAGAACCTCCGCTTGGCCCAGACCACTTCGACCGGGCCGGCGACAGGGATGTCACGCAGGCGTTGTGACCGGCGTGAATGCACGCGGGTGCTGATCACGCCGCAGGACGGGCAGCCGGCCTCGGCGGTGGCCACGACGCGGATCCGTCGCTGCCCGAAGGCGAGGACCTCGGTGCCGGTGACCCGGTAGTCGGGCAGGTTGAAAATGGCGGTGGCAGCATCGGGGCGCGGCGAAGTAGGCTCGTTCAAGGCTCGTAGCTCCTGACTCTTGATGAATGCGTAGAGAACATCCATCACAGCAGGGCTACGAGCCCTTCAGATTTCAAGACACGGAACCTGTTTCACCATCAACCGCGAAGAGCCGGTTTCCCCATTCGGACATCCTGGGATCAACGCTCGGTTATCAACTCCCCCAGGCTTATCGCAGATTCCTACGTCCTTCTTCGGCTCCTAATGCCAAGGCATCCACCGTGTGCCCTTAAAAACTTGACCACACAAAGATCAAAAACTTACTCGAGAGAACCACGACCACAAGGGCCAGGTTCATTCATAAGAAATTGCTGTAGAAACACACACACCAACCCCGAAAGGCCAGCCATGCATGTCTCAGATGCTCGCGTCCACTATGTAGTTCTCAAACAACAACCCCATCAACCAGACCACCACCACCCCACACAGGGACACGCGGCAGAACCGGAAGCAGGAACAAAAGAAACACCAGAACGATGCCCTCTGCATTGCTGCAAAAAGGTCCTGTTGCCTCAGGACCCAACAGTGCGCCAAACACAACCCCCACAAACCATGCACCCCGGCAGCGTTCCCAACAACACCCACCCCCACAAAAAGCAGAGACACATGCTGCCGTACTGGCACCAGGACACAACCGGTAAAGGCCATGCCAAACAAGTTTGATTCGTTGATATTCCACCCATGAGCACCCACCGCAGAACAGACGCCTGCGCAATGGGCAACACTGACAACCACCACGAACTGCATACACAGAACACGGAACAGCTGCTAGCAGCTCCTTAGAAAGGAGGTGATCCAGCCGCACCTTCCGGTACGGCTACCTTGTTACGACTTAGTCCCAATCGCCGGTCCCACCTTCGACGGCTCCCCCCACAAGGGTTAGGCCACCGGCTTCGGGTGTTACCAACTTTCGTGACTTGACGGGCGGTGTGTACAAGGCCCGGGAACGTATTCACCGCAGCGTTGCTGATCTGCGATTACTAGCGACTCCGACTTCATGGGGTCGAGTTGCAGACCCCAATCCGAACTGAGACCGGCTTTTTGGGATTAGCTCCACCTCACAGTATCGCAACCCTTTGTACCGGCCATTGTAGCATGCGTGAAGCCCAAGACATAAGGGGCATGATGATTTGACGTCGTCCCCACCTTCCTCCGAGTTGACCCCGGCAGTCTCCTATGAGTCCCCGCCATAACGCGCTGGCAACATAGAACGAGGGTTGCGCTCGTTGCGGGACTTAACCCAACATCTCACGACACGAGCTGACGACAACCATGCACCACCTGTAAACCGACCGCAAGCGGGGCACCTGTTTCCAGGTATTACCGGTTCATGTCAAGCCTTGGTAAGGTTCTTCGCGTTGCATCGAATTAATCCGCATGCTCCGCCGCTTGTGCGGGCCCCCGTCAATTCCTTTGAGTTTTAGCCTTGCGGCCGTACTCCCCAGGCGGGGCACTTAATGCGTTAGCTACGGCGCGGAAAACGTGGAATGTCCCCCACACCTAGTGCCCAACGTTTACGGCATGGACTACCAGGGTATCTAATCCTGTTCGCTCCCCATGCTTTCGCTCCTCAGCGTCAGTTACAGCCCAGAGACCTGCCTTCGCCATCGGTGTTCCTCCTGATATCTGCGCATTTCACCGCTACACCAGGAATTCCAGTCTCCCCTACTGCACTCTAGTCTGCCCGTACCCACTGCAGAACCGGAGTTGAGCCCCGGTCTTTCACAGCAGACGCGACAAACCGCCTACGAGCTCTTTACGCCCAATAATTCCGGATAACGCTTGCGCCCTACGTATTACCGCGGCTGCTGGCACGTAGTTAGCCGGCGCTTCTTCTGCAGGTACCGTCACTTTCGCTTCTTCCCTACTGAAAGAGGTTTACAACCCGAAGGCCGTCATCCCTCACGCGGCGTCGCTGCATCAGGCTTGCGCCCATTGTGCAATATTCCCCACTGCTGCCTCCCGTAGGAGTCTGGGCCGTGTCTCAGTCCCAGTGTGGCCGGTCACCCTCTCAGGCCGGCTACCCGTCGTCGCCTTGGTAGGCCATTACCCCACCAACAAGCTGATAGGCCGCGAGTCCATCCAAAACCACAAAAGCTTTCCACCACCTGACATGCGTCAGACGGTCATATCCGGTATTAGACCCAGTTTCCCAGGCTTATCCCAGAGTCAAGGGCAGGTTACTCACGTGTTACTCACCCGTTCGCCACTAATCCCCCAGCAAGCTGGGATCATCGTTCGACTTGCATGTGTTAAGCACGCCGCCAGCGTTCATCCTGAGCCAGGATCAAACTCTCCGTTGAAGTAAAACAAATCAAACAGACACAACCACACCCACCGGAAATAACGGCCGGCACGGCTGCACAAAATTCGAAACCAGCTGAAAACCAGACCACCACACACGGGGGTGCGCAATGATCCAGCCATAATTTCAACCAATCAATAAAACAATCGGTATCAACAAACTTGGCACACTATTGAGTTCTCAAACAACAGACCCCCCAAAACATCACCCACAGCACACCACACAAAGCAGCGCACCCAAACAGGGCCATTGGAAAAGAAGAGTTATTTTTGGCCGCCTACCGAACCGTACACACCTTCCGGCTTTCCGTTTCGCACCCGGCGACTCAGAAAACAATACACGCCCCCAACCCCCAACGCAAATCCACCCCCACACCCCACCCCACCCACCCCCAAAACCCCACCAAACCGCCGTCGAACGCGCCGGACGTCAGGGCATCAGCTCCGCCGCACGGCAGGGAAGATATGCAGCGTGGCTGCAGCGCACTGCACAGTTATGGGTCGCAATCAGCGGGCCAATGACGTTGACGCCGCCTGGTGGGAGGATGGAACGCATGGAACTGCACATCACGGGAGATGCCGCCGCCGACAGACTGCTCAGTGACGACGCTTTTGCGTTGCTCACGGGCATGTTGCTCGATCAACAGGTCACCATGGAATCTGCCTTTGCTGGCCCTGAGAAGATTCGTGCCCGCCTCGGGTCCTTGGATCCAGCCACCATCGCTGAGCACGATCCCGTTGGTTTCGTCGAAGTATTCAAGGAGAAGCCGGCCGTCCATCGCTTCCCCGGTTCCATGGCCGGCAGGGTCCAGGCACTGGCGGAAACGGTCCACAGCGACTGGAATGGTGATGCTGCCTTGATCTGGACCCGCGGCAACCCCGACGGTCCCGAGGTACTGCGCCGACTTAAAGCGTTGCCAGGCTTCGGCGAGCAGAAGGCGAAGATCTTCCTGGCCCTGCTTGGCAAGCAATGCGGCCTTCAAGCCGATGGATGGCGGGAAGCCGCCGGCCACTACGGCGAGGAAGGATCGTACTTGTCCGTTGCCGACATCGTGGATCCTGAGTCCTTGGTCAAGGTCCGTGCCAGCAAACAGGCAGCAAAGGCAGCGGCGAAGGCCGCGAAGTCGTCCAACGCCTAGTTCGCGCCGACTCTACCTTCTGACGTTCGTGCACGGCTCTCCTGGATTGCCATCATCGGCCACACCTCTGTTTGAACTCAGGCAGGTCGTCGCTCAAGCACGATGAATGGCACTGGAACGTTCGACGGGGCTTGAAACAGAAGGTTCATCGCTGAAGCGAAAGCCCGCCGACGGCGCTTATGGACAGAATGAACCACACCGCCTTGGAAAACGATGTTGCCACCCTGGAGGCGCTGCTGGCTGAGGGGGCTTCCCCCGATGCCAATGACAAAGCTGGTTTCACGCCACTACATTTCGCTGCCCAAGAATATGCTGTCGCCGCAGCGGATGCGAGCGGTGAACTAAGGGATGTGCCGCCCGGAAGCTACCGTTTGCGGGTCAGTGCGAAGGCCCGCGATGCAGGAGAAGACGGAGAGTTCTCCGAAGAGGTTATCGATTACTACCTGCTGGAGATGTGGCCAGCTTCGCAGCCGGACGCCATCCTGCGTTCCAGCAGCAAGGGCGCCGAGTACTGGCACAAGACGAATGGAAGCCGCCGCTGAACGCAGGAGTGATTCTTCTTAGGCGCTGTTCACGCCCGGGCTTTGTGGGACCCACCGATGAGATGCCGGTGCCCTAAGGGTGCGGCTGACCTAACGCCCAGGCTCTCAAAGGAGAGCACCAGAGCGTTCGGTAGGGGATCGGCTTACGTGACATGTCGTGGACTGTTCTTGGCCTTGTCTAAGCGCATAGACGGCTACGGCCAGATACCCGGCTCTTCGCGGTTGATGGTGAAACAGGTTCCGTGTCTTGAAATCTGAAGGGCTCGTAGCCCTGCTGTGATGGATGTTCTCTACGCATTCATCAAGAGTCAGGAGCTACGAGCCTTGAACGAGCCTACTTCGCCGCGCCCCGATGCTGCCACCGCCATTTTCAACCTGCCCGACTACCGGGTCACCGGCACCGAGGTCCTCGCCTTCGGGCAGCGACGGATCCGCGTCGTGGCCACCGCCGAGGCCGGCTGCCCGTCCTGCGGCGTGATCAGCACCCGCGTGCATTCACGCCGGTCACAACGCCTGCGTGACATCCCTGTCGCCGGCCCGGTCGAAGTGGTCTGGGCCAAGCGGAGGTTCTTCTGCGATGAGTACCTGTGCCCCCGCCGGACATTCACCGAGGAGACAGCCGAGGTACCGCGCCGGGCACGGTCCACCCGCCGGCTCCGTGAGGCCCTGGTGGCCGCCGTGATCGGTTCCGGGAGGGCCGCCGCCGAGGCTGCCTCTTCATTCGGTGTCTCGTGGTGGCTTGTCCAGCGGGCACTGGATTCCGCGGCGCTGACGCTGCCCGATGTCGATGCCCTGGCACCGCGGATGCTCGGCATCGATGAACACCGCTACCGGTCCGTGCGGTTCTTCCGCGACCCTGCCACGAAGGCCTGGAAACGCTACGAACCCTGGATGACCACCATCGTCGATCTCGACACCGGACAAGTCCTCGGGATCGTTGACGGCCGCGACAGCGAGGGGGTAGGAGACTGGCTGTTCGCCCGCCCGCTTCAGTGGCGGCTGGGCGTGCAGGTCGTTGCCATCGACCCCTCGGCGGCGTTCCGCAAGGCCCTGCGGATGTGGCTTCCACGCACCGCTGTCTCAGTCGACGCGTTCCACCTGGTCAAGCTCGGCAACGACATGCTCACCGAAGTCCGGCAACGACTCACCCAGCAGACCCATGGTCGGCGGGGGCGCTCCATCGATCCGGTCTGGGCCAACCGGCGACTGCTCCTGCGCGCCGGGGACACGCTCTCGGATCGGGCCCGGGACAGGCTCAGCAACGTGTTCGCGACCGACGATGTCACCGGGAAGCTGCAGGCCGCGTGGCTGGTCAAGGAACAGCTCCGGGCCCTGCTGACTACCGGCTCTCTTGCCGACGCTGCCGCCGCGAAGGACCGGCTGCAGGTCCTGGTCGAGCGAGCCGCGCAGCCGGAGACGAACCGGCTGTGGCGCACAATCTGCCGGTGGTGGAAAGAGATCGAAGTCCTCATTGTCACCGGTGCGACAACCGCGAAAGTGGAAGCCAACAACACCGCGATAAAACACATAAAGAGGACGGGTCGGGGATTCACCAACGCACGCAACTACAAAACCCGTATCCTGTTGCGCAGTGCCGCCAGAACAGCGGCATGAACATCCCTCACGGCAGAACGTTCACCACGAACCGTGAAGAGCCAGATACCCCTGATTGCGCTATCAGCAGGCCCAGTCGAACGTAGCGGATTCCGGATCGAATTGAGCGTTGCCGCCACCGCCGAAGTTGAGCCCCGAGTTCTCTTCCAGTTCGAGGTACCAAGGAGTAAGCCCGCCGGGCATTGCTTTAGACGGGGAAGGCAGTTCCGCCCGAGAGTGGCGCTGCAGGGGTCTTGGTTTAGGGGTTGGGTGGTTAAAGGGGCTCTTCACGGTTCGTGGTGAACGTTCTGCCGTGAGGGATGTTCATGCCGCTGTTCTGGCGGCACTGCGCAACAGGATACGGGTTTTGTAGTTGCGTGCGTTGGTGAATCCCCGACCCGTCCTCTTTATGTGTTTTATCGCGGTGTTGTTGGCTTCCACTTTCGCGGTTGTCGCACCGGTGACAATGAGGACTTCGATCTCTTTCCACCACCGGCAGATTGTGCGCCACAGCCGGTTCGTCTCCGGCTGCGCGGCTCGCTCGACCAGGACCTGCAGCCGGTCCTTCGCGGCGGCAGCGTCGGCAAGAGAGCCGGTAGTCAGCAGGGCCCGGAGCTGTTCCTTGACCAGCCACGCGGCCTGCAGCTTCCCGGTGACATCGTCGGTCGCGAACACGTTGCTGAGCCTGTCCCGGGCCCGATCCGAGAGCGTGTCCCCGGCGCGCAGGAGCAGTCGCCGGTTGGCCCAGACCGGATCGATGGAGCGCCCCCGCCGACCATGGGTCTGCTGGGTGAGTCGTTGCCGGACTTCGGTGAGCATGTCGTTGCCGAGCTTGACCAGGTGGAACGCGTCGACTGAGACAGCGGTGCGTGGAAGCCACATCCGCAGGGCCTTGCGGAACGCCGCCGAGGGGTCGATGGCAACGACCTGCACGCCCAGCCGCCACTGAAGCGGGCGGGCGAACAGCCAGTCTCCTACCCCCTCGCTGTCGCGGCCGTCAACGATCCCGAGGACTTGTCCGGTGTCGAGATCGACGATGGTGGTCATCCAGGGTTCGTAGCGTTTCCAGGCCTTCGTGGCAGGGTCGCGGAAGAACCGCACGGACCGGTAGCGGTGTTCATCGATGCCGAGCATCCGCGGTGCCAGGGCATCGACATCGGGCAGCGTCAGCGCCGCGGAATCCAGTGCCCGCTGGACAAGCCACCACGAGACACCGAATGAAGAGGCAGCCTCGGCGGCGGCCCTCCCGGAACCGATCACGGCGGCCACCAGGGCCTCACGGAGCCGGCGGGTGGACCGTGCCCGGCGCGGTACCTCGGCTGTCTCCTCGGTGAATGTCCGGCGGGGGCACAGGTACTCATCGCAGAAGAACCTCCGCTTGGCCCAGACCACTTCGACCGGGCCGGCGACAGGGATGTCACGCAGGCGTTGTGACCGGCGTGAATGCACGCGGGTGCTGATCACGCCGCAGGACGGGCAGCCGGCCTCGGCGGTGGCCACGACGCGGATCCGTCGCTGCCCGAAGGCGAGGACCTCGGTGCCGGTGACCCGGTAGTCGGGCAGGTTGAAAATGGCGGTGGCAGCATCGGGGCGCGGCGAAGTAGGCTCGTTCAAGGCTCGTAGCTCCTGACTCTTGATGAATGCGTAGAGAACATCCATCACAGCAGGGCTACGAGCCCTTCAGATTTCAAGACACGGAACCTGTTTCACCATCAACCGCGAAGAGCCGTTAAAGGGGAAGAGCCCCGACCTGTGGTCGGGGCTCTTGCCTTAATGGTTGTCCGGCGGTGTCCTACTCTCCCACACCCTCCCGGGTGCAGTACCATCGGCGCTGTGGGTCTTAGCTTCCGGGTTCGGAATGGGACCGGGCGTTTCCCCCACGCTATGACCGCCGTAACTCTGTTACCCGTCCCGGCCCCCTTGTTGGTGGGGGTGGGTGGGAAGACTTTGTGGTTACAACTGTGGTGTTGTTATTTAGTTGTTGGTTCCGGCAACCCTTGGTGCGGGTTGTTGTTCGGGAACCACATAGTGGACGCGTGCAGTGTGTTGTGTGGTGTAAGTTGTTGGCCTATTAGTACCGGTCAGCTTCACGAGTCTTTAGTCCTCGCTTCCACATCCGGCCTATCAACCCAGTGGTCTGGCTGGGGGCCTCTCACACATAAATGTGTATGGAAATCTCATCTTGAAGCGAGCTTCCCGCTTAGATGCTTTCAGCGGTTATCCCATCCGAACGTAGCTAATCAGCGATGCACTTGGCAGTACAACTGACACACCAGAGGTTCGTCCGTCCCGGTCCTCTCGTACTAAGGACAGCCCTTCTCAAATTTCCTGCGCGCGCAGCGGATAGGGACCGAACTGTCTCACGACGTTCTAAACCCAGCTCGCGTACCGCTTTAATGGGCGAACAGCCCAACCCTTGGGACCTACTCCAGCCCCAGGATGCGACGAGCCGACATCGAGGTGCCAAACCATGCCGTCGATATGGACTCTTGGGCAAGATCAGCCTGTTATCCCCGAGGTACCTTTTATCCGTTGAGCGACGGCCATTCCACAATGTACCGCCGGATCACTAGTCCCGACTTTCGTCCCTGCTTGAGATGTCTCTCTCACAGTCAAGCTCCCTTGTGCACTTACACTCGACACCTGATTGCCAACCAGGCTGAGGGAACCTTTGGGCGCCTCCGTTACTTTTTAGGAGGCAACCGCCCCAGTTAAACTACCCATCAGGCACTGTCCCTGACCCGGATCACGGGCCGAAGTTAGATGTCCAAAGTGACCAGAGTGGTATTTCAACGATGACTCCACCCGAACTGGCGTCCGGGTTTCAACGTCTCCCACCTATCCTACACAAGCCACTCCGAACACCAATACCAAACTATAGTAAAGGTCTCGGGGTCTTTCCGTCCTGCTGCGCGTAACGAGCATCTTTACTCGTACTGCAATTTCGCCGAGTTTATGGTTGAGACAGCGGGGAAGTCGTTACTCCATTCGTGCAGGTCGGAACTTACCCGACAAGGAATTTCGCTACCTTAGGATGGTTATAGTTACCACCGCCGTTTACTGGGGCTTAAATTCTCAGCTTCGCCACACAAGGTGGCTAACCGGTCCTCTTAACCTTCCAGCACCGGGCAGGAGTCAGTCCGTATACATCGTCTTGCGACTTCGCACGGACCTGTGTTTTTAGTAAACAGTCGCTTCCCCCTGGTCTCTGCGGCCCACACCCGCTCACGGAGAGCAAGTCTCCATCACGGGGCAGGCCCCCCTTCTCCCGAAGTTACGGGGGCATTTTGCCGAGTTCCTTAACCATAATTCTCTCGATCGCCTTGGTATTCTCTACCTGATCACCTGTGTCGGTTTGGGGTACGGGCGGCTAAAACCTCGCGTCGATGCTTTTCTAGGCAGCATAGGATCACCGGATCCCCCCATACGGGAGTCCCATCAGATCTCAGGAACGTGCTCGAAGCACACAGGAACGGATTTGCCTATCCCTGACCCTACATCCTTAGACCGGGGCAACCATCGCCCGGCCCGGCTACCTTCCTGCGTCACACCTGTTAATACGCTTACCTCCCGGGATCAGGTCCCGCGCTCGGCCAAAACCCACAACACCACAAGGGTGAGCGGGCAGGCTCCGGGCGGTTAGTATCCCCCGCTTGGCATGGGCGGTTTTTCGCCGGTACGGGAATATCAACCCGTTGTCCATCGACTACGCCTGTCGGCCTCGCCTTAGGTCCCGACTTACCCAGGGCAGATTAGCTTGACCCTGGAACCCTTGATCATTCGGCGGACGGGTTTCTCACCCGTCTTTCGCTACTCATGCCTGCATTCTCACTCGTGTAGGCTCCACCGCTGGTTTCCACCGCGACTTCACTGCCCACACGACGCTCCCCTACCACTCCACACCCCTGAACCACGAAGGCTAGGGCAATGTGTGAAATCCACAACTTCGGCGGTGTACTTGAGCCCCGCTACATTGTCGGCGCGGAATCACTTGACCAGTGAGCTATTACGCACTCTTTCAAGGATGGCTGCTTCTAAGCCAACCTCCTGGTTGTCTTCGCAACTCCACATCCTTTCCCACTTAGCACACGCTTAGGGGCCTTAGTTGGTGGTCTGGGCTGTTTCCCTCTCGACTATGAAGCTTATCCCCCACAGTCTCACTGCTGCGCTCTCACTTACCGGCATTCGGAGTTTGGCTGACGTCAGTAACCTTGTAGGGCCCATCGGCCATCCAGTAGCTCTACCTCCGGCAAGAAACACGCAACGCTGCACCTAAATGCATTTCGGGGAGAACCAGCTATCACGGAGTTTGATTGGCCTTTCACCCCTACCCACAGCTCATCCCCTCCATTTTCAACTGAAGTGGGTTCGGTCCTCCACGACGTCTTACCGTCGCTTCAACCTGGCCATGGGTAGATCACTCCGCTTCGGGTCTAGATCACGCCACTACACTCGCCCTGTTCAGACTCGCTTTCGCTACGGCTACCCCACACGGGTTAACCTCGCGACGTAACACTAACTCGCAGGCTCATTCTTCAAAAGGCACGCCGTCACAACTACTATGCGATCACTCGCGGTTGCTCCGACGGATTGTAAGCACACGGTTTCAGGTACTGTTTCACTCCCCTCCCGGGGTACTTTTCACCTTTCCCTCACGGTACTGGTCCGCTATCGGTCATTAGGAAGTATTTAGGCTTATCAGGTGGTCCTGACAGATTCGCACGGGATTTCTCGGGCCCCGTGCTACTTGGGATACTCTCCAGGCTGCACACAACATTACGGTTACGGGGCTCCCACCCTCTCTGGCCGGCCTTTCAAGACCGTTCACCTATGCCTGCACATCACCCCAACGGTCCGGCAGAACCATCACGGAAAGTCCCACAACCCCGCCCATGCAACGCCCGCCGGCTATCACACATGGAACGGTTTAGCCTGATCCGCGTTCGCTCGCCACTACTAACGGAATCACTATTGTTTTCTCTTCCTGCGGGTACTGAGATGTTTCACTTCCCCGCGTTCCCCCCACGCACCCTATGTGTTCAGATGCGGGTCACACAATCACCTTGCAGCGTTGTGCGGGGTTTCCCCATTCGGACATCCTGGGATCAACGCTCGGTTATCAACTCCCCCAGGCTTATCGCAGATTCCTACGTCCTTCTTCGGCTCCTAATGCCAAGGCATCCACCGTGTGCCCTTAAAAACTTGACCACACAAAGATCAAAAACTTACTCGAGAGAACCACGACCACAAGGGCCAGGTTCATTCATAAGAAATTGCTGTAGAAACACACACACCAACCCCGAAAGGCCAGCCATGCATGTCTCAGATGCTCGCGTCCACTATGTAGTTCTCAAACAACAACCCCATCAACCAGACCACCACCACCCCACACAGGGACACGCGGCAGAACCGGAAGCAGGAACAAAAGAAACACCAGAACGATGCCCTCTGCATTGCTGCAAAAAGGTCCTGTTGCCTCAGGACCCAACAGTGCGCCAAACACAACCCCCACAAACCATGCACCCCGGCAGCGTTCCCAACAACACCCACCCCCACAAAAAGCAGAGACACATGCTGCCGTACTGGCACCAGGACACAACCGGTAAAGGCCATGCCAAACAAGTTTGATTCGTTGATATTCCACCCATGAGCACCCACCGCAGAACAGACGCCTGCGCAATGGGCAACACTGACAACCACCACGAACTGCATACACAGAACACGGAACAGCTGCTAGCAGCTCCTTAGAAAGGAGGTGATCCAGCCGCACCTTCCGGTACGGCTACCTTGTTACGACTTAGTCCCAATCGCCGGTCCCACCTTCGACGGCTCCCCCCACAAGGGTTAGGCCACCGGCTTCGGGTGTTACCAACTTTCGTGACTTGACGGGCGGTGTGTACAAGGCCCGGGAACGTATTCACCGCAGCGTTGCTGATCTGCGATTACTAGCGACTCCGACTTCATGGGGTCGAGTTGCAGACCCCAATCCGAACTGAGACCGGCTTTTTGGGATTAGCTCCACCTCACAGTATCGCAACCCTTTGTACCGGCCATTGTAGCATGCGTGAAGCCCAAGACATAAGGGGCATGATGATTTGACGTCGTCCCCACCTTCCTCCGAGTTGACCCCGGCAGTCTCCTATGAGTCCCCGCCATAACGCGCTGGCAACATAGAACGAGGGTTGCGCTCGTTGCGGGACTTAACCCAACATCTCACGACACGAGCTGACGACAACCATGCACCACCTGTAAACCGACCGCAAGCGGGGCACCTGTTTCCAGGTATTACCGGTTCATGTCAAGCCTTGGTAAGGTTCTTCGCGTTGCATCGAATTAATCCGCATGCTCCGCCGCTTGTGCGGGCCCCCGTCAATTCCTTTGAGTTTTAGCCTTGCGGCCGTACTCCCCAGGCGGGGCACTTAATGCGTTAGCTACGGCGCGGAAAACGTGGAATGTCCCCCACACCTAGTGCCCAACGTTTACGGCATGGACTACCAGGGTATCTAATCCTGTTCGCTCCCCATGCTTTCGCTCCTCAGCGTCAGTTACAGCCCAGAGACCTGCCTTCGCCATCGGTGTTCCTCCTGATATCTGCGCATTTCACCGCTACACCAGGAATTCCAGTCTCCCCTACTGCACTCTAGTCTGCCCGTACCCACTGCAGAACCGGAGTTGAGCCCCGGTCTTTCACAGCAGACGCGACAAACCGCCTACGAGCTCTTTACGCCCAATAATTCCGGATAACGCTTGCGCCCTACGTATTACCGCGGCTGCTGGCACGTAGTTAGCCGGCGCTTCTTCTGCAGGTACCGTCACTTTCGCTTCTTCCCTACTGAAAGAGGTTTACAACCCGAAGGCCGTCATCCCTCACGCGGCGTCGCTGCATCAGGCTTGCGCCCATTGTGCAATATTCCCCACTGCTGCCTCCCGTAGGAGTCTGGGCCGTGTCTCAGTCCCAGTGTGGCCGGTCACCCTCTCAGGCCGGCTACCCGTCGTCGCCTTGGTAGGCCATTACCCCACCAACAAGCTGATAGGCCGCGAGTCCATCCAAAACCACAAAAGCTTTCCACCACCTGACATGCGTCAGACGGTCATATCCGGTATTAGACCCAGTTTCCCAGGCTTATCCCAGAGTCAAGGGCAGGTTACTCACGTGTTACTCACCCGTTCGCCACTAATCCCCCAGCAAGCTGGGATCATCGTTCGACTTGCATGTGTTAAGCACGCCGCCAGCGTTCATCCTGAGCCAGGATCAAACTCTCCGTTGAAGTAAAACAAATCAAACAGACACAACCACACCCACCGGAAATAACGGCCGGCACGGCTGCACAAAATTCGAAACCAGCTGAAAACCAGACCACCACACACGGGGGTGCGCAATGATCCAGCCATAATTTCAACCAATCAATAAAACAATCGGTATCAACAAACTTGGCACACTATTGAGTTCTCAAACAACAGACACTACCGGCACCACCCACACCCACAAGGGTCCAGGATCGCTCCGGAGCAACTTTTCAAACTTACCCGAACCAGCCGCACAAAGCAAACCAGAACCCGGGCCTCCCACACCAACCAGCAGCACACAAAAGCACCACCGAAACCGGCAATTTGAAGGGAGTCGGTCGCCATCTTTCCGCATCAGCGGCGGCGACTCGAATAACTTTACACGCGCCCCACCCCCACACCAAATCCACCCCAACACCACCCAAAAACCCCGCCAACACAAGGAAAACACCCCCAAAACCACCCCACCACACCCCAAACCAACCCAAGTGAAGCCCATCACACAACCCCACCACCGCCGTCGAACCCCAACCAAACCCAAGGAACATGAGAGAGCATCCGCCCCAAACCCGCGGGATGTGAGCGAGCGACGCCATCAAACCCGAGGGATGTGAGCGAGCGTCGGAAGGTGGACGCTGCACGACCGACCGCCACCCCCTAACCAAGGGCGCCACCCCTACCAACGGCGCCACCCCGTTAACCAACAAAGCTCCCCCACCACGGTGGGAGAGCTTTGCGGGAAACCGGTCGTCAGCAACCGCGGGTTCAGTGGCCGCCGTGTCCTGCGGCGCCGTCGGTCTTGCGCATCATGGCACCGAGCACCACAGCAGCAACCGCGATAACAGTGGCGGCCATGAACGCCGCCTGCATGCCGGCGACCTGGTTCGAAGATGCAGAAACCACCGCATAGATGGACACCAGCAGCGCCGTACCGGCTGCACCGGCTACCTGCTGCGCGGTGCTGATGATCGCCGATCCGTGCGAGTAGAGGTGCGGCGGCAGCGGGTTCAGGCCAGTGGTGAACGCCGGCGTGAAGAGCAGGGCAAGGCCAAGGCTCAGGGTGACGTGCAGGGCAATGACCCAGCCAAGCGAGCTTCCCTCATCCAAGCGGGAGAACTGCCACAGCGTCAGGACCATGAGCACAGAACCGGTGACGGTGAGCGGCAGGGGGCCAACCTTGTCGAAAATCCGTCCGATGACCGGACCCAGCAGGCCCATGGCCAAACCGCCCGGCAGCAGTGCGAGTCCAGTCTCCAACGGCTGCAGGTGCAGGGTGTTCTGGAGGTACAGCGGCAACAGAATCACACCACCGAACAGGGCCATCATGGCTACCACCATCAGCAGCGTGGACACCGTGAACATGCGGAACTTGAAGGCACGAAGATCCAGCAGCGGGGCGTCGGACTTCTGGAGCTTGAGCTGCCGGAAGACAAAAAGTGCCAGGCAGAGGACACCAACCACCAGCGCGATCACGGGAACAACGCCGGCCTCGGCGCCACCAATCTGGCTCAGACCGTAGACCAGGCCACCGAAAGCGGGAACAGTGAGGATAACGGAAGGCACGTCAAGCGTGGTCTTCTCGCGCTCCCCCACGTTGGTGAGGTACTTGGCACCTATCGCGAAAGCCGCCAAGGCAACAGGCAGCACGAATACGAACATGAAGCGCCAGGAGAAGTGGTCCAGGATGATGCCGGAAACGGTGGGGCCCATAGCCGGAGCAACCGAGATGGCAATGCTGACGTTGCCCATGACGGCTCCGCGTTTGGACATGGGTACCAGCGTCAGGATGGTGGTCATCAACAGCGGCAGCATGATGGCAGTGCCGCCGGCTTGAACGATGCGCGCCAGCAAAAGCACCAGGAAACCCGGCGCCAAGGCGGCCAGCAAAGTACCACCGCTGAAGAGACCCATGGCCAGCATGAACGCCCCGCGGGTGCTCATCCGCTGAAGGATGAAACCTGTCGTGGGAATGACGACGGCCATGGTCAGCATGAAGCCGGTAGCCAGCCACTGCACAGTGGACGCACTCACCTGGAGGTCCGTCATGAGGCGCTGGAGGGCGACGTTCATGATGGTCTCATTGAGGATCACCACGAAGGTTGCCACCAAAAGGGTGACGATGACCGTCACGGATTCACGGGACATCTTCCCGGAAACCGGCGCCTGCGACGCCGGAGCCGGCGGGGCCTGGTAAGGCGTTGCCTCTACAGAGGCGACCGAACCGGATGCTCCGGATTCAGGCTTGCCGTTGGCGTCGGACGTGACGTCGGTAGACATGAGGGTTCCCCAAGGGTTGGATTTGGTGTCCGGCGATCGATGCCGGTGAAGACTAGAACAGTCTAAAGGCCTATCCAATTCCCGTCAGTAGAAAAATTCCTAACGCTAGGAGAACAAAGGAGCGTTGTCGATGAGCCGCACAGGCCCCACCTTCGCCGCAATGATCGCCAGCCCTTCCCCGCGGAACGGTGTCTCCTTGCAGTTTTCGGCGAGCGGTTCCAAAGTGTTGGGGTCGACGACGTCGAAATAGTCCAGTTGCACCAACGGTTGGGATTCAACAAGCGCGACGGCGGAGTCCAGGTCCAGTGGTTCGTGCGCGGTTGCCCGGGACTCGATAAGGCGCAAAGCCCGCGACAACACAAGGGCGGCCTCTCGTTCCTCATCGGAAAGGAACCTGTTTCGGCTTGAAAGCGCCAGGCCGTCCTCACTGCGAACGATGGGCACAGGAACGATCTCCACCGGGAAGTTCAGGTCCGAGACCATCCGCTTTACCAAAGCCAACTGCTGCGCGTCCTTCTGGCCAAAGTAAGCCCGGTAGGCCGCCGTCGTGCCGTCAACGGCAGCACCTCCGGGAAGTCCGTAGTGCAGCAGCTTGGCCACTACGGTCAGGGCGCCGTCAAAGTGACCGGGGCGCGAAGCACCTTCCCATTTTTCGCCCAACGGTCCGGAGGTTACCCGCACCAGGGGCTGTCCGCCGGGATACACCTCGTCAACGGACGGCGCGAACACGAGGTCAACGCCTTCGGCGTCCAGCAGGGCCATGTCGGCGTCGAGCGTGCGCGGGTAGCGGTCCAGGTCAACGGCGTCGCCGAACTGCAGCGGGTTGACGAAGATGGTGGCCACCACCACGTCGTTCTCGGCCGCGGCGGTCCGTGCCAGTGCCGCGTGGCCTGAGTGCAGGGCACCCATGGTGGGGACCAATCCCTGCGAATTCCCGCCCTTCGATGCCAGCAAGCGTGCACTTTCAGCACGCAGTTCCGCCGCGGTAGTCACGAGTTTGATGGCCATGCTGTTCAGTATCCTTCCGGCGACTTGGGGTCGGCACCCAAGGCTTCGTCGATCTCATTCAGTTGTTCGGGCCGCAGGAGCCCGCGGTTTTCCGCCCTGCGTGCGGTGGCCCGCGCCATGGCCTGGTAGGCCGCGAGAACATCGCCGCCCGCACCGCCGTCGTACTCTTTCAGTGCCTGGGCATGCGCGGAAACGGTACCCACATCTCCACGCGCCACCGGACCGGTCAGCGCCGATTCGCCGGATGCAAGGGCGTTCTCCAGTGTGGCGCGCAACAGCGGACCCAGCATGGACTCCGGGTTTTCGACGCCGATCTCCCGCAGCATCTGGGATGCCTGGGCCACCAGCGTGACCATGTGGTTCGAGCTATGCGCAAGGGACGCGTGGTAGAGGGTGCGGTCGGCTTCGGCAATGGCCACCGGTTCGGCACCCATCTCCACCACGAGGGCTTGAGCGATCGGCAGCATGGCCGCATCCGCGGTAACACCGAAAGTGCAATCCATGAGCCGGGTCAGGTCCAAGCTCATGCCCGTGAAAGTCATGGCCGGGTGCAGCGCCAGCGGGATCGCGCCCACCGCACGGACAGGGTTGAGGATTCCCACGCCGAACCGGCCGGACGTGTGTGCCACCAGTTGGCCCGGCTGCCAGGCGCCCAGCTTGGCGAGCCCCGCCACCAACTCCCCGAGGGCGTCGTCCGGAACGGCCAACAGCACCAGTTCCGAACGCTCCACGATGTCCTGGATCTCCAGGACCGGAACACCGGGCAGCAGGTTTTCGGCACGCTCACGGCTCGCCTCCGACACAGCAGAAACCCCGACGACGGCGTGCTCGGCCGCGCGCAAAGCGGCACCCAACACGGCACCCACCTTGCCGGCGCCGATGATTCCGACTCCGAGTCGTCCTGGCCTAGCCATCGTGGCGGTCCTCCTGTTGCGGTGAAGTGTGGGGGTGTTCCGGCTGGATTGGCCGGGCCGGCTGCGCGGACTGTGCCGGCGGGGGCGGCTGTTCCGCTGTGGTCGCAACCTCCGCTGCGGCTGCAACCTCCGGGGCCTGCGGTGCCACTTGCGCCAGCCACTGCTCGCTCGTCTGCCGTTTCCGGGCTTCCCGGGCGCGGGCAGCCTGTTGGTCGAAGAGTTCCACGGCCTGGGCCGCATCAGCTTGGAAGACCCTGGGAGAAACAGGTCCGGCGGTGGTGTGGAGGACAAGGTCGGCCACTCCGAAGCGGCGAGCCAGCGGCCCCTGGTGGAGCGCCATGGACTGCGTCCGCTGATGCGGCACAAGGACCAGCGTGTGCCACCAACGGCCGGATCGGATCAACAACGCCGTGCGCGTGGCAAGGAATCCGTTGCGACGCCGGCCAAGTGGAGCAAGCAACCGTGCGCGGCGGGGTGTGGTGACAAATTCATCTGTCGGGGCGGCGTCGGGCGCGGCCGGAGCCAACCCATCCAGTCCGGCCGTGAAGACGCGCTCCGGGTCCTCAACCCCCGGGTCCGGCAGCACCAAGGACATCATTCGCAGGACATCGGGCTTCATTCCGACGGGCAGCAGCATGGTCCGGGCGGCACCCTCGGTACTGCCCGATATCCCATAACCCGCCACGTTGACGTGCATCCGGTACCAGCCAAAGATCCTCCAGAGAGGCGGCTGCGTCACCATGACTGCCTGGATGCGTCCGGGAGGCAGGGTCTGCGCCTGGGTGTCCAGGAGACCGTATCGAAGGCGGATACCGTCCGGCGAAATGGCTGCCGTGAAGTTGTAGCCCTTGTTGAAGGAATTCCAGTAGGCTGCGCCGATGCCCAGGATGCCGGGGATCAGCGCCAGGAACAGCGTCTGGTTCTCTGTGAAAACAGAGACAGCTACCACCACGGCGGCACCGACCAGGATTCCGACGGTTTGCTCGCTCAACACGAGGGATCCAATGAGCCGTGCCGGAGGCACAGACAGCACCACATGCTCGGGTGCCTCAGGAATTTCCTCTTCCTTACCGGGCTCGCTGACAACGCCGGCCGCCCGCGCAAGGATGGTGGCGCGCAATTGCTTCGCCTGGGCGAGCGGAAGGTAAGCGAGCCGCACCGCCGACTCGCCGGCGTCGGCCACTTCAAATTTGAGTTCAGCGAGGCCAAATATCCTCGCCAAGAGCGGCTGAACAATGTCGATGGCCTGGACACGGTCCAATCTGGCCTGCCGCTGCTGCTTGAACAGGAAACCAGTGTTGACGCGCACGTACCCTTCGGCCACCTGGTAACGCGTGAAGTACCAGCTCAGGATGAAACTGCCCACCGTCAACAGCAGCACCACGGCGCCGCCGGCCAAAAGCCACGGCACACGGCCGTTCAGGTTTGGATCCAGAAAATCCCTGCCCTGCAACATGCGTTCGAATGCGTCACGGCCAAAGAAGAACCCGACGGCGGCAAGTGCCACCCAGCCACGAACGAAAGGTGATGCCGGGTGGACGCGGTTCCAGTCGCCGTCGACCTTTGCTTCCGGTTGATCCGGCAGGCTCACCGCCGCGTTGCCTTCCGGGCTCACAGCCCGGCCAGCCTGGCTTCTCCACGGGCCGAAAGCTGTTCGCGCAGCCGTGCGCCTTCCTCTGCCGGAAGACCAGGCAGGTGCGCGTTGGTTCCGGTCGATGCCGTGTGGAGTTTGAGCGTGCACAGTCCCAAGCTGCGTTCAACCGGACCAACCGCAACGTCCACGTACTGCATCCGGCCGTAGGGAACCACCATGGTGCGTTGGAAGAAGATGCCGCGGCGGATGAGGAGGTCGTCGTCGCGTTCTGCGTAGCCGATGGCGCGTACCTGGCGGGGAATCAACACCAGCCGCCACAGCGCCAGGACCAGCATCACTGCGGGAACCGTGATGGCGAGCCACAAAGGAGGCCAACGCCACCAACCCAGCAGCACGAATATGAGCGGCAAACTGAGGACTGTCAGCATCAGGACATTGCCGATGGCCCACTCCACCAACCGCACGGTGACGTACTTCGGGGAAACCCGAAGCCACTGGACGCCGGGAGGATCAATCGCCTCGGTATGCATACTCGCCTTCGCCTTTGGTTTCGCCGCGACGGGGCCCCGGTCCGGCAGTGCCACCTTCAAGATCCTCGGGTGGGATCCGGCAGAAACGCTCCACCACGAGCCCAACCACCACCATGACCACGCCACCGCCGCCCATCAGCAAGGCGTTCCACAGTATTCCCTCGCCGCCGCGCAAGCTGCCGATCCGGAGAAGGTCCATCGAGATTCCGGCATGCCAGCCAAGCAGCAAGGTTCCCGCATAGGCGCAGGCCTGGGCAAGGATCAATGTCCTGGCCGCCAGAATCGGATTGAGCAGGTTCTTCTTCTTGCCGTTGCGCCAGCGCAGCACACGAATGCCCATGATGAGTGTGAGGCCGGCAATAACGGCCATGGTCACCAGCGCGGATACCGGCAGGACCGGGGTGGGCATGCTGAAGCGGTTGGTGGTGGCGGTTGCCAACCATCCAATGACCGCAGCGATGACGGCGATGAGCACCAGAACCACCGGGCGCATTGCTTTCATGGCTGTTCCACTGCTCCCGTCGCAGGCACGCCGGCTACGTCGCCATAACCATCGAAGCGCCGGATATCCGGCATGTCAGCGGCGACGGCAGCCAACTCAGCAACACTGCGCCCGTTCAACTGTGCGTGCGGTTCCAACAACGACCACGGATAGAGCACGAATGCACGCTCAGCTGCCCGCGGATGGGGAAGAGTAAGAATGGGATCGTCACTGACGACGTCGCCGAACACGACGATGTCCACATCCAGCGTCCTGGGACCCCAGCGAACCTCGCGCGTACGGTGGTGCTGCTGTTCGACGTCGTGGCAATGCCTCAAGAGTTCCAGCGGGGTCAACGTGGTTTCCACGGCCATGACCATGTTCAGGAAGTCCGGCTGCCCTTCCGGACCACCGACTGCCTTGGTCTGCACCACCGGGGAAACTCCAAGGAGCCGCACCTCCGGCGGATCCACCAAGGCCGCAACCGCAGTGGAAAGGGTGTCGTTGCGCTCCCCCAGGTTACTGCCGAGGGCCAGGATGGCCTTGGTGTAGCCGGATGTCATGATCGCTCCCGGTGCACACTGACCGTAACGTCGCCGAACGGCACCTCAATGGGAGCCTTGGGCTTGTGGACGGTGACGTCGACGGCGGCCACGCTGTAGTTCGCGAGGATGCCCTCCGCGATCCTGACGGCCAGACCCTCGATCAGGTTCAAGGGCTCGCCCTCGATGTGCCGGGTGATCAGCTCGGCAACTTCACCATAGTGCGCTGTGTACTGCAGGTCATCTGTCTCCGCGGCCTTGGTGAAATCCGTGTGGAGCACTGCATCCACCACGAAAGGCTGGCCGTCACGGCGCTCAAAATCGAACACCCCGTGATAACCCACGGCGGTGACGCCCGTCAGCGTGATCCTGTCCACAGCGTTTCCTATCAGCGTGCGATGCGGGCGGCGACCTTGACGGCGTCAAGGCTGGGTCCGACGTCGTGGACGCGGACAGCCCAGGCGCCCTTGGCGGCGCTCAAAGCGGTGATTGCAGCGGTGGCGGCGTCGCGTTCCAGCGGAGCAGCCGACTTGCCCGCAACAGTGAGCAGCGAACCGAGGAACCGCTTGCGGGAAGCAGCCACCATCACCTTGTGGCCCAACCCGAAGAGCTGATCAAGGTTCTTGAGGATTTCCCAGTTCTGGTCCTCGTTCTTGGAGAAACCGACTCCGGGATCAATGATGATCTGCTCCGGGGCAACGCCCGCTGCGTACAACTTGTCGCGGACGCCGCTGAGTTCAGCCACCACGTCCTGGGTCACGTTGTGGTAGTCCGTCAGGCTGTCCATGGTCATGGCATCGCCGCGGCGGTGCGTAAGGATGTACGGGACCTTGGTCCGGGCTACGAGCTCCGGCATACCGGGCTCGATGGTGAGGCCGGAAACATCGTTGATGATGGCCGCACCAGCCTCCACTGCCGCGGCGGCCGTGGACGTGTGCATCGTGTCGATGCTGACCAGCGCGCCAGCCTTGACCAACGCCTGAATCACCGGAATGACACGGCGCTGTTCTTCTTCCGGGGAAACCGGCTCGGCGCCAGAGCGCGTGGACTCGCCACCGACGTCGATAATGTCCGCGCCGGCGTAAAACATGCGCAAACCAAGCGCGATAGCCGTGTCCGGCGTCCGGTGGGTGCCGCCGTCACTGAAGGAATCCGGGGTGACATTGAGGATTCCCATGACGAGCGTGCGGTCCGTCGGCAGGTCCTCGAACCTGGCCGCGGGCCGCGGCTTACGGAGAACCGGCAACGGGCTTGTGGCCGGGCCGGTTCCGGGTGCTGCAGCGAGGGAGTCCATAGAGATTACCTTCCGAGTATGAGGCTCATGGCCTCGGCGCGGGTGGCCGGGTCATGGAGCTGACCGCGCACCGCACTGGTGACGGTCTTCGCGCCGGGCTTGCGGATGCCGCGCATGGACATACACATGTGTTCACATTCGACGACCACAATGGCACCACGCGGGTTGAGGTGCTTCACCAACGCCTCAACGATCTGCGTCGTGAGGCGCTCCTGCACCTGCGGCCGGCGCGCGTAGATGTCGACCAACCGCGCCAGCTTGCTGAGGCCTGTCACCTTCCCGTCATGTGACGGGATGTAACCGACATGCGCCACTCCGTGGAACGGCACCAGGTGGTGCTCGCAGGTCGAATAGAACGGAATGTCCTTCACCAGGACGAGCTCTTCATGATCGAGGTCGAACGTGGTGGAAAGGACATCCGCCGGATGCTGGTGGAGCCCGGCAAAAACCTCGGCGTACGCCTTGGCCACGCGCTTGGGCGTGTCCTGGAGGCCGCCACGGTCAGGGTCTTCACCAATAGCCAAGAGGATCTCGCGGACCGCCGCTTCAATGCGCGGACGGTCTACTTTATGGGCGTGCTTGGAGCCCGCGGCGGAGCCGTGGGCGGCGGCGAGGTCGTCGTCGTCGTCGAAATGAGTCACGGCAGATAGCTTAGCCGTGATGCGTGGAGTCGTTGCCGCCGTCTGGTCGCGGTGCCTGGAAGGAGTCCTGGCTGCTGACCCCCTGCGCGTGCGGAGCGACGACGTCCAGGGGTTCGTCCAGACGCGCCTGCTTGGCTTCCTCCTGGGCTTCGCGTTCAGCCTTTTCTGCCCGGCTTTCCACGGGCGGGATGGACTGGACCGGACGGGATTCCTTGGACAGCCAGATCTCACGGAAATCACGCTTCCGGATGTCATGGAAGATCTCGGCAATCTCAGCCTGGTTCAAGGTTTCCCGTTCAAGGAGTTCCAGTGCCAGACGGTCCAGGACGTCCCGGTTTTCCGTGAGGATGGCATAGGCCTCGTCGTGCGCCTGGTCGATGAGTCGACGCACTTCTTCGTCCACCACGTAGGCGATCTGGTCGGAGAAATTGCGTTCCTGTGCGGCGTCGCGGCCGAGGAACGGCTCGCCGCCGCCCTGGCCCAGCTTCACAGCGCCAACGCGTTCGCTCATGCCGTACTGCGTGACCATCTTGCGGGCTGTGGAGGTTGCCTTCTCGATGTCATTGGAAGCACCGGTGGAGGGGTCGTGGAACACGATTTCCTCAGCAACGCGGCCACCCATGGCGTAGGCCATCTGGTCCAGCAGTTCGTTACGGGTGATCGAGTACTTGTCGTCCTCAGGAATCACCATGGTGTAGCCGAGTGCGCGGCCACGGGGAAGGATGGTGATCTTGGTGACCGGTGCCGAATTACGAAGGGCAGCGGCAACCAAAGCGTGCCCACCTTCGTGATACGCGGTGATCTTGCGTTCGAGTTCCTTCATGACCCGGCTGCGCTTCTGCGGGCCGGCCATGACACGGTCGATTGCCTCATCCAGTGCGCGGTCGTCAATCAGGTTGGCGTTGGAACGCGCGGTCAGAAGTGCGGCCTCGTTCAGGACGTTGGCCAGGTCGGCGCCCGTGTAACCCGGGGTCTTCTTGGCAACAGCCTTGAGGTCGATGCCCTGCGCCATGGGCTTGCCCTTGGCGTGAACGTTCAGGATCTGCTCGCGGCCGATCATATCCGGGGCTTCCACGGTGATCTGCCGGTCGAAGCGGCCCGGGCGCAGCAACGCGGGGTCCAGGACGTCCGGGCGGTTGGTGGCAGCGATGAGGATGACGTTGGTCTTGACGTCGAAGCCGTCCATCTCCACGAGGAGCTGGTTCAGCGTCTGCTCACGTTCGTCGTTGCCGCCGCCGATGCCGGCACCACGGTGACGACCAACGGCGTCGATCTCATCAACGAAGATGATGGCCGGAGAGCTGGCCTTGGCCTGCTCAAACAAGTCACGGACGCGGGAAGCACCAACGCCGACGAACATTTCAACAAAGTCCGAGCCGGAGATGGAGAAGAAGGGAACGCCGGCTTCGCCTGCAACAGCGCGGGCAAGCAGCGTCTTACCGGTACCTGGAGGGCCGTAAAGCAGCACACCCTTGGGGATCTTGGCGCCAACAGCCTGGAACTTGGCCGGTTCCTGGAGGAACTCCTTGATTTCCTGGAGCTCTTCCACAGCTTCGTCAGCACCGGCTACGTCGGAGAAGGTCACCTGCGGCATGTCCTTGTTGACCAGCTTGGCCTTGGACTTGCCGAACTGCATCACCTTGGAGCCGCCGCCCTGCATACGGGAAAGCAGGAACCAGAACAGCACACCGAGGAGCAGCACCGGGATGAGCAGCGAGAACAGGCCGGAGAACCAGTTGTTCTCGATCGGCTGGTCCGTGAAGCCCTTTTCCGGGTTGGCGTTGGTGACTGCCTTCACCACATCCGGACCACGATCCGTGACGTAGAAGAACTGAACGTTCTTGCCCTTGTCCTGGCCGTCCAGGTTCAGGTTGTCCTTGAGCACCAGGTCAACGCGGTTTTCGGCGTCGAAGATCTTGGCCTGCTCAACCTTCCCGCTTTGGGAAAGGAGCTCCAGGCCTTCCTTGGTGTCAATGCGCGTTGAACCGCCCGGAGCCAGTGTTGCGAATGCCACCAGGAGCAAGCCAACGACGACAACAATCCAGATGCCCGGGCCCTTGAAGAAACTCTTAGCTTTCATCTGATCGGGGTTTTGCCCCGTCCCTCCTGGTAGTGCTGCAAGGCGCAACTTCTGCGCGCGAGTGGTGCTGCTTCAGTTTCAAGCTATACACCGTTCCCAGTAATTCACGCACCGGAAAGTCCAAAAGTTCCCTCTGGGCGTACACAGGATACTCGCCTCGAGGGCGATGGGACAGGGATTTACGCTTGGTGGGCAGTGCACCACCTTGGTTGCTTCCGAGTGGTCTCGATGCTGCTTGGTCAGGCTGCGACCGGAAGCACCAGCAAATAACCAGCGGGCAGGTCCGTACTCCAGCGCCGGGGTTCACGGACCACAAACTGTGTGGCCAACTGCTCCGGAGTAAGCAGGCTGTTGGGCTCCGGAGAGGGACCCCACTGCCCGCTGCCGTGGGGATAAAGCGGATCCAGGACGCGAATCCCCGTTATTTGAAACTCCGGGAACTGCGCGGGATCACCCATGGACTCAAAGCCGCTCATCACCCAAGCATGCCGGCCGCTCCACATGACCAACCCCACTGGCCGGCCAGTTTCCGCTATGGCACGCGCCGCCGTCTGCAGCGTGTCCTCGTAGGTCGCGACGCTGACCACCGAGTACGGGCCCATACCAACCTCAGTCAACACCTGCGCCCAACCCCGGGGGTTGGCACCGTTGAATGAATTCGATGACCGGGCGCGGGCCATCTCCCACAGCTCGCTTTGCTGTGCGGGGGCTGCCCAAGACGCGCCGCCCGTATCGTCAATGAGGTTGTGTGCCATCTGGATGCTGGCGGCTACGCACCAATCAAACGTGTACTGCGGCACGAAGTCACCCTCTTGGTAGAGGTTCAGCGCGAAAGCCTGGGGTACCGGCGGTGGAGGTGCAGGCGCGGGAGGCGGAGCAGGCGCAGGGGGCAGTGTGGCGACGGTGGCGGGCGCATGAGTTGCGACGTCACCGGCGATTGGCGGGGCCGACGCGGCCGCACTGGACTGGGCGGCAGCTGTCCCGTTGACATCTACCGCAGGAGTGCAGGCCGTGAGAAACGTCGACAAGACGACGAGCCATGCCAGGAGACGGGCAGGGGCACCGGTCATGGTTCAGTGTAGCTCCGGGGGCTCCCCCAGGGCACCCCTTGAATGCGGCCGCCCAACGAATGAAGCCGTTAACGCGAACGCCGCACCCGCCCGGCCCAAACGCATCCTGAGATGACAGATACGTTGGCGGAACGTGATGCGGCGGAAGGCGACGAGGGATTTACTCGTAAACGTGTGGGGCCAAGGTGCCCACGAAGTCCAGGTTGCGGTACTTTTCGGCGTAGTCGAGGCCGTAGCCCACCACGAACTCGTTGGGGATGTCGTAGCCAACGTACTTGACGTCGATCTCCACCTTGGCGGCGGTCGGCTTGCGGAAGGCCGTGCAGATCTCGACGCTGGCCGTGCCACGGGATTCGAGGTTGGACTTGAGCCAGGAAAGGGTCAGTCCGGAATCGATGATGTCCTCAACAATCAGGACATCCTTGCCCATGAGGTCGGTGTCAAGGTCCTTGAGGATCCGGACCACGCCGGAAGACTGGGTACCGGAACCGTAAGACGAGACAGCCATCCAGTCCATGCTGACGTGGCTGTGCAGAGCGCGCGCCAGGTCAGCCATGACCATGACCGCACCCTTGAGGACACCGACGATCAAGATGTCGCGGCCCTCGTAGTCCTTGTCGATCTGCGCTGCGAGTTCCGCGATGCGCGTTTGGATCTGCTCTTTGGTGTAAAGAACGTGCTTGAGATCTGCCTGGACGTCGTTTGAATCCACCAATGGCTCCTGTTTTGATGCTCGGGTGCGGCTACTGTTGGGACGGTTTCTGATGCCGGAATACTAGCTTCCCACAGCGCGCGGCTTCGCGGGGACCGGCGCCGGCCGAATCGCGCGGACTACTGGCAGCCGGAGCACCGGCGGAAACCGAACGCTCCTGCTCCAAATCGCTCAGGGACAACCGGTAAACACTGACGTGGCCGGGAAGCTCCACGGGTCCGGCCGACCCTTGTCGCCGCAGCAGCGCTTCCGCGGCTTGGAGCCGTCCGTAGCCAGGTTGTTGACCCCCGACGTCGGCGGCAGCCTTCGCGATGACCCGGAACCTCAGCGCTGCGGGCAGCTCACGTACGGCGTCTTCCGGAAGCCATGCCCCGCCGTCTTCACGCTGGACAAGTGAGAGATAGGTCTCGTTGGCCAGATCTTCGAGGAAATCGGCATCCTGCTGCAGTATTGCGGCGGTCCGGGCAAGCGACTCGGCGACCCCCGGCCCCAGCTTCTCTTCCAGGACAGGCATGACTTCCACGCGGGTCCGGGACCGGGCAAAGGAAGGGTCGGCGTTGCTGGGATCGTGCCAAGGCGAAAGTTCCTCGACCTCGCAAATTTCCAGGGTCTCGGCTCGGCGAAGGCCCAGGAAAGGGCGGAGAAGGCGACCGCGGGCAGGCCTCATCCCCGCCAAAGACCGAGTCCCTGAACCACGGGCCAAGCCCAGCAACACCTGCTCGGCTTGGTCGTCCAGGGTGTGGCCAAGAAGGATCACATCACACGCCAGGTCCGCGGCAGCAGATTCCAACGCAGCATGGCGGGCATCCCTGGCCGCGGCCTCAGGGCCGAACCCAGTGGCCGCGACTTCCACAGTGCGCACCTCCACCGGAGACAGACCCAGCTCGCGCAACACCGCGGCAGTCCGGGAGGCGACCTCTGCAGAGCCCGGCTGCAGCTGATGATCCACCACCACACCGGCAACCGTTACCGGATGTCCATCGACGTGGCCACGCCGGCCGAAGTACGCGGCTATGGCTGCCAAAGCCAACGAATCCGGCCCACCGCTGCAGGCTACGAGCACCCGCTGGGGATGACCCGCGGAGGCCAAGGCGTTCTGCAACTGTTTCCGCGCCTTGCCGACCACCGGCGCAAGGCGCCCGGGCCGCCGTCGACCCTTACCGCCGCGACCGGCAGCGGAATCGACGCCGGAGCCAGCGGCGGCGGAACCGGAAGGAATGCTCAAAGGCCCATCCGCTCAAGCCACAGCTTGGAGTTGTGGATCTCTTCTTCGGTGGGGAGGAAGTCGGCAGATTCCCACACCCTGTTGAAGCCGTCCATGCCTGCCACGGCTACGACTTCGCGGACGAACTTGGCGCCATCGGTGTACTGGCGCATCTTGGCGTCCAGGCCGAGGAGGTTGCGGATGAACTTCTCCACTACCCCGCGGTCCTTGCCGCGCTCGTTGAAGCGCTGGCGGATGGTCTTCACCGAAGGAACGATGCTCGAATCCACAGCGTCCATCACCACGTTGGCGTGACCCTCGAGGAGGCTCATGACGGCCGTGATGTGGGACAGGGACGCCTTCTCCTCAGGGTTCTGGAGGAGGTCCAGGATGGCGCCGCGGCCCGGAGTCTTGTCTGAGGGAGTGCGGTCACGCAGGGACTTGGCCACCGCACCAGCGCGCTCCACCAGGGAGTCCATGTTGCCCAGGAGGTTGCCGCTGAGCTTCTCGATTTCGTCGAGCATGTGGTGCCGGAGCCACGGCGCGGCAGCGAATTGCACGCGGTGTGTTTGTTCATGCAGGCAGACCCAGAGGCGGAAGTCGTCCGGGTGGACGTTGAGTTCGCGCTCCACGGAGATGATGTTCGGCGCTACGAGCAGGAGCCGGCCGCCGGGCGGAACGTTGGATTCAGGGGCCAGGGCAGCAAAGGGATCGTACTGGCCAAGGACCTTGCTGGAAAGGAAGGCCAGCACAGCGCCAAGCTGGGTGCCGGTGATGGCACCGCTGGCTGCGGCTGCGGCTGGGGTCATGGACACTCCGCTGCGGCTGTCCAGCATCGTTTTCAACGCGGGTTGGAGCATCACCGCGAAGCTCTGCGTGTTGGCCTTGGACCAGGAAGCGCGGTCCACCACCAGGACGTGCGAGTCACGCAGATCCCGGGCAGCGTCCAACCCGGTGATGTCGTGGACGTGCGGGACGGAGATGTCCGCGTTGAAGCGCAGGTTCTCCACCGCCTTGCCAATCTCCCCGGCGCTAAGCTCCGGACCGGGAGGGGCAAGCCGGGCAGCCGTAGAGGCGGCCAGGTCCCAATTGATCAGGGACGGGGCCCCTGCTGACGAATCGCGGGCAGATGACACCATACGGACCATCACACCACACGAGACTGACAGCGGGCTCTTAAGTTCGCTCCACGCGGAGCATTCAGCCCCGGCAACCGCACGAGGCCAACACCGACGCCGACCGGTCCATGGCCACCTTGTTGGCAGCAGCCCCCGGTTCAAGGTCGTTGCCGATGAAGGAGAACACCAACAACCGCCCGTCGGCGTCGACCACGTAACCACTCAGGGCGATCACCGTATTGAGCGTCCCCGTCTTGGCCCGGACCAGCCCGGCGCCCTCCGCGGTAGAGGCGTCCACATATCTGTCATCCAGGGTTCCGGTCAGGCCGGCCACCGGGAACCCGTCCAGCGCGGTGCGCAGGGAGAGGTCCGGTCCGCTGGTGATGGCACGGACCACCTCGGCAAACTGGCGGGCACTGACCTGGTTTTCCAAGGCCAGTCCGGAGACGTCGGCCAATTGCATCGAACCGGCGGCGATCCCCAGCTCCCCCAACCGTTGGCGCACGGCCGCGGTGGCGCCGTCGTACGTGGCCTTTTGACCGGAAGCCAAGGCGGTCATCCGCCCCAGCGCCTCGGCGAGGAAGTTGTCCGAGGACTCAAGCATGAGGTCCACCTGATCGCTGACTGTGGCCGATTCGGCGGCCGCCAGCACCTTGGCGGGGAGGCCTTTGCCGCGTTCGACGCCGGGACCCACCTCAACGCCGGCAGCCGCCAACTTCTCGGCGAACGCCTCGGCGCTGGTGACGGCGGAATCCTGGGGGCGCGGACCGGTCACGACATCCGGAGCATAGCGGCCTGAGTTCAACGCGAGGGAAAACAACGGTGCTGTCTCGCCGGCGGCGACGTCGTCCAGGCTCCACGCAGGGTTAAGGGGTGCGCCGGCGAAGAGTGAATCGTCCACTCGCACGGTGACAGGTCCCTTGACGCCTGCCGCAGCCAAAGCCGCCGCAGTATCCGAGGCCAGCGAAGCCAGACCGGCGCGTCCAAGAACCGCCGACGGATCCGATGCTGAAGCACCCAGCAGTACGTCCCCTCCGCCGGTCAGCACCACGGTGGAGGGATCCTCGGCTGCGAGCACCCGGGTGGTAAAACGCGCCTCCGGACCGAGGGCTTTCAACGCAGCCACGGCGGTCAGCAACTTCATATTGGAGGCCGGGATCCGGTTGGCGTTGGCGTCACGGTCAAAGAGGACCTTGCCGGTGGACGCGTCCATCACCATGCCACTGATACTGCCCCCGCCGGCCGGTTTCAGGGTGGCGTCAAGCTGCCGGGCAACCTCAGCGGGCATGGGAACGGGGGCATTGGCGTCCAGGGGAAGCACTCCGCTGACGTCAGCCAAGCGGTCCGGCTCCTGGTGCCAAGCGGGAACCGACGGCGACGGCTTGGGCATGGTCAGCAGGCCCGGCACCATACCGGCCACCACCACGGCACCGAGGCACAGCAGGACTCCGGCCAACAGCAACGGCCATTTCAAGCGCCCCCACGCCGCAGATACCCAGCGGGTATCCCCGTTTTTAACGCCCATCATGGAAGTTGCTTGGTCCTGTCAGTCCTGAAATGTCCCCGCCGGTTCAAGAAACCCGGGCCTCTCGCTATATCCTCAATAGTAGTCGGCGGCACCGGCTGTCCTTTTGCCTGCCGCCAGCCCCGGGCTGAGCAGCCTGCCTGAGGCACCGTCACCCGTGACGGCCGCTTCGGCGGAGCAACGCCCCACCCACACCCGTCAAGGAGCATTCCATGAAGCACGACGTGACCATCGAGATCCCCAAGGGATCGCGCGTCAAGTACGAAGTTGACCACGAAACCGGCCGTGTCCGCCTGGACCGCGTCCTTTTCACCTCCATGCAGTACCCCACGCACTACGGTTTCTTCGAGAACACCCTGGGCGAAGACGGCGATCCGCTGGACGCACTGGTGCTCCTGCAGGACTTCGACCTCCACCCGGGCGTCATCGTTGAATCCCGCCCCATCGGCGTCTTCAACATGACCGACGACGGCGGCGGAGACGCCAAGGTCCTCTGCGTCCCCGTTGACGCACGCTTCGACCACATCCAGGAAGTCAGCGACGTCAGCGAATTCCTGATCAAGGAAATCGAGCACTTCTTCACGCGCTACAAGGACCTGGAGCCCGGCAAGTGGGTCAAGGCCGAGGGCTGGGGCGACCGCGCCGCTGCCGAAGCCGAGCTGGAAGCTTCCATCAAGCGCTACGTTCCGGCAGCACACTAGGGCTTAGTCCTTCGCGTTACGCTTCCGCGTCGCGTACTTGCACGTGATGCTCGACGGCGGCTGGTGCGGTTCCCTGCGAACCGCACCAGCCGCCGTCGTTCTTTAACGTCTTTTGCCCGGACTGTACACATGGGCATGTCTCCCCATCGCGGTAGCTCCCGGGTCCGCTTAGGCTGGGACGAGACTTTTCGATGCCTTACACAGGGGGTTCATATGGCTGGGTTCTACGGCGCGGACATCACGCAGCTTCGCAGTCTGGCCGGCGTGATGGGCAAAGCTGCCGACGCCATCAGCCTGCAAAGCACGCAGTTGTCCAACGCCATCAATTCCACAACAGCGTGGCAGGGCCGGGACGCTACGGTGTTCAAGGGCGATTGGAACTCCCAGCACCGGCAGAGCCTGGTCAAGGCCGCCACCATGCTGCGCGAGAATGCCAGCCAGCTGAAGAAGCACGCCAACCAGCAGGAGTTCGCCAGCCACAATGATGGCTCGGGCTCGTCGGTGGGTGTCCTCAAGGACGTCTATGACACCGCGATGGGCGTCAAGGGTTTGGCAGCCCCGCTGTGGACGGCCTACAAATACCTCAAGCTGGGCAACACGGAATGGGTGAAGACCCGCGAGGTCCTGACCAACTGGCGGGCCGGCGGAACGGTTGTCCGCGACGCCATGACCGCGCTGAGGAACGGCGAGAAAGTCACTGACGTCCTCACCGACCTCAAAGCCAACATCCCTTACAGCCAGGCGTTCCAGGATGCCAGCAAGTTCTCCAAGGGCCTCCGTGTGGCCGGGGCACTGGCGGCACCGCTGAACATCGTGGGCGGCATCAGCGACATGATCAACCCCGAGCACGATGGCTGGCGCGGCACCGGCGACCGCGTTGCCGGCGGCCTGTCCGTGGTGGGTGGCGTTGGCAGCATCATGCTCATGACGGCGGGCGGGGCCGCCTTGCTGGGGCCGATCGGTGCTCCGATCGTGATCGGTGCGGGCATCGTCGCCGGCGCGTGGGCGCTGGGCAACCTCGTAGCCGACAACTGGGACTCCATCAGCAACTTCGCACGCAACCCTGGCAGTTACATCGCCGACGGTGCCAAGGAGGTGGCGGGCTTCGTCAAGGACGCAGGCAGTAAGGTGGCAGACGGGGTCAGTGACGCCGCCAAGTCAGTCGGAAACTTTGTCGGAGGGATATTCGGATGACCACCAGCACCATGAAATGGACCCAGAGGGACATCGAGGCCGCAGCCAAGGTCCTGGCCACGGCCAGCGCCGTCGGTGCGCCCTTGCCTACGCTGACCGATGAAGAAGTTGTAGCCCTGGACGGCGTTCAGCACGAACAGCTGGTGGCGCTGCCGTGGCTTTCGGCCCAGGACGCCAGCAAGGAACTGATGTGCGCCATCGCCTTGCGCGGCCTGCTCGCCAAGGAACTCGTGTATCCGGTGGTCTTCGAGGGCGAGACCGAGCCCTCCCGCCTGCACGCCACGGAAGAAATCACCGGCGCCCTCACCCTGCGCCGCAGCGGCAGCAGCGTTGTCTCTGTGGAACGCACTGTGTCCACCGGCAAACGTTGGCTCTACGGCTACCTTCACGACGAAGGTGTTCTGCTCGAGGAAGTAGACGAAAGCGGCTTGCACGGCTTCACCGTGGTCACCCGTGACCAACTGGTTCCGCGTTTGGCCGAATTCGTCGACCCCCAGCAGGCTGCCGCCCGCGATACTGAGCCTGCCCTTTACACTGAAGCCCAGTTCGAGGCACACGCCGCTACCGCCTTGGCCGACACCCAGGCCGCAAGCAACGTAGTGGCCTTCAATTCCAATACCAACGAATTCCCCACTGTCACCGTGTACACCGGTCCGTCCGGCGTCCACGTTCTCACCCCGCGCGTGGAGGGCTCGCCAGAATCCGGCCCGGAGCGGGCGGAATCAGTAACGTTCGAGCTGCAGGAAACCTCTGCGGCATCGTTGGCCCGCGTCCTGGGCGGACTGGCCGGACTGGCCTGACGTTCCGCACCCAAGCCGCACACCGCCGTCGAGCTGAAAGTCCCTCATGAGCACTTCCAAGTCCACCACCCTCACTGGGCTGCTTGATCCTGTCAACGGCCGCCCCGTTCGCCGCCATCCTGACACCGGCGCATACTTCGTCAAGGCTTCGGGTAGTGCCCACTTCTGGGGTCGCGTCCTGGATGCCGTCGTCTTCCTGGTGGGCTACGTGATCCTGGCCGCGATTGCCGCGGTGGTCCGTGAGTCCATGATGAACAGCGGCTCGGCCCTCGGTTACAACGACGGTTTGTGGCTGACCCTCTACGTTGTCCTGTGGTTCGTGGGCCTGTTGGTCTACGGAATGATCTGGGGAACCGTGGGCAGCGTAGGCGACGCCGCTGCGGGCATGCGCTCGGTGCGGATCAAGAACGGCACGACGGCGGGCGCCTGGCTGGGCGGATGGCGCGCCATCTCCTGGTCCTTCTTTCCGTTCTTCGTGGTGATGCTCATCGCTTCCGCCATCAGTGGTGGCGGAGACGACACCTGGGATCCGAAGTTCGCCGCCATCGACCGCCGCTCCGGCATTGCGCAGGGCCAGGCACCGGTTCCGGACCCCAAGGTCCCCGCCGCCGAACAAGCCGCTGCGGCCGATCGGCAGCACCTGCCCAACCTCTACGGCCAGCGCCCGGATGCACGGCCGTAACTGGCTGGTCCGCCGTGTTGAGCGCGAGCTCACCCCCGACCTGGGACAGCTCCGCTGCGTAGCGTCATCCCGGCACATCTACTGGAAGGTCCTCATCCCTTGCCTCGTGCTGGGGTTCATTTTTGGGACCATCGCAGAGTTCGTCAGCCCCATCCGGTCCACCCGGGAAGCCGGGCACTTCAACGACCCCGCCTTCTTTGTGCTGACCAGCATTCTCACGGGTGTAGTGCTGTGGTCCATGACGCTTCTGGGCAGCTTCCGGAAGTTGCTGGTCTTCGACGGCGGGATGGTCGCCAAGTACTCGCAGAAACACACCCGCGTTGTGATTCCCTGGGCCGACATTACGCCCGGAACCATCAAAGCCGTGACCACCTCCGACGGCACCGATCCCGACCGCCGATTGGTGGCACGCCGGAAGGTTTCCCTGGGTGCTGGAGGCCGGAGTGCCGTGGTTTTCCAAGCCCGCGACACGTTCTGGGTCTTCGCTTCGAACCAGGATCCCGCCCCATTGGTCCTCGCTATCCACGGGGCGATGAATGATGCAGGAACGCCCGGCGCGGCACGGGCCGCGGCAGGTGCGCTGCCCGCCGTCGTCCTTACCGGGCGGACGGCGCTCGACTGAACGGCTGGACTGAACAATGGGCGAATTTGGCCCTTGCAGACCGTCTACCAGCCGGTAGCATGTGATCCACTATGTTCACTCTCACTATCAACCAACGCGACAGCCGGCGCGACGGCGACCTCGTGCCGCAGCTGCTCAAGGACCTGCGGCACATTCCTGCGCGGCTCGACTTTGACCGCTCGGTTGAGGATGAGGTGCAGGGCATCGTCGAATCGGGCCACCAGGCCGTGGAGACTGCCTTGATCGCGCTCCGGTCCAGCCAATGGTATGTAGGAATCGGAGTCGGACCCATCAATGAGCCGCTGCCCAACCTGGTGAAGGACGCGTCGGGCCACGGCCTGGTCTACGCGCGCCGGGCCGTCGACAGGCTGCGCAACGGCAAAGAGCGGATCCCGGTGGCAGTGGACGGACCTTTGACCGCGTTGGCTTCAGAAGCCGAAGCTGTGCTGCGACTCTTGGGACACATCGTCCAACACCGCAGCGCAGCGGAATGGCGGGTCCTTGACCTGCTCACACCGGGCGTCCGAGGCCAGCAAAAAGCCGTGGCCCAGGAGCTGGGCATCACCACGCAGGCCGTCAGCAAGGCCCTGGCCCGTGCGCAGTGGTCCGAGGAACACGCAGCCCGGCCTGCCGCAGCCCGCTTACTGCAGATGATCCTGGAAGTGCGCTGATCCAAGACCCAGCCCGACACATCCCAGGAACGCAGCGTTAAACCAACTGAGTCGCAGATGATGCCGTTTTGAAAGCTCAAAAGGGCATCTGCTGCGACTCAGTTGGGTCAGCGGTGGATCTTACTGGTTGCTGACGTTGTCCTTGGCCGTCTGCGCGCGGTCCTGGACATCGGCGGCTGCTGCCTGGCCTTCGTCCTTGACGTTGGCGGCGGCTTCCGTGGCGCTGTCCTTGACGTTCTGCATTGCGTCCTGCGCTGGCTCGCGCAGGTGCTCGGCGACTTCTTGGGCAGCGTGGCTCAGCTCATCGGTCAGTGGCTGGGCTGCTTCCTTGACGGCCTGGGCTGCTTCGCGCTCCTTTTCAGAGGCCGGGAACAGCGAGGACACCAACAAGCCTGCTCCGAACGCGATCAGGCCAGCGGCGATAGGGCTGCCCTGGGCCTTGCGGGTGATTGCCTGCGGCGCGTCACCGATGTCCGATACGGCCCCGGAAACGGTGCCGGCCATGCCGGAGACAGCGTCCCCGGCCCGGTGGGCAGCGTTGCCTGCAGCGTCACTGACGTCGTCGCGGGCGCCGAACACAGCGGTCTTGATCTTGTCCACCCTGCGGTTGACGATGTGCGAAGGCGTGACCTTGTCAGCCACGGCGTCAACGTTGGTACTGAGCCGCCGGCGAGTTTCTTCGATATCGGCGCGCAGGGCGTCGGGGTTCTGCGTCATCGTGTCTCCTCAGTGTTCGGTTTCAAAGCGGGGGGTATTTCTTTGACCGTCTCAGCGGTCTGGGGCATGCCCTTGATGGTGTTCAGTTCCTTGCGGCCCTTGGCAGCCAAAACGGCTGCGACGATTCCCCAGATGACCGCGACAATTACAGCGGACCATCCGAGTCCAACAAGCTGGCCCAAGGCCCACCAAAGAGCAATGGACAAGAACAGCACGGTGATGTGGCCGGCGTATGCAGCTCCGCCCAGCATCCCTGCGCCCTTGCCTGCCTTGGTGGCGGACTCTTTCAGCTCCGCCTTGGCCAGCTCCACTTCCTGGCGCATCAACGTGGAAACATCACGCGTCAGGTCGCTCAGGATCTCGCCGAGGGGAAGGGTTTCCGCCTTCACGTGGGCTTCTGTGGGGGGCAGATCGGCGGGACTGCTCATCGGGGTCCTCCGTACTGCGGGTCATCGGGATCAAGCGGTCCGGCAAGCGGGTCGCCCTGGGCCTTAACTCCGCCGGCTTCAGTCTCCGGGTAAGGGAGGGTGGATCCGTCGTAGCCACCGGTGGTACCGGCGTCGTATCCGGTGGTGGTGGCTGAACCGTATCCAGCGGTGGTGGCCGTCGGTCCGGGAAGGTCCACGGCGGGAGGAGTCACGGCACCGCCCTGCGTCGGGTAGTAGACAGCTCGAGGCGTCTCAGTAGTGGCTGGGGTGGCGTTTGCTGAGGCTGCGTCGGAGGCGTTGCCTGCCATGCCCCGGCCCAGACGGCCGGCGAGGACGCCGGCTCCTGCAGCCAGCAGCAGGAACGTTCCTGGCTTACGGCGGGCGAAGCCCTTGACTTCATCCAACAGGGAACCGGGATCCCGGCCTTCCAACCACTGGGCAACAGAGGAGGAACGCTGGGCTGCCTGCTGGACCAGGTCCGTCGCCACACCACCGTTTTCAGTCGAGTTGGCCATGGTGGAGAGTTCGTCCGAGATAGACCGCAACCCTTCGGCCACGCGCTGCTGCTGTGCTTGGGCCTGATCGGCCAGCTCGCCCTTGGTCTGCGTGAGCAGTTGGCGGGCATTCACCTTAACCTCGTGGGCAACATGCCCGGCTTCGGTCTTGGCGGTGTCTACAACTCCGCCGGCGGCGTCGCCTACGGCACCGGCCACGCCTGCGGCTTCTTCCTTGGCAGTATCCACCTTGCCGGAACTGGCGGAGCCTGTTCCGGAGCCAGTGGGGGTACCACTGATGCCGGTGGTACCAGCCGTTTGGGTCTCAACGTCGGCTGAATCCAGGTAATTTCCCGTGAACGGTTCGGTGCCTGCATGGGCACCGGTGGTTGGCGCCGCGAAGCTTCCGTCCTGCGGCGATTTGCTCTCAGTCATTATCGCTCTCTTTCCACAGTTGGCAGGCTGCGGACAGCAGCCGGGATAGTAAGTATCGTTACTATCAATGGGTGTGTACCCGTTTGCGGGGGTTCTAATCACCCAATCGAACGAATTGATGTCCCTGCTCACGTTCTGCGCTTTCGGCTCGACAGCCGGGACCATACCTGCGAATGTTGGGGTGATGAGCCAACTGCCCGCGAGGCGACGGCTGATTCCCGCGCTTCGAAAAACTGTCACCCGCCACCGACTCCTGTTCGCTGCCAAAACGGCCGCTGCAGCAGGCCTCGCCTGGTACCTCGCGCCCTTCATGCCCGGCTCCGCCGCTGCGTACCCGTACTACGCGCCCCTGGGCGCCCTGGTCAGCATGCACCCCACTGTTGCCGACTCCGCCAAACATGGGCTCCAAAGCCTGGCCGGGCTGGTGTTGGGCATCGGCATGGCCTTCGCCATCACCACCGTGGCCGCACCGACCGCCTTGGCCGTTGCCCTGGTGGTTGGACTTGGCGTTCTCATTGGCGGTCTCCCACGGCTGGGGACAGCGTCCGAATGGATCCCCATGGCGGCGTTGTTCGTGCTGGTGCTGGGTGATTCCAACGCTGAAGGATTCTCGTTTGCCTACGTTCTTCAAATGGGGTTGGGGGTTGCTGTCGGCTTCACCGTGAACTGGCTCGTGTTTCCACCCCTGCACCTTGACGACATTGATCCCGCGATCGCCGGACACCAGGGAGCATTGTCCCGTCAACTTAAGGACATGGCCGAAGCCATGCAAGAGTCCTGGCCGCCCAACCACGAGGCTTGGGCCAGCCGAAGCGATGATCTCTCGCTCACCGCCGCAGCTGTGCGGACTGCCGTTCACCAGGCAGAGCTGAGCGCCAAAGCAAACCCCAGGTCCCGCCGTCGGGCAACCCGGATCCCCGGCGACCTCGCCGGATTGAGGACCCTTGAGCGGCTCACGTTCCACGTCCAGGACATCACCGATGTCCTGGCAAGCGCCATCTGGGAAGAAGGTGCAGGGACGGTCATCCCCGACTCAGTAGTGGGAAACCTGGCTGAATCCTTGGAAGCGGTAGCCGCAGTGATCGATCGCTGGCGGGATGCAGAGTCCGGGGAACTCGCCAACCGCCTGGCCGCAGCGAAGGACAGCATCTCTGCCCTCAGCGATGCTGTAGCCGGCGCTGCCGCCGATCATGCACCGGTGAACGCACCGGCGTCCGTCGCCATGAGTCTCCGCCGGATCCTCACGGTAGTGCTGACGGCCGAGTAAGGGCTAGCGCGGATGCAGTGGCGGCGAGGCTTTACGGCCCTTTCCTGCACCGATCCCGTCGAGCATTTCCGCCAGTGATTCCAGCGAGGAATGCTTGGGCGACCAGCCCAGGAGACCATGTGCCCGGGAAGTGTCCATGATGGGCGCATTGGCTGCCATATCCACCCACCCGCCGTCCGTCGCCTGCAAACGGAGACGCCAACTGACCTCGACGGCGGCGCGAAGCACCGGAAGCGGGAACGGCAGCAACCGCCGGGCGTTGAAAATCCACGCCAAGGCGTTGGGGTCGATCACGGGTTCTGCGGCGATGTTGAAGGCACCTTCGGCCTTGCGCTCCAGCGCGCGCCAATAGGCGTCGGCGACGTCGGCGGCGTGTACAGCCTGAAACACCAGTTCCTTGGGAAGAGCCAGCAGCGGCAACCGGGGCTTGCGGGGAACCAGCCGCGGCAGCACCCGGCCCAGGAAGTACCGGCCTACTTCGCTGCCTGCCCCGTCGCTGAACGTCAACGCAGGACGAAGACGGGCCACCACGATCTCCGGGTTCTCCTTCGCGAAGCTGTCCAGGATCCTCTCCTGCGCGGCTTTGTCCGCACTGTAGTGGGACGTGCGGATACCCGCCGCCGGCCAACCCTCCTTGGTCCGCTGGCCCTTGGGTGCTGGTGAATAGGCACCCACGGACGAAGCACACACAACGTGCCCGACCCCGGCTTTCCGGGCTGCGGCCAACACGTGGGCCGTTCCCGCCACGTTGGTCCGGCGAAGCAGTTCGCGGTTGTGGTTCGGCTGGATTAACCAGGCAAGGTGCACCACGGCGTCGGCTCCGGCCAGGGCAGCTTCCAGCGCAGGCTGGTCCTTGCGATCGCCGATATCCACAGTGTGCCACTCGACCCCTTGGTAGGGAGGCGCGTCCTGGTCGGGCTGCCGACGGACAATGCCCACAAGGTCAAGGTCTGCTCCTTCTTCCGAGCGCGCAGCCTGGAGCCGCTTCAGGACTTCGGTGCCAACGTGCCCGGTGGCACCGGTGATCACAATACGCATGGCATCCTTCCTTAGGTTTGCGGACCGTCGCCCGTAGCGCGGATGCGCTCCAGCACGGCTGTTGTGGAGTGCTCGGCCACGTAGTCCAGGATGGTCACGGTGCCGCCATAGCGCTCCACGGCCACGGTTTCCTGGAGCATCTCCGGCGTGTAGTCGCCGCCTTTGGCGTAAATGTCGGGCTGCAGGAGGTCTATAAGCGGTATGGGAGTGGGGGTATCAAAAACGATGACATGGTCCACGCAACTCAGGGCAGCGATGACTGCCGCACGGTCAGCTTCATGGTTGACCGGCCGGTCCGGGCCCTTGAGCTTCCGCACCGAAGAATCGCTGTTCAGTGCGACCACCAGTACATCACCCAACTGCTTGGCCTGGTTGAGGTATCGGGTGTGGCCGCGGTGAAGGACATCGAAGCACCCGTTGGTGAGCACAATCCGCTTACCCTCCCTGCGGTGCTCCTCCACCTGCCGCGCCAACTCGGCGTCCGTCAGTGCTGTATCCGCAAAGCCCCGGAGGTGCTTGGCGAGTTCGTCGGTGGTGCAGACGGAGGTGCCTGGCCGGTGGACGACAACATCTGCTGCAGCCTGGGCCAGATCCACGCTGGTGGTCAGCGGCAATCCGGCAGCACGGGCAATGGTCAACGCGGCCACGAAGGTATCCCCGGCGCCCGAGGCCTGTTTTTCCGCCTGGGGCCGCGCCCACGTTCGGTGGGTGGCCGGCTCCTGGGAGGTGCCGCCGGGGCGAACCGTCAGCGTGCCCTCCCGGTCCAACGTCACGACGACGGCGCCCGCACCTGAGGCGCGAAGGAGCTGGTCTGCGTGGGCTTCCACGAAGGGGCACCTGGCAGCGCCTCCGGGCAACTCGGTCCCAAGCAATCTGGCCGCTTCCTGGGCGTTTGGGGTTGCGAGGTCAGGTTTGAGGTCGGCCCACTGTCCGGGATAGTGGGCGTCCACTACCACCAGGATGTCCTGCCGAACCACTGCTGGGGTGGATTGCCCGCCCTCACTCCCCGGCCCCAAATTTTCAAGAATGGCCTCGCGCACAGCTCCTTCCAAAGCACCCGCCCCGTAGTCGCAGAGGACCACGGCCGACGAGCCGGGAAGTGCTTCGGGAATGGCATCGGCCATGTGGCGGAGGCCTTCGGCCGGAAGGTCGGTTGCCGAGTCGTCCAGCCGCAGCATGACCTGCCCGCCACTGCTCACCCGGAATTTGGTGGTGGTGGTCATCGCGGGGTGCGAGACCACATGCGAAACGTCCACCCCTGCCGAGCGGAGCTGGTCAAGGAGCGTGCGGCCCGCCGGGTCCTCTCCGATCAGCGAAATGAAACGAACCTCCGCCCCCATCGCAGCGAGGTTCATCGCCGTGTTGGCGGCTCCTCCCGGGGCGAAGTCGCGGCGCTGGACCTGGACGACGGGAGCCGGGGCTTCGCGGCAGAACCGCTCAATGGTCCCATCCCACCAGCCGTCCAGTATGGAATCGCCGATGACCGTCACAACAGGACGTTCCTCGGCCAAGCGGCCTGGCAACCAGTCAGCCAGGCCTTCTTGATTGGATAGGCGTGCCATGGGGTACCTTCCGGTTGGGCGACAGTTTCCTGTTCCCCTCAGGTACCCCGCGGCAGGCGCTTCACACGCCCGGCCCGGGAGTTTCCGCCACCCTGAAGAAGGAATTGCTCATGAATCTTCCTCCCAAGCCCGGCGTCGGTCCCGTGCTGGAAATGTTCAGCGACGTGAAGCGGATTGCGGTCCTCCGGGGTGGCGGCTTGGGCGACCTGATCTACACCTTCCCTGCCCTCCACGCCCTCAAGGAGGCCTACCCTGCTGCCACCATCACCGTGCTGGGCACACCGATCCACGCGGCAGTGGTTGCCGCGACGGAAGGTCCGGTAGACGACGTCCAAATGCTGCCAGTGACGCGGGGCGTCCACGACGGTCCGCGCAACGGCGAGCGCTTCGAGGATGATGCTGGGGACGTCGCGGCGCAAGAGGCCTTTTTCGAGGCCATGCGTGCCAGGAAATTCGACATCGCGTTGCAGATGCACGGCGGAGGGCGCTTCTCCAACCCTTTCCTGCTCCGCCTGGGCGCCCGGCATACCGTGGGCACGCGCACCCGGGACGCGGAACGGCTGGAGCGGAACCTTGATTACGTCTACTACCAGAATGAACCGGACCGCTGGTTGGAGGTCGCAGGCCTGGCCGGCGCTCCGTCGATCGTCGCCCCTCCCCTGCTCCCGACGCTGGAACATCAACGGAACATTGCGGGTTTCAAGGACCATCAGCGGACATCGTTGGTGGTGCTCCATCCGGGTGCCACCGATCCGCGGAGGCGGTGGCCGGCATCGTATTTTGCTGAAGCGGCGGCAACCTTAGTGCGGGAAGGTGCGCAAGTGTTGATTGTGGGCGACCGTTCGGAGAAGGCGCTGACGCAGGAAGTGTCCGAGCTCGCGGGCAGGCAACTGGCGGAGAACCAGCGGCAGGCCGTGCGCTCCGTGGCCGGCGAACTGGAGATCGGAGACTTGGCGGCACTCCTGGGTGAAGCCACGGTGATGCTCGCCAGTGACAGCGGTCCCCGGCACCTTGCCCAGGCAGTGGGGACCCCGACGGTAGGGATCTATTGGGTGGGGAACGCGTTCAATGCGGGCCCTCGAGGGCGGGCCTTGCACCGCGTCCATATGTCGTGGGCTACGCAGTGCCCGCGCTGCGGAGCGGACGTGACCCAGGTGGGATGGACGGCACCGCACTGCGGCCACGACGACACCCTCATCGAGGGCATCGCCGTGGCCGACGTTGTTCAGGACGTGCTGGACCTTACGGCCACGAGCCTTCTTCTGCGGGGCAGATAAGCAGCTCACGGACTTCGCTGCCGAACGGCTGCGAGAGCGCGAACACCACTGCCTGCGCCACATTGGCGGGATCGTTCAGTTTGGAATCGTCCTGCGGCTTGTACTGCTCATCCCGATCATCGAAGAAGTGGGTCTTCATACCGCCCGGGATGATGGTGGTGACGCCTATGACTCCCCCGGTTTCGGCAGCCAATGCGCGGCTGAAGCCGATCACACCGAACTTCGAGGCGCAGTAGGCAGTGGCATCCGGCAGTGCCCTCAAACCCAGCGTGGACGCAATGGTGATGGCCCGTCCGCGGGATTCCTTGAGGTACGGCAAGGCCGCCCGGACTACGGACACCGTGCCCAGGAGGTTCACCCCAATGACCTTTTCCCATTCGGCGGCAGGGACATCGCCCAGCTTGCCGCAGCGGTCGATGCCTGCCGCGGTCACCACGCCATCGAGCCCGCCCAGGGTGTCGGCGGCCTCCTTGACGGCGGCTTCCACTGCTTCCCGGTTGGAGACGTCCACTTCCAGGGCTTTGGCCCCGGAGACGTTGCTTACATCGCGGTCGAAGACGAAGGGCGTGCCACCGGCGTCGCGGATGGCTTCCACGATCGCAGCGCCAAGGCCGGAGCCGCCTCCAGTGACGATGACGCGACCAGGTGTTTGCGTGTTCATGCGGTTCCTCTCGGTTGATCGGTTGCTTGGGTGCTTGTTCTCAGCTGACGGTGTTGTTGTCAGCTGACCTTGGCCAGGGCTGCAGCCAGGCCGCTGGTGGAGCGTGCCGGATGGAAGGGCACAGTGACGCAGCGCCCTCCCCAACCCGCCACCAAGCGGGCTTCCGGCAATTCTTCGGGAGTGTAGTCGCCACCCTTGACCCAAATATCGGGCCGCAGTTCGGTGAGGCAGGCTTCGGGAGTGTCCTCGCCGAAGACCACCACGGCGTCGACGCATTCGAGTGCCAGCAGCAACTCCGCGCGGTCCTCCACGCTGACGATTGGCCGATGTGGACCCTTGAGCCGCCTGACCGATTCATCGGAATTCAGGCAAACGATAAGGCAGTCGCCCATACCACGCGCGGCGGCCAGCGTCCGGGCGTGACCGGCGTGGAGGAGATCGAAGCATCCGCCCGTGGCCACCACAGTGCCTCCTCCGGCCCGCACCGCCCGAGCCAGCTGGACACCATCCGGGTCAAGGTCGTCGGCTCCCACGAGTTCCAGACCTTTAAGCTCGACGACGGGGCCGGCGTCGGGCGCTTCGGTCACCACCGCCAACGCCGCCGCTCCACCCCCTGCCAGGAAGGCGGACGCATCCTCCACTGCCCGGGCGGCGGCCTGTGCGAGGTCCATCCCTGATCCCAAGTGCACGGCAAGGCTGCCGGCCAGTCGGTCGCCGGCTCCACAGGGGTCGCTGACGTTGGTTCTGGGGGCGGGGATACCCTGCGCGGCTCCGGCTGACATCAAGAGCGCCCCGTCCGCACCCCTGGTCACCAAAACGGCGCTGCTTCCCCATCTTTCGAGCAGGTACCGGCCTGCTTCCTCGGCACCCGTGGACGGTTCCAGCCCGGCCGCTTTCGCCGCCGCGATGGCCTCGGCAAGGTTCGGCGTCACGACGGCGACGCCTTGCACGGGCTCGGAACCAGCAGGATGCGGATCCCACACCACGGGGACGCGGCGTACAGCATCGGCGAGCGCGGCACGGATCTCGGTGTTGGCGGTCATTCCCCGGCCGTAGTCGGCCACCACAATGGCTTCCGCCGAGGCGATGGCTGCGAGCATCTCCCCCGTGCTGGCGGGAACAGGGGCGGGGGCGCACCCTTCGTCGAACCGGACCATCGGGTGTGTCCCGATCCGCACCCGTGTCTTGGTGGGCGTGGGGGCGAGCGGGACTCCGGTGAGCACAGACACCCCGGACAGGGCGCGCTTGAGGTGGCTGGCGCCGTCGTCGTCCGATAGTGCGGTGACCAGCGAAACGCTGTGGCCGTCCTGGGCCAACACGGTGGCCACGAGCCCGGCGCCTCCTGCACGACGCCGGATGTCGCCGACGTCCACCACCGGTACCGGCGCGTCGGGGCTGAGCCGGGTGGCTGCCCCGTTGATGTCAACGTCCAGAAGGACGTCGCCTACGACTGTGATCCTCATGGTTGCCCCGCCCCGAAGGAGCTTGAACCTGCGCGCTGGGCGACCTCGGCGTCGAAGGCCCGGCACACTGCATGGATTGCGATGAGGTGGCCTTCCTGGGCGTTGGCGGCGATGGCGTCCACGGTGATGGCTTGATCGCAGGCATCGGAAAGGGGGTTGGGGCCCGGACCGGTGAGAGCCCACGTTGCGATGCCGCGTTCCCTTGCCGCACGGGCGGCTTTGAGCAGATTGGGGCTGCGTCCGCTGGTGGAGAGAAGGAGAAGCACATCGCCCGCCCGCCCATGTGCCCTGACTTGCCGGGCGAAGACTTCCTCGTAGCCGTAGTCGTTGGACAGTGCGGTGACGGCGGAGGACTCTGCGTGCAGGGAGATGGCGGAGAAGGGCGCGCGTTCTTCGTCGAACCTGCCCACCAGTTCAGCTGTCAGGTGTTGCGCCTCAGCAGCTGAGCCGCCGTTGCCTGCCGCCAGCAGTCGTTGTCCGGAGAGCAGCCTGGTGGCGAGTTCGGTTCCCCATGCGGACAGGCGCCCGGACTGCGAGCGCAGCGACTCCAGCGCTGGCAGGACGTTGTCCAGGTGTGTGGTGACCTCAGCGGTGTGGGTAGGGTCGGTGACGTTGGGTACCCAGCGCGCCTGGACAGTGGTCGAGGTGCTGGACCCGGTGGTCGCAAGGCCTTTGATCATCACAGCGCCGTTCCTTCCAATGGTTCCAGGACTTGCTCGGATTGCCGGGACAGCCCGGCCGCCAGGACGGATCGGTAGGCTTTCTCGGTGTCGGCGGCAACGCGTTCCCAGGAGTAGCGGGAGCGTGCCCGGCGAGCGCCCGCCCGGCCCATGTCGGCGCGCAGCTCCGGGTCGGCCAGCAGCTTGCCGAGTGCCTCGGCGAGGGCTTCCGGATCACGCGGCGGGACATGCAGCCCGGTCTTTTGGTCGACGACGGTCTCCCGGAGTCCGCCCACTGCAGCCGCAACCACTGGCACTCCGCAGGCCATGGCCTCCAACGGCACAATGCCGAACGGCTCGTACCAAGGCGCACAGACCACGGCGTCGGCGCTGCGGAAAATGCCGGGCATCGCATCGCGTGGAACCTGCCCGCGCATGGTCACTTTGTCCTCCACCCCGAGTTCCTTCGCCAACGCATGGAGCCGTTGGGCTTCCGGGTCTTCCTCAAGTGTCAGGGCGTCGCCGGAGCCACCAACGATCAACAGCTCCACGTCCTTGAAGCCTGCCTCAGCGAGGATCGGGAGGGCCTGGATCACCGTGTCCACGCCCTTCCGTTGCACGAGGCGCCCTACGCTCAGGATGCGATGCGTCCGTGACTTGGGTTCGGCGTCGGAGGTTCCCGGGAACAGCGTGAGGTCCACGCCGCAGGGGGCAATGGAGACCTTGGACCGGCTGATGCCCAGGGCTTTGAGCTCGAAGACCTCGTCGGGGCACGTGGCGATGATCCAGTCAGCCGTGCGGCCAACCCAGGGTTCCAGCCACTCCCTGGCCGGCGGGCTGGTGTCTGCGGACCCTTGATGGCGGCGCTTCACCGAACCCAGGGCATGGAAGGTCTGCACTACAGGCACGGGGTCTGGTGCTCCGGCGCGCCGGGAGGCCTGGATGGCTGCAAGGCCGGACATCCAGAAGTGCGCATGGACCACGTCCGGCAACTGGCCGGCCCAGTCCGCGCAGATCCCGTCCGCCAGCGCACCCATATACGGCAGCAACCCGTCCTTGGGAATGCGGCGGGCAGGGCCGGCGTCGACGTGGACCACGGTGAGTCCCGGACCAACCTGCACCTTTGCGGGCAGGTCCGGATCGTCGCGCCGCGTGTACACCGTGACCTGGTGGCCGCGATCAGCAAGGCTTGACGAAAGCGCGGCCACATGGACGTTCTGCCCGCCGGCATCAACGCCTCCCAATGCAGCCAGTGGGCTGGCGTGTTCGGAGACCATGGAGATTTTCATGGGTGCGTCCTCTCGGTGTCATGGCTGGCTTCTGTGTCATGGCTGGCGAAAGCCGTGCCGGGTTGCGGACGGCTTCCTCCGTGGGTGTGCTGGGGCAGGTCGGCCAGGAGTTCGTCCCAAGCCCGAAGAAACCTACCGAGTCCGTAGCGCTGCAAGGCGGCCTCACGGGCGATGATCCCCATGGCGTACGCGTCGTCGGGGTCGTCCAGCAGCCGCCGGGCGAACTTTTGGAGGTCGTCGACGTCGTTGGAGACGAGGCCTGCGCCATGCGGTACGGCGCGGCCCGCCTCGGTGGTGTCCAGTGCCAGCACCGGCATGCCAAGATGCATGGCTTCCAGCAGGGCCAACCCCAACGACGTCCACCGCAACGGATGCAGGTACAGGCGGCAGCGTGCCAGTTCCTGATGGAGTTTGGGCGCCTGCACGTCACCGGCAATGTGGAGCCGTTTTTCGCTAAGACCGAATCCCTTGAGATTCAGTGCTTCCGGCAACGCCTCCGTCCCCATGCCGAACACCCGCAGCGGACCCACGCCGGCGAATCCGGGCAGGAGGTCGGTTCCCGTGACACGGCCACGCCTGACGGGTTCGTTGACCACCACGCCCATCTCTACCTGTTCGCCGGTGTACAGGTGCCCGGGGTCGGGGATGCCGTGCTCGATCACCGTGGTGGCCGCCGAGCCCGTGTCCCAGAAGAGCTGGTTGAAATGGGTCACATGGACCACCGGGATGCTGCCCTGGTCCGCCAAGGGATGAAGCGTGAACGGGACGTCGCCCTTGGGTGTGTTGTGTTCGAGGTAGACGGCTGGGAGGTCGTGGCCCGGGCGCCGGCCCAGCGTGCGGGCCACCGCAGTGATCTCCTCGGGCCGTTGGAGGACGACGGCATCTACGCTGTCCGGATCGAGCGTCTCCAGGTCAACTTCCCGGGCGGCAGCAGGCCATTCACGGCCCCCACGCCCCAAACCCCACGCGCCGCCGTCGGACGATGTTGGCAGCAGGTACTCATGCCGGCCACGGACGAATGCCTCCATCCATCCGCCGTGGACATGCCACACCAGGATCCTCATGGTTTCCACACCTTCCGACGAGTGGACAGTGACGACACGCCTCCCAGGAGCCTTTCAACAGCTTCGACAACCTGTTCCGGGGATACCGAGCTCAGGCAGGGATGCCCGGGAACAGGACAAATGCGTGCGCGGCTGTTCCTGCAACCCGCTTCCTGGTCGCCGAGCAGCTCCAGCGGAACGCCGTAAGGTGCCCAGCGGATCGCAGGGACAACGGGTGCGAACAGGCAGACCACCGGCGTACCCACCGCTGCAGCCAGATGGGCGGGACCTGTATTTCCGGTCACCACGACGGCGGCACCGGCAAGTACCGCTGCCAGCGTCCGCAGGTTGGTTCCGCCGCCGAGGTTCCTGGCCGAAGGTCCTGCCACCGTTGCGGTGAGGGACGTTTCCCCGGGACCTCCCGTGACCACCACACGATGCCCGTATGCTTCGAGCAGTTCCACGGTGGCGGCGTGGTGGAGGGCCGGCCACGCCCTGGCGGGTGCTGCGGCTCCCGGGTGGACCACGATGTACGGGCCACCTTCAGCCAGTTCGTCCGCCACGCCGCCCGGGTCCGACCCCGGAGTGATGCGCAGTTTCCCGTCGTCGCCGTCGGGAAGAACGTAGCCACCGGCCTCAGCGATGGTGAGGGCGCGGACCGCCTCCGGCTGGTCCTCGGGGAAGTCCTCGCCGGGTTTGAGCCGGACGTCCAGCAGGGAGCCTGCATAGTCCGTGGACGCACCCGTGATCTTCTTGACGCCTGCCAAGCGCAGGAGCAGTGCGAGCGGGAGGGGGGATTGGTGGAAGGACGTGAGGATCAGGGCTTCCTCGATGCGGGAATTGCGGACAAAGTCGATCAGCCGGCGGGCCGTCGCTTCGGTTGCAGGGGGTGCGGGGTTCACGATCCAGGGGCAGGCCCAGGTGTAAACCTCGGTGACTCCGGGCAGCATCTCCGCCGCGCTTGACCCTTCGGGACCGCAAAGCAGGACCACGTCGTTTGGGCGGCTGCCATCCGGCCTGTTTCCGTTGGCCACAGCACGCAGGGCGGGTCCTGAAAGGAGGACGTCGCCCATGCTGTCCAGGCGGGCTACCAGGATCCGGCTCATACAGGGGTGTCCTGTTCTTCCGGTACCCCGGAAAGAAGGATCTTCACCGCGTGGCCAAGATCCACGGCCACATTGGCCGCAGCCTCAATCTCCTCGTGCAGGGTGATCTCCGTGGGCACCAACACACTGCGGGCACCAGCTGCCGCGGCTGCGTCCATGTCAGTACCGATGTCGCCAACATAGGCAGCCTCGGACGGTTCGATGCCCAGGGCATGGCAGGCAGCCAAGATCATGCCTGGCGCAGGTTTACGGCATTCGCAGCTGTCCTCGGGCCCGTGCGGACATACTTGCCACACGTCGAACGGGCCCAACAACTGTTCCACCCGCTGGTTGACGGCATCCACCTGGTCCATCGACAGCAGCCCACGGGCAACACCCGACTGGTTGCTGAGGACCCCTGTGGCAAGCCCTGCCCTGCGCACTTCTTCCAGCGCCGCAAGGGCGCCTTCCATGGGCCGCACCAGCTGCGGGTCGCCGTTGTAAGGCACGTCAACCACCAGCGTTCCATCGCGGTCAAACAGGACCGCCTTCAACGTTCCGGTTCCTCCCATACCCGCAACGTTCCCCGGTTCTCCGGACGCTAAACAGTGCGGCGGTGAGAAGTTTCGTGCCGCTAGACTCCTAGCGGGAGGCCACCATGAATACAGCTGAACGCAACGATCAACCTCTTTTGCTTGCCCTGCGCGCCTTGAAGCTCGGTGACCTTTTGGTCGCAGTTCCGGCGCTTCGAGGCCTGCGGCGGGCCTTTCCCGAACACCGCATTCTGTACGCTGCACCGGCCTGGATCGCCGAGGCCCTGGAACTGGTGGGCGGCATCCATCACTTGCCTACCCCGGGCCTCGACGACCCCCTGACCGTCCCGCACGGGGCCGTGGACATTGCCGTGAACCTGCACGGAAACGGCGCCGAGAGCCGCCTCCGGATCGAGGAACTGGGGGCCAACCGGGTGGTCGCGCACGAGGCACCCGGGATCGATGGGCCGGCCTGGACCTCGGGCTTGCCTGAACGCGAGCGCTGGACCCGACTGCTCAACTGGCACGGCATCGAAGCCGACCCCCTGGACTACCGGTTGAACCTCCCCGCTGTCCCTTCGTCGCGCCCGGGAGCCACCGTGATCCACGTGGGCGCGGCCTACGGCAGCCGGCTGTGGCCCGTGGATCGGTTCGCGGACGTGGCGGCGGAACTCGCGGCAGCCGGGCACGACGTAGTGCTCACTGGTGGCGCGTCGGAGCGCGGGCGCGCTGAGCAGACAGCCGCGTTGGCGAAACTCAAAGGAGCAAACCTCGACGACGGCCTGCTGGCCGGGCGGCAAGGCCTTGCCGAGTTCGCGGCCACCATCGCCGAAGCGCGGTTGGTGGTATCCGCCGATACCGGTGCAGCGCACTTGGCGTCCGCTTATGGGCGCCCGTCCGTGGTGCTGTTCGGCCCCGCCCCCGCGGAAGAATGGGGACCGCCGCCCGGACCGCACAAGGTGCTGACCGCCGTCGAACTCCGCCGCGGTGATGTGTTCTCAGCCGATCCTGATCCGGCGCTTTTGGCCGTCAGTGTCCGCGACGTTGTGGACGCCGTGGAGAGGCTGGGCACATAGGGACCCTCTTCCGGCGGTAACGCGGGTTGTGATCATCGGATTCTAGGGTGCAGTCCCGTCCTGCAAATGGGCTTGTTCGTCCAGCAGTTGGGTTTGAAGGGAAACCAGGATCTTGGACAGCTTGCGCGATACCTGCATTTGCGACATCCCCAGGGCCTCGGCGATGGTGGACTGCGTTTCCTCGCGGTAGTAACGGCGGTAGAGCAAGTGCCGGTCCTCGGCGCTCAGTCCGCGGATGGCGTTGCGGAGAGCCAGCACGTCCTCGAGGCGGTCCGTGGGGCACCCGAAAGCCGAAAGCGAGCCTTGGAGGCCTTCGCGGCCCTCGGATACTGGAGCATCCAGGGAATCCGGGCGTTTGCTGGTGCCGGCCATCAGTGCTTCGCGCACCTGGCACGGCTCCAGGGCCAGGTCCTGGGCCACTTCCTCGGGCGTTGGCGTTCGTTGCAGAGTTTGGGTCATTTCCTCCGTCCGCGCCAGCACTTGGCGGCGGACATCCTGAATGGTCCGCGGAGGGCGCACCACCCAGCAATGATCGCGTAGGTAGCGTTTGACCTCGCCGGCGATCGTGGGCGCGGCGTAGGCAGGGAAACTGACGCCTTTTGATTCGTCATAACCCCGCGAAGCCTTGATGAGGCCCATGTATGCGACCTGCCTGACGTCGTCGAGGTCGTGGGTGTGGGCCGAGTACCTGGAGGCAATGGACTTGGCCAGATTGAGGTGGTCCAGGATCAGGCTGTCCTGAAAGCTTTGCTGGATGCTCCCTTGCGGTGCGTTGGCGGGGGGACGTGAGGGGACGTCAAAGCGTGGGATCTGTCGCATGGGGCTTCAATCCTCTACCTGCTGGTTAGGTGAGCCCACGGCAAGACTCTTTAAAAAGAGAAGCACACTTACTATTAGCTTTCAACGGGGTTAGGCTCAAAAGGTAGCCGCGTCCAACGAATCGGAGATTTACATGGAAGAACCACAACTCGCAGAGCCGAGTACGGTCCTGTCCGATATTCAGGATTTGCTGCTGGGCACGCCTGACGTCGAGGCGTTCCTTGAGGAGTTGGCCCGGCATTCAGCAAGTATCTTCAGCAGCCCTGACCACGAGGTTTACTGCGGAATTACGCTGATGCGTCACCGCACAGCCGGCACAGTGGCCAGCAGCAGCGAACGTGCACGGCAACTGGATGAGGTCCAATACGCGTTTGCCGACGGGCCCTGCCTGCATGCCTGCCGCGAGGGCACCCAGGTCCATATTCCCGACTTTGAAAAAGACGATACCTGGCCGGAATATAACGAGGCCATCACCGACCATGGCCTTCGTTCCGTGCTTGCGGTTCCCTTCCCACTGCCGGACGACACAGCCATGGCGGGTCTCAACCTGTACTCCGACCGCCCCAACGCTTTTGACCAGGCAGCCGTGCAGCGCGCCAACGACTACGTGGGGCAGGCCGCCAAGGGCCTTCAGCTGGCCATCCTGATTGCCCAGCACAGCCAAACCGCCGCCAACCTGCGGGCGGCCATGGAGTCCAGGACCGTGATCGACATCGCCACCGGGATCATCATCGCGCAGAACCGCTGCACCCAGGAGGAGGCGATGGAACTCATCAAGAAGGCCTCCAGCAACCGCAACGTCAAGCTCCGGGTGGTTGCGCAAGCCATTGTTGAGTCCGCCGGCGGAGGGCCGGTCCAGACGGTGTTCAAGTAGTTCAACTAGTTCTTGTACCTACGGGGCGCTACCCCTGCATGGCTCCGATGATTGCGCCCATCACCGTGAAAGTAACCACGTTGTAGCTGCCGTTGATGGCAAAAAGTGTGAGGCTGCGGCGCTCGAACAGGTAATTAACACCCAAGGCTGTTGCCACCCATCCCAGGCCCGCGGCCAGCCCGGCAAAGGTCCCGAACATGAACCCGGCCCGGCCGATGAACGCAGCCAGGACAACGGCCATCACAGCCGCCAGGAGGAACGAGCCCACAAAGACGCGAGCCGTCCCGGACTTCAACTGTTCATCGCCCACCCCGGCCGCCTTCTGCCACGCTTTGGCGAACAACAACGAATACCAGAGCCCACCCACTACGAACGTGGCCAACGCAGCCAACAACACAGCGAGCCAATTGATCTGAACGTCCATCAGTGTCCTCTCCAGGGTGAGCAGTTCCTGAATGGACAGTACGCCCGGTCAAGCTCGCGGTCTTGTAAAAAACCCGCAGGCTATCCGGCTACTTCCTCGAGCGGGATAAACGTGGCATATTCCGCCCCGTAGTTCTGCACCACCTGAAGGTATTCGGTGGGGGTAAAACCACTGAAGCGCCTGAAAGACCGGATCAGATGAGGCTGGTCGTAGTAATCGGCCAAGTGAAGGAGTTCCCGGCCCGGGATGGAGCCCATAGGCAGGGCTGCCGCCTGGTTCACGAGCCTGTTGAACCGGCACACGTCCGAATAAGCCTTGGCCGTGGTCCCACAATCCCGCATCATGATGCGCTCCAGCGTGGACGCGCTGATCCCCAATCCCGCAGCCACCACGCTGATTTCGACGTCCTCTTTAGCAAGGGTTTCCACGGCGTGCAGTGTCCGGGGATCGGCCGCGTACCCCGGCCTGAGCTGCGCTTCCAGAAAACTTGCCAGTGCCGCGAAGGCCTCTTCAGGCCCTGCGGTGGTCAGTTGAGAGCGGAGCAAGGAAAAACCAGGAAAGATGCTTTCAGCATCCACCACCCGGTTCTGAAATTCCGACGGCGGCCGGTTGGTAAACGCTGCCAGTCCATAGGGAGCCAGACGGGCACCAATGTTGAACAGCTGATCCGGGTTTTCACTGATGACATAACTGCGTTGCAGGCCTGCGTAAAAGCCCGTGGAAACTTCCGTTGCGCCGGCTTCCGACAGGGTGGGGGCTGTTCCACCCTCAGGAGGGGTGATCAGCCTGTACGGGTCAGACAGATTCAGAATCAGGTGTGCCGAAGGGCCGGGGAGAATCTTCTCGTAACGGGCCTGAGGCTGAGCACGGACAAACCACAGCTGGGTAACGAACGGCTGCAGTCCGGGCGGCGCGGGGCACTCTTCATAGAACACAGCCCCAGTCTAGGTACCCCGCCGCCCGCTAATGCGCAGTTACAGCAGGCCGCGCAGAACCAAGGCTGCGCCGTCGTCGAGCACTGACGCGGTGACCTCGTCCGCAACGGCGAGTACCTCGTCGGGGGCCTGGCCCATGGCAATGCCCCGGCCTGCCCAGGTGAGCATCTCGATGTCGTTGCGGCCATCACCGACGGCCACCGTGTTGTTCCGGTCCGTGCCGAGCTTCCGGCGCAGGGCTTCAAGGGCGCTTGCCTTGGTGACACCCTCCGCGGCGATGTCCAGCCAGGCGGTCCAACCCACCGAGTAGGTCACGCCGGAAAGTCCGATGTGCTTGATGGCCTCGTTGAACTCATCCGAGGTGTTCTCGCTGCTGAAGACCACCACGCGGACCGCGGTGGCATCCAACATGGTCTGAAAGTCCACGCCGATGGACTCCACACCGAAGCTGGCATCCTGGAAGCGCTCGGTGGAGAGGAAGTTGCCGTCCTCGTCTTCCAGCGCGTACTTGGCGTTGGGCAGCCGTTCGCGCAGGGCCTTCAGAGCCGGAGCGGGATCGAAGGTTGCCTTGTGGATGATCTCGTAGCCCTTGTCCAGCGAGGGATCCAGTCGAAGTGTCACGCCGCCATTGCAGCACACTGCGTAACCTCGCTCGAGGCCGATCTGTTCAATAATGGGCAGCGTCGCGTTGAGTGAGCGGCCCGTGGCGATCATGACGTCGTGGCCGCTGGCAACCACTGCCTGCGCAGCAGAGCGAACGGCTGGTGACATGTGGCCGTCGTGGTCAACCAAGGTGCCGTCAACGTCCAAGGCGACCATGAGGTTGTTGTTGTTATTTGGCTGGTCATCGATGCCAGCAACTGGAGTATCAGTCAAAATAGTCATGCTTACAGTAGAGCAGACACTTCCGACACTGAACTAGGACCGGCGCCACAGCTGTGGATTAACGGACGGTGAATCATTCGGATGGTTCCACGTTCCTCCCCAGGATCACGAGTTGCTGGGTGGCCCGGGTCATGGCGACATAGCGGTCCACTGCACCTTCCATGCCTGCGCCGAACCCGCCCGGGTCGATGACAACCACCAGGTCGAACTCGAGACCCTTGCATGATTCAGGCGTGAGCCAGCTGACGCGGTCCAGTGTGGGCTTCGTTGCCACGGCGTCCGGCTGGCTGACGACGCAGGCCGTGCCCTCCGGGTTCTTGGCGAGCCAGACTTCCAGGATGGAGTTGAGCTCCTGAGCTTTCCCATGGACCACGGGGATGCCACTTTTGCGGACCGATGTGGGGACGTTGGCGTCCGGGAGGGCCGCCCTGATGACCGGCGCAGCTTCCGCCATGACTTCTTCCGGCGTGCGGTAGTTGATGCTGAGGCTGGCCACGGAAATGATACCCAGGCCCACCCGCTCCAGGCGTTCCTCCCAGGTCTCAGTGAACCCGTGCCTGGCTTGGGCGCGGTCCCCCACCACCGTAAAGCTCCGCGACGGGCAGCGAAGAAGCAGCATCCGCCACTCAGCGTCGGTCAACTCCTGGGCCTCGTCCACCACAATGTGCGCGAACGGTCCTGCCAGGACATCGGGATCAGCTGCGGGCACCGCATCACGGCCCAGCAGTTTGTCCCGCATGTCATCGCCCCGCAACATGTACATCTCCAGGTTTTCTGAGTCGTCAGCTGCAATCAGGTCATCTACCACCCGATCCATGAGCTCCCGTTCCGCGGCCAGCGCCGCTTCCTGCTTCCGCCTGCGTCGGGAAGCTTCAGGGTCGCCCAAGCGTTGGCGGGCTGCATCCAAAAGCGGCAGATCCGCCGTCGTCCATTCCTCCGGGTCTTGACGCCGCAGTACCGCCCTTTCATCAGGCTGCAACCATGGTGCGCACAGCTGCAGATAGGCAGGCACACGCCAGAGGTCGGCCACCAGCGCCCCGTAGGAGAGCAACGGCCAGGCCTTGTTGAATTCCTCCTGCAGCCCCGCGTTGTGGGCCAACATCCTCCGGAGCAAGCCCGTGGGAACATCGCGCTCGGCCACCTTGTCCATGAGGATTTCCAGCAGCGCCTCCCACACGTCGTCGCGTGCCTCGTTGTGCGGGGTGCCGGGCTCTGCGGCATCGAAGGCCTCGGCCCAGTCTTCGGTGCTGAGCCAGATGTCGGCGTACGGCGTCTCAACCTCCATGCCCCTGGACGGCGGCGCTTCGTAAAACCTCACGGCAGCCTCAATCGCCTTCACCATCTCAACGGACGACTTGAGCCTGGCGGCGTCGGGATCACTTTCGACGACGGCCGTGGCACCTTCCGGGACCAGGTCCCGCAGCGTGCAGGTCTGGACTCCCTCTTCGCCCAGGCTGGGAAGAACATCCGCAACGTAAGCGAGGTAGGGCTGGTGGGGGCCGACGAACAGGACATCGCTCCTTCGATGGTTACCTCGCTGGCTCAGCCGAGGGTCCGAATAGAGCAGATATGCCGTGCGGTGCAGGGCGACCACGGTCTTACCGGTACCAGGACCGCCGTCGACCACCAGGGCACCCCGCGAGCCTGCCCGGATGATCTGGTCCTGGTCCGCCTGGATGGTCCCCAGAACGTCCCGCATTCGAGCCGTGCGGCTGCTGCCCAAACTGGCGATGAAGGCGGATTGGTCATCCAGTGCAGCGTTACTTTCCAAGCCATCCGCCGTGAACACTTCGTCCCAGTAGTCACTGATCCGCCCTCTGGTCCAGCGGTAGCGGCGGCGACTTACCAAACCCATCGGGTTGGCGTGGGTCGCTCCGAAGAAGGGCTCCGCCGCCGGCGAGCGCCAATCGATCAGGAGCCTGCGGCCTTCTGTGTCATTGAGTCCCAGCCGCCCTATGTAGGTGGGCTCCGGATTGTCAGCGGTGACCATACGGCCCAAGCAAAGGTCCAGTCCGAAGCGGTTGAGAGCCCGCAGCCGCGCGGTGATCCGATGAATTTCCTGGTCCCGGTCCAGGGCTGCCTGGCCCCGGCCGCCGGGCTGCTTTCGCACGGCATCCAGACGGTTGGACAACCCCGTGAGGGATTCTGAAAGGCTGGTTGCGATGGCTTCAAACTGCTGCTCATCGCTGCCGATCAACATGGGCACGGCCTTGCGGGCAAGGTGCTCCGGCAGGGCGAATGCCCTGGTTTTCAGGGGGCTGGTTTCGGGCATGGCACGAGTCCCTTTTCTCTGGGCGATGGGGTTCGTGGATCCATTGTTCGGCATGCAGGGGGCCTTGCCGCAAGCCCCCGGGTGGGTTATAAATTGGGTATGGAAGGGATCATTTCCCTTCCTTTTTTGTGCCCGATTTCCCGGGGATCCGGCGACGAGACCGTTAGGGTGGGCGGATGTCTTCCCGAATGACCTCAGCCCAACTGTCAGCCCTCTACGACGCGGAGAATCAGTGGGCCGCGGATGACGACTTTTTCCTGGCTTTGGTGAATGAGCGGCCGGACAGCCGGGTGCTGGATCTGGGCTGCGGTACCGGTCGGATCACCTTGGCGGTTGCCGCGGCTGGCCATGCCGTTGTTGGCATCGACCCCAACTCGGGTTCCCTTGCGGCTGCGCGACAGAAACCCGGGGCTGAAGGCGTCACCTGGTTGGACGGGACATCGGCGGCGATCCCCCGCGACGCTGCCTTTGACGTAGCGATCATGACGGCGCACGTGGCTCAATCGATCTACGACGACGGCGACTGGTCCCGAACGCTTGCCGACATCAACCGTGCGCTCGTCCCGGGAGGTCGATTGGCCCTCGATTCCCGAGACCCTGCAGCCAGAGCGTGGGAACACTGGACTCCGGCGAAGACGCGGCGGCGCTGCGCCCTCCCCGACGGCACTGCCTTGGAAACGTGGATGGAGTGTGATCCTCGGCCGGGCGGGCTCGTTGCACTGACTGAACACCGGGTTGTGGACGGGAGCATCGACAAACCCGAGACATCCGTGCTGGCCTTCCGCACGGAAGATCAGCTCCGCCACGATCTAGCCTCAGCAGGCTTCACGGTGGACCACGTGTGCGGCGGCTGGGCCGGCGAGGACGTGGGCAGCGGGCAAGGCGAACTGATCGTGCTTGCCCGCAAGCCCCGCTAGATAACCGGCAGAACCTCAAGCCCGCCAAGGTACTTCTGCAGTGCCTTGGGAACGTTGACGGAGCCGTCCGGGTTCTGGTGGTGCTCAAGGATGGCAACGATCCAGCGCGTGGTGGCCAGTGTGCCGTTCAGCGTGGCAACGGCGCGGGTTCCCTTGGCAACGCCTTCGTCGTTGATCACGCGTTCACGGATGTTGAGGCGGCGCGCCTGGAACGTGGTGCAGTTGGACGTCGAGGTGAGCTCGCGGTAGGCGTTCTGGGTGGGAACCCACGCTTCACAGTCGAACTTGCGGGCCGCGGACATGCCGAGGTCGCCGGCGGCAGTGTCGATCACGCGGTAGGGAAGCTCGCACTTTGCCAGCATTTCCTCTTCCCACGCGAGCAGGCGCTCGTGCTCGGCAGCTGCTTCCTCAACCGTGGTGTAGATGAACATCTCCACCTTATTGAACTGGTGCACGCGAATAATGCCGCGGGTGTCCTTGCCGTGGGAACCGGCCTCACGGCGGTAGCAGGAACTCTGGCCCGCGTAGCGGATGGGGCCTGCGGAGAGGTCCAGGATCTCGTCTGCGTGGTAGCCGGCGAGGGCCACCTCCGAGGTTCCCACAAGGTAAAGGTCGTCTTCAGCGAGACGGTAGATCTCGGCGTCGTGCTTGACATCAAAACCGGTGCCCTGCATGGTCTCCGGGCGCACCAAAGTTGGGGTGATCATGGGGACGAAGCCGGCGTCGATGGCCTGCTCCATGGCCATCTGCAGGAGGGCCATTTCCAGCCTGGCGCCAACGCCGCGAAGGAAGTAGAAACGCGAGCCGGAAACCTTGGCGCCGCGTTCCATGTCGATCGCGCCAATCAGTTCACCGATTTCCAGGTGATCCTTCGGCTCGAAGTCCGTGAATTCGCGCGGAGTACCGACGGTCTTGACCACGACGTAGTCGTCCTCGCCACCCTCGGGGACACCATCCACCACGAGGTTGGGAATGACCCGGAGCAGTTCTTCCTGCTTTGCCTGGGCGGCTGAGGCTTCAGCGGCAGCTGCTTTGACCGAGTTGGCCAGTTCCTTGACCTCGGCAAGCAGCGCCTGCTTTTCCTCGCCCTTGGCCTGCGCAACCTTCTTGCCGAAAGCGTTTTGCTCTGCGCGGAGCGTCTCGTGGCGGATCAGCGCGGCACGGCGGTCGGAGTCAGCGGAGATGATCGCGTCCACAACGGACTCGTCGGCGCCACGGGCGCGCTGGCTGGCACGGAACTTGTCCGGATTTTCGCTGAGGTCTTTTACGTCGATCACCAGACAAGAGTATCGAATGCGCCGCGGATTTCCGGCCCGCAGCGGGCAAAGACCACCCGTCGCGGAGACTCGGCATGGAGTGACCTGCCCAGGGGATAGTGTTGGATCACCATGAGCGACTGGATCCTGTACGTGATTCTCGCTGGGGGCGTGGCCTTTGCCGTCTCCAGTTGGTGGGGTGTGCGCCGATTGAAAGCCCGGCACATCAGAAGCGCTGTTCGGGAGGATACGCACAAGCCCGGAGCCGGGGACCAGCGGGTGGCAGTCATCTTGAACCCCGTGAAGAACAACGCGGATGTTGCCCGGCAGGCCATCTTGGACGCCTGCGACCTCGCGGGATGGGACGCTCCCAAATTCTACGAAACCACCCTGGAGGATCCCGGTTACAGCCAGTCCCGGGAGGCTCTTGCGTACGGGGCCGACGTCGTCCTGGCGTGCGGCGGCGACGGTACAGTGCGCGTGGTGGCTGAGTCCCTGGCGCACAAGAACGTTGCCATGGGCCTCATCCCACTGGGCACCGGAAACCTGCTGGCGCGCAACGTGGATTTGGACGTCACCGACCTCGAGGACTGCATCCAGGTGGCGCTGTTCGGCCACCAGCGCTACATCGATACCGCCACCATGGGCGTGGACAACGACATCACCGGCGAGTCCGCCGAGCACACGTTCCTGGTCATCGCCGGCATGGGCCTTGACGCCGAGGTTGTTGGCGATACCAGGGACAAGCTCAAGAAGAGCGTCGGCTGGCTGGCCTATACCGAAGCCGGCGTCCGCCACCTTCCCGGCCGCCGCAAACGCGTCACCATCACCATGGATGACCAGCCCGAGCAGGCCCGGAAGATCCGCAGCGTACTGTTTGCCAACTGTGGTTTGATCCCCGGCGGCATCGACTTCATCCCCCAGGCAATGGTCGACGACGGCATGCTGGACATTGTGGTCATGAGTCCCCGCAGCGCTTTCGGCTGGCTCGCCATGTACACCAAGGTCCTCTTCAAGCACAACGCGAACCTGCCAATGATGAGCTTCTACCGCTCCGGCAAGGTGGTCATCCGCAGCCAGGAACCCATGGCAACACAGCTGGACGGCGACCCCTCGGGCGAGGCTACAACGGTGACCGTCCAGGTGGCACCAGGGTCCCTGCTGGTGCGCGTGCCTAAAGCCAAAACCGGCTAAACAGCGCCCTTTTCGGATTGCGCCGCGTTCTTCCCGGCTTCTTCAGCCGCTGCCTTGGCTGCGGCCCGGGCCTCGGACTGCTCCTTGATCATGGCCTGCTCCTCTTCGAAGCGCAGGCGATCCGCACGGTCAGCGTCGTCGCCGTCCCAGTCATCTTTGTTTTCACTTGAGGGCTTGGGATTGACGATCATGCCCTGGCCGTCTTTGTCATCGCTGTGGACAGTCATGACCGCTCCCTTCGTTTGGCATTCAGCCATCGTTGATGGATCAGGCAAGCATACGCATAGAAGCATGACTGCGAAAGAGCACGCTTTCCACGCTGTGGAAAGCGCCTAGGAGCCCTTGAGGATCGAGTCAACCCACGCGTGCGCCGAGGCAAAGGCGGCGTCGGACGTATGCGGGGCCACCACGGCCGGCTGTTTGTCGGCGCGGGCATAGGAGCCCAGGAACCGCGTGGCCGGGCTGATGCGGTGGAGGCCGGCCAGGGCGTCCGCTACCCGTGAATCCGTAGCGTGACCGTCGGCGTCGATGCTGAAGAAGTAGTGGCCCAGGTACTGTCCGGTGGGCCGGGATTCGATGCGGCTGAGGTTCACTCCGCGGGACGCGAACTGGTCCAGGATCTCCATGAGCGCGCCGGGATGGTCCTCAGGCAGCGGGACAACAACGGTGGTCTTGTCAGCTCCGGTGCGGCCCGGAAGAAGGCCGGGTTTGCTCACCAGAATGAACCGCGTGACGGCCTCGGGGTTGTCGCCGATGTCCTCCGCCAGAACATTCAGGCCGGGTTGTTCCGCAGCGACCAGCGGCGCACAAATGGCGGCTTCATACGGCGCATCGTCCTCCAGCAGGCCCATCGCCGAGGCCGCCGTGGACGACCCCGGAACGTAATCGGCGTTCGGAAGGTGCTCATCCACCCACAAGCGGCACTGCGCCCAGGCGTGCCCGTGCGTCGAGATCCTCTTGATGTCGGAAAGTTCGACGCCGGGCCTCGCCACGAGCACGAAGGTGATGGGAACAAGGGCCTCGCGGATGATCCGGAGCTCCTGGCCAGTGGCGATCGCGTCCAAGGTGGCAGTGACCCCGCCCTCCACCGAGTTCTCGATGGGAACCATGGCCGCATCAGCCTCGCCGGCACGGACCCGATCCAGGGCCGTGTTGACGTTGGTGCAGGGAATCCGCGTGGCGTCAGCAGCACCCGGTACTTGCAGGAGGGCGGCCTCGGTGAAGGTGCCCTCGGGACCGAGGAACGTGTAGGTCACTGGTGGCGTCAAGAGATATTCCTTGCTGGTTATATACGCAGGTTAGAGAACAACCGGCTTCAGTCCATTGTCCGAGACCATTGGCTTGCCGGTCTCGAACCACATATCCATGCCCCCTGCTACGTTCACGGCCGAGTAGCCCTGTCCTACGAGCCACTGCACGGCGCGGAAAGAGCGACCGCCGGTGCGGCAGATGACAAAGAGGTCGTCGTCTGGATCCAGCTCATCCAGGCGTGCCGGAAGCTGGTCCATGGGAATGTGGCGCGCTCCTTCGGCATGGCCTGCCACCCACTCGTAGTCTTCGCGGACGTCCAGAATGCTGGCGTCGGCCGGAATGTCGCCCACAGGCACGGTATCGAAGTCGCTCATGGCGGTCCCTTCCCATCGATTAAGTCCAGGATCCAGCCTAGTCCCCACTGCGTGGCACCGTAACTTCGCAGGCGGACCACGCTTGCGCCCCAAGGCCAGGACGCTAAGACTGGGACCCAAGCACTCCCCCAACACTCGCGCGTAAGGAGTACCCCCATGGCTGCTGGGCACCCCACGATTCTGGCGACATCCGGCGGCTACAAGCCCGGCGATCGGACCAGGATCGAGTTCAACCACCTGATGCATTACGCCGTGGAACTGTCCGGCGTCACCGGCCGGGCTCCCCGCGTCACACACATCGGCACAGCCTCCGGTGACCAGCGTTGGTGGGCCGCGGAAATGGACCAAGCCGCCCGCATCGCAGGCTTCGATTTCAGCCACCTCAACCTTTTCACCATGCCCAACATCGAGGACCCGGAGGCCCATCTCCTGGAGCAGGATGTGGTGTGGGTTAATGGCGGTTCGGTGGTGAATCTGCTGGCCGTCTGGCGCGCGCATGGCCTGGACGGGATCCTGCGGCGGGCTTGGGAAGGCGGCGTGGTCCTGGCCGGGGTTTCCGCTGGCTCCATCTGTTGGTACCAAGGCGGCGTGACTGATTCCTTTGGGCCTGAGCTCAAGCCCGTTACCAACGCCCTGGGCTTCCTCCCTTACGGCAACGGGGTCCACTATGACTCAGAACTTCGCCGCGCGCCTGCCATTCACCAGTTGGTGGCCAACGGCACTCTGGGTGAGACGCACTGCACGGACGACGGCGTCGGGCTGGTTTACCGGGGGACGGAACTTGTAGAGGTGGTGTCCGAAGTGAAGAACAAGGCCGCCTTCCGGGTGACCGCCGGAGCGGGCGAGAGCGTAGATGCTGTTGCTGTGGAGGAACGGTTGGAGTCGCGTTTCCTTGGCTGATCCTTACGTGCATGACATATCGCGAATGACGGCTGTTGAGCTCCGTGATGCCCTGGCTTCGGGCGAAGTCTCAGCCAGTGAAGCCACCACCCACTTCTTGTCCATGATCGAAGCCGGAAACAAGCAGCTGGGCGCCTTCGTCACGGTCACCGCGGAACAGGCCCTGCAGGACGCGGCCGCCGCGGATGGGCTGCACGCCAGGCTGAACCGGGAGGGACGCCTGAATGAACTTCCCGTCCTCCACGGCATGCCCACGGCCTTCAAGGACCTCACCGATGTTGCCGGCGTTCCCACCACACACGGCAGCGCGGCCCTTGAGCACAAGCCCGCGCCCGAGGATGGCGCCCTCGCCGCGACGCTGAAGGGCCTCGGCGCCATCTCACTGGGCAAGACCCAGGTTCCGGAGTTCGGACTGACGGCCTACAGCGAAAACCGCGTTGCACCGCCGTCGCGCAATCCGCATTCACTGGGTCGAAGCTCTGGTGGGTCGTCGGGTGGCAGCGCTGCCGCTGTGGCCGCCGGCCTGGTGCCGTTCGCTCCGGGGACCGACGGCGGCGGGTCCATCCGGATCCCGGCCGGCGCGTGCGGCCTGGTCGGGTTGAAACCGGGGCGGGGCGTGGTGCCATCGGGTGCGAGCGCGGGCGACGCAGCCAAGTTGGTGGTTGCCGGGCCGCTGGCAAGAACAGCAGCAGATGCAGCGCTCCTGATGGACGCGCTGGTCCCTCGCGACCAAGCGCCCGACGGCGGATACCTCGCCAACGTGGGGCGGGCACCGGAACCCATGAGAATCGGTGTGACCCTGGATAGCCCGTGGGCCGGCATCTACCCGTTCCAGATCGGGCAGGAAGCGATGGACGCCCTCTCGCTGGGGATCCGGCTGCTGGAAAAGGCGGGCCACAGCGTCACGGAAGCCGAAATCCGCTACGACAACCGCTATCCCGAGGCATTCACCACAGCCTGGACCGCCGGAGTCGGGAGTGCCCGGATAGCACCCCAGCGCGAGGCGTTGCTGACCCCGTTGACCAGGACGTTCCGGCGTCGGGCACAACAGCGGAGCGCGTTGAAGGTCAACGAGGCCCTGGGTTTCCTGCGGCAGTTCGAGCACGACACCATCACGCAGTACTCGGGCTGGGACCTGATGCTCATGCCGACGCTGGCCCAGACACCGCGGCCGATCGGTTGGTTTACCGGAGGCGGGCACAGTGGTGAACTCTGGCCGAGCGAGTGGGCAGGTGACGCCGACGAGGACTACAAACGGCAGTGCGAGTACGCCCCGTGGTCGTCCATGGTGAACGTGTGCGGACTTCCGGCGATCAGCATTCCGGTGCATACGACGCAGGGCGGACTGCCAATGGGGATTCAGCTGGTTGGCCAGCCGGGATCTGAACTGGTGCTCCTCCAGCTCGCGGCGGTCCTCGAGAGCCGCTGAGGCCCGCTGGGCGTGCCTGGGTCGCGCGTCTAACATATGGAAAGTGGTTGCCCCGGGCATTCATCGATGTGACAATGCCCGCAGTCAGTGCCAGCATTAAGAAAATGAGCACACCTCAAACCACGGCTGAGTCCGCAAAGCCAGCGGGCGATACGTCATTCTTCGGCCACCCAAAGATGTTGGCCAGCCTCTTCTCCGTGGAAATGTGGGAGCGATTCTCCTTCTACGGCATGCAGGGAATCCTGCTCTACTACATGTACTTCACCGCCGAGCAGGGCGGTCTCTCCATTGACCAGAGCCTCGCCGCTGGTTTGGTGGGCGCGTACGGTGGCGGCGTTTACCTGTCGACGATTCTCGGTGCCTGGCTCGCCGACCGTCTCTTCGGCTCAGAAAAAGTCCTTTTCGGCTCAGCCATCATGATCATGGCCGGCCACATCGCGCTGGCCCTGCTTCCCGGCATTCCGGGCTTGATCGCGGGCCTGGTGCTGGTGGGCATCGGCTCCGGTGGCCTGAAAGCCAACGCCACGGCGCTGGTCGGCAGCCTTTACGGCGAGAAGGATGAGCGCCGCGACGCCGGCTTCTCCATCTTCTACATGGGCATCAACATCGGTGGGCTCATCGGCCCGTTGGTCACCGGCTGGCTCCAGACGAGCTACGGTTTCCACATCGGCTTCGGCGCCGCGGCCGTGGGCATGGCGATCGGCCTGGTCATCTACTCGCTGGGCCGCAAGAGGCTCCCCGAGGAAGCACACCGCGTCCCCAACCCCCTCCCGGCGAAGGACCGCACCAAGTACGGCCTGATCTTCCTGGCCATCCTGATCGTCATTGGCGTGTTGCTCGGTACAGGGATCGTCAACGCCAACAACCTGGCCCGGAGCATGGCCTACGCTGCCATCGGCGCCGCAGTGGTCTACCTGTTCCTGATCTTCCGCAGCCCGCTGGTCACTGGCGTGGAGCGCAAGCGCGTAGTCGCTTTCATCCCCTTGTTCATCGCTTCAGCCGGGTTCTGGGCACTGTTCCAGCAGCAGTTCACGTTCATCGCCGTGTACTCCCAGGAAAAGCTGGACCGCAACCTGTTCGGCTGGGAAATGCCTGCCGCATGGGTCCAGTCCATCAACCCGGTGTTCATCATCATCTTCGCCGGCGTCATGGCTGCCCTGTGGACCAAGCTGGGCTCCAAGCAGCCGAGTTCGCCGCTGAAGTTCTCCGCCGGCCTGTTCATCATGGGCTTGGCGTTCCTTGCGTTCATCCCGCTGGCCGGCGAAGGCAAGACCCCGCTGTTGGCCTTGGTGGGAATCCTGTTCATGTTCACCCTGGCGGAACTGTTCCTCTCCCCCATCGGCCTGTCCGTGAGCACCAAGCTCGCCCCGCAGGCCTTCCACACCCAGATGGTGGCGCTGTTCTTCCTGTCCGTCTCGCTCGGCACCACGCTGGCCGGAATCCTCGCCGGCCTCTACAACCCCGATGACGAGCTCCCGTACTTCCTGGGCATCGGCAGCGTGGCAGTGGTCCTGGCTGTTGGCCTGGCTGCAGCGTCGCCGGCAATCAAGAAGCTGATGGGTGGCGTTCGGTAACAGCCGTAACGGACTGACGTTAAACGACGACGGCGGCCCTTGCGTTCGGTGGGTTTCCCACCTGACGCAAGGGCCGCCGTCGTACGCGTTTATTTAGTAGTTGTAGCTGCTGGTGGAAGCACCGATCGCAGCGAAGAAGATGATGCCGAAGATCACCGTCAGCGCAATGCCGATGTATCCCATCACCAGGCCGGCGATGGCCATGCCCTTGCCCGCAGGCTCGCGCTTGAGGCCGAGGTGGCCCAGGATCACGGCGGCGATCTGCGGCAGGATGAAGAATCCGAACCCAACAAAGATGGCGATACCGCAGCACATGCTGGCAATGCTCAAACCCTTGGGCTCGGCCTGCATGGCGTAGTACGCAGGCTGGCCGTACGGCGACTGCGGCTGGCCGTAAGGCTGCTGGCCATAGGGCTGCTGACCGAACGTCTGCTGCTGCTGGTACGGGCTGGGCGGCTGGCCGTACGGCGACGGCGGCTGCTGGCTGTAGTCGCCCGGCGTGTAGGAACCCGTGCTGGCGGGCGGCTGCGGCTGGGCATAGAAGTCATTCTGGCCCTGGGCGTTATGCGTGTACGCGTCCTGCGCGTAGGAGTCCCCGTGCGCGCTCTGCTCATAGGGCGGGAGGGGCTGCGTGGCGTTGGCGCTCTCGCTTGATGCGCCCTGGTCCGGTGCGCCCTGGTGCGGTGCGCCTTGGCCCGGCGCGCTCGACTCGGGTGCGCTGAACTGTGCAGGCGGGACGTACTGCGGCGGTTCGTAGCCCGCCGGCTTGTCCTCGTTGGCCTTGGATGGTTGATCTGACATAGGAATCCCCCTGAAAGTGGTCTTTGCTCCCAACACTACCGCCGTCCGGGGCGCCGCATAAGGTAGCGCGCATTGATGGCATGGGCATAACAACCCATCCGCAAAGATTCATGCATAAGCATGGAATATTCTCGAGTCGGACTCGGTTTATAGGAGTAGCGACTTAAGCAGCGCTCACCAAGTAAATCGGCGGGATCCGTCCCGCGAAGGAGGAATCATGGGTAACTTCGAAGGCAAGACCGCGCTCGTCACCGGCGGCGGCTCAGGGCTTGGGGAAGCGATCAGCAAGGACCTCGCCAAGAACGGCGTCAAGGTAGTAGTTACTGACGTCAACCTCGACGCCGCCACCCGCGTGGCCAACCAGATCACGGCCGACGGCGGCACTGCAGTTCCGTTCCAGGCCAACACTGCCGTGGCCGAGGACAGCAAGAAGGCGGTCGACTTTGCCGTGGAGACGTACGGCGCCCTCAACTACGCCGTGAACAACGCGGGCATCGGCGGGGCAAGCGCTCCGGTGGGCGACGTCGATATCGAGGATTGGGACCGGGTCATCGCCATCAACCTGAGCGGCGTCCTGTACGGCATGCGTTACCAGATCCCGGCCATCCTGGCCGCTGGCGCTTCCGAAGGCGCCATTGTGAACATGGCCTCGATCCATGGCGCCGTCGCTGCCCCCGGCAACGCCGCCTACACCGCTGCCAAGCACGCCGTGGTGGGCTTGACCAAGAACGCTGCTGCCGAATACGGCGCGCAGGGTCTCCGCGTCAACGCAATCGGCCCTGGCTACATCGACACTCCCTTGCTGGCCGCCGCCCCGAAGGAAGTCATCAACGGGCTCGAGGCCAAACACCCGCTGGGTCGTTTGGGTAAGGCCGATGAGATCGCGAACGTCACCACGTTCCTCCTCTCCGACAAGGCCAGCTTCATGACCGGCTCCTACGTGCTGGTCGATGGCGGTTACACGGCCGTCTAGCACTGGTTTTGGACCGCTCCGGCCCGGTTCACCAACCGGGCCGGAGCATTTTTCTGCCATACCACCCGCCGCTGAACGAACGCTTAATCTTCGCGTCGCTGGGCTTCGGTCGCGGCAAGTTTGGTGCCTTTCGGCGTCACAGGGCGCTCAACACGGTCATTTCCTGTCAGCAGCCGCGAGGGTCTGGCATGCTGGACCCCATGGCTAGCCGAGCGGGCACAGTTGCCCTTCCCCAGGACCTTGTTGACATCACAGCCCTGCTGGACGCGTATTTCGACGTAGCTCCGGACTTGGGTGATCCCGCGCAGCGTGTGGCGTTTGGAACGTCGGGACACCGCGGATCCAGCTTGAAGGCATCCTTCAACGAGCCGCACATCCTCGCGATCACGCAGGCAATCGTTGAATACCGTGGACGCCAGGGCATCACCGGCCCGCTGTTCATTGGTCGTGACACCCACGCCCTCAGCGAGCCGGCGCAGAACTCCGCCTTGGAGGTGCTCGCCGCCAACGGCGTGACCGTCCTGGTGGACGCCCGCCACGGCTACACTCCCACCCCGGCTTTGAGCCACGCGATCCTCAAGTACAACCGCGAAGCGGCGCCAGGCACCCCCCAGGCCGACGGCATCGTGGTCACTCCCAGCCACAACCCTCCCGGCGACGGCGGCTTCAAATACAACCCTCCCCACGGCGGCCCTGCTGACACGGATGCCACCGGATGGATCGCCGACCGCGCCAACCAGCTTCTGGAAAATGGCCTCCGTGGGGTCAAGCGCATCCCGTTGAACGATGCCCTGAGTGCTGACACCACCGGCAAGTTCGACTTCCTCAGCAGCTACGTGGACGATCTCCCCTCGGTGCTGAACCTCGACGCCATCCGCAACGCCGGTGTCCGCATCGGAGCCGACCCCATGGGCGGCGCCTCCGTGGATTATTGGGGCGAGATCGGCGAGCGCCATCAGCTCAACCTCACCGTTGTGAACCCCACAGTCGATCCACAGTGGGCGTTCATGACCCTCGACTGGGACGAGAAGATCCGCATGGATTGCTCGTCGCCGTCGGCCATGGCGTCCCTGATCAAGCGGATGGCCGTTGGTGCTGATGGCACCGCCGCTTATGACGTCGCCACAGGTAACGACGCCGACGCCGACCGCCACGGAATCGTGACACCGGACGGTGGCTTGATGAACCCGAACCACTATCTGGCTGTCGCCATCGACTACCTGTACCGGAACCGCAGCGGCTGGAACCCGGAATCCGTGGTGGGCAAGACGCTGGTTTCCTCCTCGATCATCGACCGCGTTGCCGGTGGACTAGGCCGCAAGCTGGTTGAGGTTCCCGTGGGCTTCAAGTGGTTTGTTCCGGGCCTGCTGTCCGGCGAAGGCGCCTTCGGTGGCGAGGAATCCGCCGGCGCTTCCTTCAACAAGCTCGACGGCAGCGTCTGGACCACGGACAAGGACGGCATCCTGCTGGCCCTCCTGGCCTCGGAGATCACCGCCGTCACGGGGTCCTCTCCTTCACAGCTGTACAAGGGACTGACGGACCAGTTCGGAGCACCCGTTTACGCTCGCATCGACGCCGCCGCCACGCGCGAGCAGAAGTCCAAGCTGGGCAAGCTCTCCGCCGCTGATGTCACCGCCACGTCCCTTGCAGGCGAGGACATTACGGCCAAGCTCACCGAGGCACCCGGCAACGGCGCTTCGATCGGCGGCCTGAAAGTGGTCACCGAGAACGCCTGGTTCGCGGCCCGCCCCTCCGGTACCGAGGACGTTTACAAGATCTACGCCGAGTCCTTCAAGGGCGCGGACCACTTGAAGCAGGTGCAGGAAGAGGCCAAGGCGCTGGTGGACGGGGTTATCGCCTAGTACCGCCCAGCTTGCGACGCCGGCGACGCGCATATCTGCTGGCGCCACCGAAACGGGCTGAGGACACCTGAATTCGAGTGTCCTCAGCCCGTTTCCGCGTCTTCAATCGCCTTCCGCGTCCTGCGTCCAGAGCCTAAGGACTCGGCGGATGGTGTGGTCACCTTCGGGCGCCATGTCCACCAGCGCTACGTGGTCAAGCACGACGACGTCTCCGGACTTGGGTCGCTTGCCGTCGTGGTGCGAGATGTGCGGCCTGTAGTGGTCCAGGATGTAGTTGGGGGTGGCGATGCGCCCGCCTGCTGCCTTTGCTGCCTCGACAATCTCTTCGTGCAGCCCCTGAAGCAGCGGGTTGTGCTCGATGAGACTGACCGGGATGGACCCCATATGCCCGAAACCCGCCTCTCCGCCCACCCGCAGCTGCGCACCCAGCGCTCCCTTGACGGGTGCTTCGGCCAAGTCCGCCAATACACCGGCGACGTCGGCACTCACGTCAGTCCCGACGTCGAACCTTAACAGCGTGATGTGCAGCGGCCAGTCGCTGCGCGGAAAAACCAGCCCCGGAGAGACGGGCTCCGTGAACGCCACCCAGATGAGGTTCCGCATAGGCATTAGTTTGCCACCCGCCGACCAACCCTCTCTCACATCCCTCGGGCTTCCGGCCAACCCTCTCTCACACCCCTCGGGCTTCCGGCCAACCCTCTCTCACACCCCTCGGGCTTCCGGCCAACCCTCTCTCACACCCCTCGGGCTTCCGGCCAACCCTCTCTCACACCCCTCGGGCTTCCGGCCAACCCTCTCTCACATCCCTAGGGTCGAGGGAAGGACATGCAACGCTGGGGGAATGTGAGGCTAGAGGCTTGGCACGTCATGGTTTTACTCATACTGCTGCTTGTGGCCGCCGTAGTGATCGTGGCGGTGACCCTACTCGTCCGCTGAGTCATCAGAGCGGCAGATCATCGGGATCGGGGAAATCGATCCGAGCGGGAGTGAGAGAGCGTCGGCCGCAAACCCGAGGGACATGAGAGAGCGTTGGCTGCAAACCCGAGGGACCTGAAAGAGCGTCGGCCTCAAGCCGCCGGCAATGCAAAACGCCCGCCCACATTCCTGTGAGCGGGCGTTTTTTGCAATGTGAGGTCTTAGACAGTGCGAACAACGTCGTCGTATGCGAACTTCGGCTTGGCTTCGCCCCAGGCGTCGGGGCCTGGGTGGCCGATGTTGACCACGAGGAAGCTCTTCTGGTCGCCGGCCGGGAAGAACTCGGCGTCGATGGCGGAGAAGTCGGCGCCGGTCATCGGGCCAGCGGCGAAACCGAGCGAGCGCACGGCCAGGATGAAGTAGCCGGCCTGCAAATGAGCGTTGTTGTTGCCCGTAGCAGCGGCGAAAGCGGGATCGGCGTCGTACATGGCCTTGGGCGCGCCGTAAGCGGGCAGGAACTTGTCCCACTGACCCTGCCAGTCGGTGTCGTAAGAGAGGATGGCGACCAGCGGGGCGGAGGCGGTCTTGGCCTTGTTGCCGTTGGAGAGGGTGTCCACCAGCTTGGCGCGGGCCTCATCAGAGCGGACGTAGGTCACGCGGAGCGGCTGGGAGTTGAAAGCGGTGGGGCCGAACTTGGTGAGCTCGTAGATGGCGCGGGCCTGCTCTTCGGTGACCTCGCCGGCAAAGCTGTTGGCGGTACGGGCTTCGGCAAAAATGGCGTCGACTGCTGCGGCGTCAATGACTGCTTCTTCGTGGGCAATCGTCATTTGGTGAACCTTTCGCTGGGCCTGACCCTGAGCCGGCCGGGCACTTCTGCTTTCCATGGTTGCAACTTCAACTTCCGTTGTCCTCTTCCCGTGACGGCCCGTGACGTTGAGCACACAGCGTGACTCCGCGTGTCGTTTCCTTGCGTTGTGAGGCCCGCTTGGCGCGTTATTCACCGCGCGAGGCGCGTAGAGCAGGCCCCGCAATGGCGGTAATGTTGCACCGAATCCCAACACTCTTCTGAGGAAGGCCCCGCCATGAGCATGCTCGGCATGAAATGGAAGCTCCACGGCAACGGCAAGTCCGTCCGGCCCGGCCACGTGGTGGCACCCGACGAGCGGCTGGCGTGGCCCCTGACCATCGGCATCGGCATGCAGCACGTGGTGGCTATGTTCGGCGCGACCTTCCTGGTCCCCATCATCACGGGCATGCCTCCGGCCACCACCCTGCTCTTCTCGGGTATCGGCACCCTGCTGTTCCTGGTGATCACCAAGGGCCGCGTGCCCAGCTACCTGGGGTCGAGCTTCGCGTTCATCGCCCCGATCATGGCGTCCCAGCAGCAGTACGGCGTGAGTGGCGCCTTGGGCGGCGTGGTGCTTGCCGGCGTCGTACTGGCGCTTATCGGTGCGGTGGTCCAGAAGTTCGGCGCCGAGTGGATCAACCGGTTGATGCCGCCGATCGTCACCGGCGCCATCGTGGCGCTGATCGGCCTGAACCTGGCGCCGGCCGCAAAGGCGAACTTCGACCTCGCGCCGGTTACCGCACTGATCACGTTGGTCACGATCATCCTGGTTTCCGTTCTATTCCGCGGGATTCTGGGGCGCCTGAGCATCCTGGTGGGCGTTGTGGTGGGTTACCTCGTGGCGATGATGCGGGGCGAGGTCAACTACGAAAAGATGGACGCCGCCGCGTGGATTGGCCTGCCGCTGTTCCAGACGCCCGAATTCCACATCGGCGTGGTGGGTCTGTTCGTGCCGGTTGTGCTGGTGCTCGTTGCTGAGAACGTGGGGCACGTGAAGTCGGTGGCCGCGATGACAGGCCAGAACCTCGACGGCGTCTCCGGCCGCGCGCTGATGGCCGACGGCGCCGCGACGGTTCTTGCCGGGTTCGGCGGCGGTTCCGGTACCACGACATATGCGGAGAACATCGGCGTCATGGCCGCCACAAAGGTCTACTCGACGGCGGCCTACTGGGTTGCCGGTGTCTTCGCCATCCTGCTGAGCTTCTCCCCGAAATTCGGCGAGCTGATTGCGACCGTACCGCCGGGCGTCCTGGGCGGTGCCGCGACCATGCTGTACGGCATGATCGGCGTGCTCGGCGTCAAGATCTGGGTGCAGAACAAGGTCAATTTCTCCAACCCGATCAACCTGACGACGGCCGCTGTGGCTTTGATCATCGGCATTGCTGACTACACCTGGACCATTGGCGAGCTGAAGTTCACGGGCATTGCCCTTGGTTCCGCTGCTGCCCTGGTGATCTACCACGGCATGAAGGGTCTGGCTCGCTGGCGCGGGACTGTGGCCGAGCCGGAGACCGAGACGGCGGGGCTGCCGCCTGCGGTGAAGTCTGCGGTGAACGCTGCGGCTAAGCGGACGGGGAAGAAGGGGAAGTAGGGGTGGCACCGGCAGGAATGTCACACGTTCCGGACGCTGCCCCCGAGCTCAACTGGTTGCTGGCAGAGCATGAGAAGAACGTCTGGACGGGAATGGACCCTACAGGCTGGCAGGACTCCGTGTGGGTGCTTCACGCCATGTATGAGAACCCGACGCTTGAGGGTGCCGGCACTCACGACGACGAGAACAAGCGCCGTATCGCTGCAGGCGGTGAGCCGACGATGATCGGCGACTTCAATCTGGACGAGGCCACCACCGATTCCGGGGTGCCGCTCGGTTATTCGTCCACGCCCGGCCCTGACTTGAGACGGCTGACATGGGGCGAGTATTTGGCCCGTTCCGGGCATAGCCTGCGCGACCCGCACATCTACCCTCCTTGCCACAGGTGGTTTCCGCCTGATTCATGGCCACTCTCAATCGAACCGCCCCCGGAGGGATCCCTGGACCAAGCCAGCTTCGCTGCGCTCATCCACTCAATCGCTGCTTTCGAACCCAACGCATACGACACCGAGATCTTCGCGTTCATGGCTATGCTGCCCGCGGGGTCGACTGACGATACCGACTCATCTGTGGAAGGGACCGCTGGGAGCGATTCCTTCTCTGATGGTGGAAGGGTATCGATTCACACCTACCAACTGGTGGCCTGCTGATCGGTCCTGGTTCGTGTGGACCGACTATGACCTGCAAGGTACAAAAGTCAGTGGACCCACGGGTCTAATCGAAAGCGTTCGAAGCGACGACAGACTGGAAACCACTGCCTGGAACAAATCAAGCAACTGACGGCAAACTACGCCCCCTCACACCCCCACCTCCGCCTCGAACGCCGCCCGCCTCTGCAGCACATCCTTCGGTTCCCACCCCGGCCCAGGCATAGAGGAGATCAGCAGCTTCGTGTAACTGTGCTCCGGCGCATTCAGCACCCGCCCCGTGGGTCCCTGCTCGAGGATCGACCCCCGGTACATAACCAGCACGTCGTCCGTGACCTCGGAAACCACGGCGAGGTCGTGGCTTACGAACAACAGCGCGATCCCGGACGAAGAACGGATCTCGTTCAACAGGGCAAGGATCTGGGCCTGCACCGAAACATCCAACGCGGACACAGCCTCGTCCAGCACCATCACCGACGGCTCAATGGCCAAGCACCGGGCAATCGCCACGCGTTGCCGCTGACCGCCGCTGAGCTGGTGCGGCTTGGAGTCACCATGCTTCGCCAGCAAGCCAACCTGATCCAACAGCGCAGCAACACGCGAAGAACCAGAAACCCCATGCAACCGCATCGCCTGATCCAAACACTGTGCAACGGTCAGCCGCCGGTCCAATGAGCCGTACGGATCCTGGAACACCATCTGGATTTCCTTGGCACGCCGCAGGCGGGCCGCACGTCCCCGTTCCCGCGTCCCAAGCTGCCGTCCCCGCACGTGGATAGTGCCGGCGTCGGGCGTTTCAAGTCCCACCAGCATGCGGGCGATGGTGCTCTTCCCGGACCCCGACTCCCCCACCAGCCCCATGGAACCGCCCGGCGGAATGGCGAAGCTGACGTTGTTGCAGGCTACAACGTTGCCCGCACCCACGCGGAACGCCTTCTGCAGCCCGTCGACCTCGAGGACGTGCTCGCTCATGATGCCCTGCTTTCTGTATTGGGGAGGTGGCCGATTGCGGGAACGGCCGACAACAGCCGGCGGGTGTATTCGTGTTGCGCCCCGTGGAAGAGGTCGTTGCCGCGCAGTTCCTCCACGATCCGCCCGCGGTACATCACGTACACGCGGTCGCAGTACGCGGCTGCCAGGTGGAGGTCGTGGGTGATGAGGAGAACTCCCAGGCCGCGCTGCGTCTGAAGGTCCCGCAGGATCGCCAGGACTTCGGCTTGGGTAGTCACGTCCAGCGCGCTGGTGGCCTCGTCTGCCAGCAGCAGTTTTGGCTGTCCGGTGAGCGCCGCGGCAATGACAACCCGCTGAAGCATGCCGCCGGAGAGCTCGTGCGGGTACTGGCGCATCCGCTCTTCAGGCTGCCGGATCCCCACAGCGGCAAGGAGTTCCAGCCCAGCCGCGGCAGCATCCGAACGGCTGACACCCAGCACGTGGACCAGCCGCTCAGTCAGCGAGTCGCCGATCCGCCGCACCGGGTTGAGCGCCGCCCGCGGGTCCTGATGGATCATCGCGGCTTCGGACGATCGAACGCGGTGGAGCTCATCTTTGGAGGCGGACAGGACTTCCGTCCCACTCACCATGATGGAACCGTCGACGCGGGCCGTTTCGGGATACAGCCTCAGCACGGCTCGCGCGGTGGTGGACTTACCGGAACCGGACTCGCCCACCAGGCCCACCACTTCCCCGGCGTCAACGGAGAGGCTCACTTGGTCCAGGATTTGGTGGCTGAGGCCATTCGTGGTGATGGTGAGGCTCAGATTGTCTATGTCGAGCAGCATTTTCCTACCTCTCAAACCGGGAGTTCAGGCGGTCGGACAGCCGCACGCCCACCACGTTGACGGCCACCACAACGGCGGCGATGGCGGCGCCGGGAACCAGCGTCGGCCAGATGTGGCCTTGGATGATGCCGGACTGGCCTTCCTGGACCATGAGTCCCCACTCGGAGCTGGGCGGTTGTGCGCCGAATCCCAGGAAGCTGAGCGTCGCGAGGCTCATGAGGCCTTCGCCGAACAGCACCACAAGATAGCCGAGGAGCGGTGGCGTCAGGTTGGGGATGATGTAGCGGACGCACAGGAAGAATCCGCCTACACCCTGCACGCGGTAGGCATCCACGTAGGGCCGGGCCATCTCGGCCAACGCCAACGACCTCGTGAACTTGGCGATCACCGGTGCGTAGGCGAGCGCCAAGGCGACAATCGCCGTCGCGGGTCCTTTGCCAAAGACGGCGATGACCAAAACCACAAACAAAAGCCCGGGGAAGGCGAACATGACATCGGTGATGCGCGCCAGGAGGACATCGATCCAGCCACCGTTCCAGGCCGCGACGGTTCCGATCGTCACCCCGAACACCGTAGCCAGCGCCAAGAGTGCAAGGGGTCCGAGCAACGATTCGCGGGCGCCGTGGATGAGCCGGGAGAACAAGTCCTGGCCAACCTGGTCAGTACCGAGCAGGTGCGCTGCACCCGGCGCCTGCCAGATCGCGGTGAAGTCCACGGCGTTGGCGGCGTACGGGGCCACCCACGGTGCAAGCAGAGCGGCAACAACCACAACGATGAGGAAGCCGAGGCTCAGAAGGTAGGCAACGTCGCGCTTCTTCCTGCCGATAACCGGGGTGGACGCCAGCGTGGACGTCGAAAGGGAGCTCATGATTTCTTGTCCTTTGCCTTGATGCGCGGATCAAGCAGCGGGTGGACCAGGTCCACCAGGGTGGTCACCACCATGTACGTGATGACCATGTAGAGGAGCACGGCCTGCACCACGGGGAAGTCGTGCGTGTTGATGGCATCCACCAGCAGCTTGCCGACGCCGCTAATGCCAAAGACACTCTCGACGACGACCGTTCCGGCCAGCATGCTGGCCACCACAAGCGCCACCATGGTGAGGATGGGTCCCCACGCATTGCGGAGAACGTGCCGGCGGATCAGTTTGGCGGGCGCCAGCCCGAAGCTGCGGGCCGCCTCCACGTGGTCCATGGAGATTTGCTCCACCATGGATTGGCGGGTCACCCGGCTGACAATTGCGACGGCGCCAACAGCCAGTGCCACTGCGGGCAGCGCAAGGTGGTGCAGCCGGTCCAAGAAGCCTTCGCCGGCACCGGAAACGGGAAACCATCCCAGTTGCACGGAGAAGATGGACACCAGCAGCAGGCCAATGACGAATGAAGGAACAGAGGCCGCCAGCGTGGTGGCTGCCGTGATGGTGGAGTCCGTGCGCTTGCCTTGGCGCAGCGCGGACAGGATGCCCAGGCCAACACCGGCCACGATGAACAACACTGACGCCATGGCCACCAACGCGAGTGTTGCCGGAAGCCGGGTGGCCATCAGCTCAGCCACTGGCTGGTGATATTGGAACGACGTGCCGAGGTTGCCTACAAAAGCCTGGGAAGCCCAGAGCCCGTATTGCACAATGAGCGGTTGATCCAGGTTGTACTGCGCCTTCACTTCGGCAACGCGCTCAGGCGTCATGTTCTCCGGGTTGCCGATCAGGAACGTGACCGGGTCCCCTGGCGCCGCATACATCGCGGCGAAGATGACGAACGAGCTCACCACCAAGGTCAGGATCATTCCCGCGATGCGGGTTGCTGCACGGATCATGGCGTCACTTCTTGCTGCTGCCGACGTCCGCGGCCCACGGGTAGTAGAGGAACGATGCCGACGACGGTGCTCCGGTGATGTCTTTCGCCATGGCGATGGTTGCGGGTGTGTGTGCCACAGGAATCCAGACCACGGCGTCGGTCCACTGCTTCTCCAGTTCGATGGCGAGCTTGGCGCGGGCGGCGTCGTCGGTGGTGGCCTGGGCTTCCTTGACCTTGTTGTCGTAGCCCTCGCCGATGAATTTCACAAAGTTCACCCGGGCCGTGGAGGCCCCGTTTTTGTAGAAGCCCACGGGGTCGTTCTTGGAGATGTAGTACTCGTCCGAGAAGAGGTCTGCTTGTGCACGCAGGGATGCGTCCGAGTAAAAGTCGCCGTATTGCTGGCGCGGGATGGTGACGATTTCGGCCGTCAGCCCGATCTTCTGCGCTGCTTCAACAAGTGCGCTGGAGATGACGTTCCTGATGGAGTCGCCGCTGTTGGCAACAACGATCGGTTCCGCAGGCACGCCGGCTTCCTGCACCAGTTTCTTCGCCTTCTTCAGGTCTTCCTCGGACGGCTGCGTGGGTGCGCCGGTCAATGCTTCGTAGGCGCTGCTGAACGTGGGCTCTTCGTAGCCCCAAGCGCCCGGACCCACCGGCGTCTTCCAGGGTTTGGCCAGCCCGCCAAATGCTGCCTGGGCTACACCCTGCCGGTTGAGGGCCAGCGACAATGCCTGCCTGATCCGCTCGTCGTTCAAAGCTCCGCGCTCGGTGGCTATGAGCGACCAGACGTTGGTGGACGGCCCTTGGGCGATCTGGACCTTGTCGCTCTTCTGCAGCGGTCCGGCCGTGGCAGGGCTGTCCAAGTAGGCGCCTTGGGCTTCGCCGCTGGTCAAGGCATTCACGATCGCATTGTCGTCAGCCCAGCGGAAAGTCACGGCGCTGGTCAGGGAAGCGTTGTCAGCGTCCCAGTAGTCAGCGGCCTTGGTGAGGGTGATGTTGGAACCTGCCGACCACTTCTCGAGTTTGAGGGGACCTGAGCAGGCGTCAGGAGCCGACGGCGACCCGAAGTTGGCGCCTTGGGCTTCAACAACCTTGCGGTTCAGGACGATACCGCCGTTACCGGCCATGGCCTGGAGGAAGATGGCGTCGCGTTGCTTAAGGGTGACGGTGATCTGGTTTTCGCCCGTCTTGGCCATGTCGGTGACGTTGGCGTATTCGTCTGATTCGTCGGCGCCCTTTGCTGCATGCCGCTGCATGCTCCAGAGCACGTCATCGGCGGTCATTGGAGTGCCGTCGTGGAATGTCACGTCCTTCCGGAGCGTAAACACCACCGTGGTGTCCGAGGTCCATTCGGCGCTCTCTGCCAGATGAGGCGTGGTGGTCAGGTCTGGCTGGAGTTTCATCAGGCGTTCGCAGACATTGGACATGATGGTGTTCTCGGCCGTACCGCTGTCCTTGTCCAGATCGAACGTTGCCGGCTCCTGGGTGATCATCCACGTGAAGGAGTCGATCGGGCCTGCAGCTTCAGATGTTGTAGGACCGAAGGAAACATCAGTGGGGGTGCTCTGGGCTTGCGGACCTGCCGCGTTGCAGGCACTGATCGCCAGAGTGAAGGCGGCTGCACCGGCGATCACGCCGGTCCGGGCAAAAGGCTTGAATCTATCGTTGCGTTTCACAGTGATACCTCTGCAATGGTGGGGTTGAGGGAGTCGTGGGCAGAACCGGGCCCGTCGTAGAGGTTCCAGGGCATTTGTTCGTAGTGGTGGTCGCACGGGGTTCCGTTGGTGACCAGGTAGTCACCGCTTGTGAGGTCAACACAGCTTGAGAGCAACGTGGACCACTGTCGGACACGGGGGCGGCGCTCGTCAGGGTGGGTGCACACGGATTCGGGGTAACCCAGGTGGTCCGACATCGCTGACTTGATAAGTTCGCGGGAGTGCACGGTGCTTGTGGCGGTGCGGACCCGTTCCAGCCCCCGTCGCGCTTGTGGAACCCGGAAGAGGGAATCCACGGAGACCGGACGGTAGGTGGCTGCCAGTTGTACTGGCATGAAAGCTTCGTAGTGGTTTCCGTGCACCAGCACCCCGGATGTGTCCGGGTACATCCAACCGTTGCTTCCCGGGGTGGTTTCCACGTCAATGGAGAATCCGGAGCGGTGGGACAGCACGGCGTTGCTGGCGATGTGGGGCTTCTGGCGGAAGAGCGTGTTCAACGCATCCGGAAGTTCTGATTGATCCAACACCATGCGCCGGATGAAGGTCTGCGGCATCCCGAGTTCGTCGTTGAACCGGCCACCCAATCCGTTGGCGTTGAGGGCAATGCCGGCGGAGTTCGCTCCGTGCCGGCCAATCTGGCCTGCCTCAACCTGCATGATCAGCGTGGGCTTGGGGTCCTGAATAACCCGCAGGATCATCACGGTATCCTGTGCTCCGTGGCGCCAATCCCAGTTTTGGCCGACGTACATGTGGCCATCACCGGATGCACCATCGGTCAGTACAAAGGAAGTGCACCCGTCCACGTTGTCGCGCTCTTCGGGTTCAGGCGCCTTGGCGAAGCCAGCGTCGTAGATGATTTCACCGCGAAGGTTCAGCACCATGATGTCCAGGACGTCCCGGCCACTGCCTTCGGCGATGCCGCGCATTTCCGTGACCAGATCCGGCGCAGTGTCAGTGCACAGCCCCATCCAGCGCTCGGCCCGCCCGCGCAGTTGCTCCCAGGTCAGTCCCGTCTGCTGTTGGAACGCTTCCGTGTAAAAATCGATGGCTTTGGTGATCAGGTCTGCGGCAGCGTTTCCGTACTGCCTCCCCCGCTCCAGGGGAGGTCCGGAGATCTCCACGATCCGCAAGGATGTGTTGCTCATATCCGTAGGGCCTTTCATTCGGTTGGGGCTCACTGTCATCCGCGGCGGGAAGGGGTATCTTTGGAACAACCGTTACAAGTGAGGGCTTCTTTAGAATGAACAATACATCCAATGTGACTTCTGTAACAGACGTTACGAAAAATCAGGGCATGATTAACCTGCGTGGTCGTGTCCGCGAGCATTGGGACAAGCTCTCCAAGGCCGAGCGGACAGTGAGCACGTTCCTCACCAACAGCTCTCCCGAGCGTCTTCTCTACGCGAGCGCGCAGGAACTCGGCGCCGAGAGTGGGACCAGCAGCGCCACGGTGGTCCGAACGGTTCAGTCGCTGGAATACTCCGGATTGCAGGAACTCAAAAGAGACATCGCCACCCCCTTCACCTCAACGGTGGCGCCGGAAGTTCGCATGCAACAGCGCATCGACCACATGGGTGCCAGCATCGAAGACATCTGGCACAACGTGTGGTCCGAGGCCAAGGACAGGCTGGAACTCGCCTCCAGCGCCGACCCGGCGGAGGCGATCGCTCCCGCCGTCGAACTCCTCATGAGAGGTTCCACGATTGTCAGTTACGGTGTGGGCGCGTCCGGAATTGCCGCCCTCAACCTGGCCCTGCGCTGTAACAGGATCGGCCGGCGGGCCAGGTGCATCTCCAGCGACGGCTTCCGGCTCGCGGATGATTTGCTCCAACTTGGGAACCAGGACGTGGTGGTCGTCTTCGCGCCGGGACGTGTAACGGTCGACGTCGAGGTGCTGCTTAAGCGAGCACGTTCAGTTGGTGCGTCAACCGTTCTACTGACGGACGAACCCGACTCCGCCCTGCACGACCTGTCCGACGCCGTGATCCTCGCTCCACACACACCCACCGGCATGACCACTGAGGCGTTGCCATCGATTGTGCTCAGTGATGTCCTGGTTCAGGCGCTGGTGTCCGTTGACCACGAGCAAGCTGTGGAGTCGTCGCACCAACTCACGGCGTTGCGGGAGCAGTTGGGGTACTGACTGTGACTCAGACCCGCTCTTCCGTTTTCCGCAGGACGATCGCCCCCGCCCTGCTGAACGGATTGATCGGCCTCATTGTGGTGGCGGGGCTTTGGATCACCGTTGCTCCCCCGGAACCACCTGGCAGGCCTGTTCAACTGGTCCTTGGCGCACTGCTTGTCCTGGGTCTCTGCCTTCGGTCACGGTTTCCTTGGCTTGCAGCCGTGTGGACCGGCGTTGTGACGGCGGTGGGATGGGCCTTCGGAATGACGGAGGATCCTTTCCTGGTCACCGGGTTCTGTCTCTACGTCGCCGCGGAGCGATTCGGCACCCGCTTGTTTCCCACGTGGCTGGTCGCGCTGGAAGTTCTTCTGTTCGCATGGTTGCTTCTGGTGTCCGCCGAGGGCGCCGAAGCGAGCATTCGGGGGGTCATCCTGGGCGCTGTCATCATCGGTGCGGCATGGGTCCTGGGCATCCGCACTCAACGCATGCGGTACGAGACCGAGCGCAATGCCCGGGCTCAGGAAAGGCTCCGCCTCGCCCGCGATATCCACGATGTTCTGTCCCACACCCTGGGAGGGATCGGAGTGCGGGCCGGCGTCGTAGCGCATGTGAAATCATCCACCACCGACGATCTACGGTCCGCCTTGCAAGGAATTGAGTCCGATGCCCGGGATGCGTTGGGTGAATTGCACGTCCTGATGCTTCAGGAACGTGATGAAACTGCTGATGAGGCCCCACCGGGAAGACTCGTGGAATTGGTGCAGGAACTCTCCCGGCCGGCCATACGGGCCGGCATATCAGTCCACATCGACGCCGATCAAGGCGCCGGGGATCTTCCCGCTGCGCAGCGAACCACGGCTTACCGCATCATTCAGGAAGCCCTCACCAACGTGATCCGTCATTCCGGAGCACAAACCTGCCGGATCACTATCAGGACCGAGGGCGACCACCTGAGAATCATCATCCTCGACGACGGCCCGGGGGCAGCTTTGGCTTCCAAGAACGGTCACGGACTCACAGGAATGCGTGAACGGGCTCAGTTATTGGGAGGAACCTTCGACGCAGGACGGGATGCCAGTGGATACCGCGTGGCTGTTTCACTGCCGGGAACTGCAGGGAGGGTGGAAACCCGATGAATGAGATCAGTGTTCTCATCGCAGACGACGATGCTCACATCAGGACGTCACTGCGCTTATTGATCGGCGATGAACCGGACATGACCGTCTCCGCCGTGGTTGCCGACGGTGCAGAGGCAGTGGAAGCCATCATCCAGCATCAACCCGACGTAGCGCTGATGGATGTTCGAATGCCTCGAATGACCGGGCTTGAGGCTGCAGGCATTCTGGCCTCCCGGAAGTCACGCACCCGGCTGGTTATGCTGACCACCTTCGATCTGGACGACTACGTCTACCAAGCACTCCGCCACGGAGCATCAGGGTTCCTCCTGAAGAACGCCCCTCTGCCGGACATCCTCAAGGCAATCCGTACCGCCCATGAAGGGAACGCCCTACTCGCCCCGGAGATCACCCGCCGTCTCATAGACCGCTTCACCCTGCGCCCGGCCGCACACGACCGTATCAGCGGACTGACCGTCCGCGAACGCGAAACCTTGACCCTCATCGGACAAGGCGCATCCAACAACGAGATTGCGGCCGCCTTGTTCCTCACGCGAACCACTGTGCGGACTTACGTGAGTCGAATCCTCACGAAACTAGGCGCACGGGATCGGGCCCAACTGGTTGTCATCGCCTACGAGGGCGGACTGGTGGGTTCTTCGACCGTCTAAGTGGGTGCCACGACTGTCGACACCTGCAGACAGACAAGTAGTGCTGAGCCGGATTGACTTGAGTTATGCCAGCATCTTCCATAGCGACCTTCGGCGTGCGGCCGGGGTCACGAACCACCATGGCCCGCGCCGTCAGGGCCGAAACCACCAAGCTCCTCACCCTGCGGCTTTGCCTCAACACCATGGTTGGAACTGTCATGCTGACAGTGCTTCTGTCCTGGGTACTAACGAACCTCATCGCGGCCGCACATAGGGCTGGCAGGCCGGAAGAGGCAGCCGGACTCTTAGGAGGAACCGCTTTTCTGGTCATCCTTCACTACGGGCAGATCGGGGTAATTCTCCTTGCGGCATGGTCGATGCACCAGGAATCGGACAGCGGTTCTCTCCGAAGCACCTTAATCAGCCTCCCGCAGCGAAGCGCCGTGTTGGCAGCCAAAGCAGTCGTGGTCGTCGCCGCTGCATTTATCACGGCTGTCCTGAGCGTGTTCGGGTCGGCAGGGATTCGTTGCGTGGCCATCGACTGCACAGCCGAAAGCAGCCAGATAGCAGCGACTCCACAAGCCACATCCGGAGTCCTTTGGGGCGTGATCCTTTACTGGGTCGTCATCGCCGTATTCACCTACGCATTGTCGGTGGTCCTGCGCAGCGGATTGGCGGCCATGGGCACGGTCTTGGCGATGGCCCTCATTGTCTCCACCTACCTGGTGAACATCACACCCCTTGCCAAGTTTCTGCCGGATCAGGCGGGAGCCCAGCTCTACCAGCTTCCGCCTCCTACGCCGGGCGACTTAGGGCCCGCGACGGGTGGGGTGGTCCTCGCGGTTTGGGTGGCCGCAGCGCTGATCACCGCGCATCTTCTGTTTCGCCGCCAGCCGGTTCGCCGCTAAGTGACATCGACTACCCAAGGAGACCAGACAATGATCGAGATCAAGAATTTGAGCAAGAAATACGGGCAGTCGGACGGAATCATCGACGTCTCGCTGACGGCCGAGCCCGGGAAAGTCACCGCCTTCCTCGGTCCGAACGGCGCCGGCAAGTCCACAACTTTTCGGCTGCTTCTAGGCCTCGACCGGGCGGACAGCGGGTCCGCTCTCATTGAAGGAAAGCCCTACCAGGACCTCACCGCTCCCCTGTGGACGGTGGGAGCCCAGCTCGATGGCTCAGGAGCCCACAAGGGCCGCACGGCAAAGGCCCATCTCATCTGGATGGCTCAATCCAACGGCATTCCGCTTTCCAGGATCCGTGAAGTTCTGGAGCTCGTCGGGCTTTCGGACGCCGCCCGGAAGCGCGTGGGAGCCTACTCACTGGGTATGGGCCAGAGACTCGGAATCGCCGCGGCCCTCCTCGGCGATCCGCACGTTATTGTTCTTGATGAACCCACTAACGGCCTGGACCCGGAAGGAATCCGCTGGATCCGTGAACTGCTCCGGACCCTCGCCGCCAACGGTAAGACGGTCCTTATCTCCAGCCATCTCATCAATGAGGTGCAGCACGTCGCTGACCACATCGTCGTCATTTCCGGTGGCCGCATTGTTCAATCCGGAAACGCCAGCGATCTGGTAGCAGGTCACCACGACCTGGAAGCCGCCTACTTCGATTGGACCGGCAATGCGACCAAAGGAAACGCCGCATGAGTTCACTCGTGGCCACCGCCAGTAAACCCAGCCTGTTCCGTGCCGAACTCACAAAACTCATCACTTTAAGGTCTCTGTGGATCACCGCAATCCTGACGTGGCTCAGCGTCGTACTCATCGGGTGGTCCCAAGCGGGGCCGGTTGGGGACGCGCTCCGAACCAATGACCCGGACCTGGCTCCTGGCGCGAGTCCGGAAACGGTCGGCTTCGATTGGGTTGCCTTGGGACTGATTGGAATCATTGTTATTGGCGTCATTTCCGCATCAAGTGAGTACGTGTCGGGCCAACTGCGGACCAGCTTGGTGGCAGCGCCGAACCGCGAGCGCCTGTATTTGGCCAAGTGCGCTGCGTTGACAGTGTTCGTCACACTGCTGGGTGTTGTGACTATCCCGCTATTGAGTGTGCTGTCTCAGTCCGGACTTGGCGAGCTTTCGCTGATCAACGGGACCGTTCCGGCAAGCCTCATTCTCCGTTGGGTCGGTGCCATAGCCTTCTGGGATGCCATAGCCCTCATAGGTTTCGCCCTTGGCGTCTTGCTCAAGCAGACGCTGATCCCGCTGTTTACTCTCATTGTGGTGTCACAACTGTCGCTGATGTTGCTCCTGCTGACTCCGGCCTTTGCCTATCTCCCCACCGTGGCCGGGGTTCTGCTGTTCGACCCAGGCTTGGTTACAGGGTCCTACCCGGACGCGGACCTGGGTACTCTCACCGCAGCGATAGTAACGTTCACCTGGACGGCCGGCCTCGTAGCCTTTGCAGGATTCAAGTTCAGCACGCGTGATGTCCGTGGCTAGCTGAACCACGACGGCGGTCCTCACCGAATGCTCGGGCGAGGACCGCCGTCGTGGTTAAGCTGAAGGCGTCAGTCCGCGGCCTCGCGTCCCATGGACCTTTCCACCCGGCCAAGCCACTCCCAAAGGAGGGCAGCCGTTAGCTCCGGCTGGTCCAGGTGCGCGTTGTGACCCGCTCGATCCAGGACGGCGGTGGTGGACTGTGCATAGCTGCGCGCCAGCGCAGTCTGGTCCTCAAACCCCACCACATGGTCCTGACGACCGGCGAGAATCAGCGCGGGTCCTTGAAAGTTGGCGAAGCGACTTTCCGGCTCGGCACGGAGTGTGTAGTTGCTCGAGATCCGTTGGATCGCGGCTTGATCGAATACGCGAAACCCCGGCAGGGCCGCGTCTCGGAAAAGAAACCAATTCTCGGGAGATTGGACCACGGCCATGGCCTCATAGTCGGCCGCGTCCGCGGGTTCCAAGGCGGCCAGTAGGGTCGGGTCTGCTTGGAGCACTGTCTTGGCAGGCAGGGTTCGGGACCCGTGATCCGCAATGACCACTGGGCAGAGGAGCGCCAGGCCCAGTACCTGTTCCCCGAATTCGGCCACCAGGTGACGGGCGATCATGCCACCGAAGGAGTTTCCGAGGACAGCGAACCTTTCGGCACCGAAGGTCTTCCGGGCAAAGGAGACAACCGCGTCGGCCACGGCATCCGCGCTATCGATCTCGGGTCCTGCCGCGGATTGGCCCATGCCCGGCAAGTCCACATAGACCCGCCGCCACTGACCGTGAGCATCGAACACGGGGTCGAGCCCCAACAAAAGGCGGTGATCAACGCAGAATCCGTGGATGATCAGGATTGGGGTTCCCGCCCCATAGTCAACAGAATGCACCCTTGAACGCTAACACCGTCAGAGCTCGAGCCTGGCAGCACCATTACCTTTGCTCGCACCAATCAGACCCTTCGGGATTGTTGGCGGGAAGTACCCACCGAGGGGTGAGCTTTCGGTAATAAGAACCCTCCATACCCCCGAGAGCTAACCCCTCGGCAGCATGAGAGCTCACCCCTCGGCGGCACCGACGCACGAAGACACAGAACCAACTCCAGAGAGCGCTCTCTTGACGTACGTGACTTGCAGCACATACATTGGTCCCACATCCCAGAGAGCGCTCTCTCGCCATAGGCGTACGGTCGCTCGAACACACAAAGGAGTGATCGTGGAGTTTTCGCGACTAAGGAAATTCACTGCCCTGGCGGGCGTAGCCTCTCTTGCCCTCGTGGCGGCCGGCTGCAGCGGCGGAGGCGACAAAGCGGCGAGCGCAGACAATCCCGTCACGCTGACCGTGACCACCTTCGGCACTTTCGGATACGACGACCTGTACGCCGAATATGAGAAGCAGAACCCCGGAGTCACCATCGAGGCCACCAACATCGATCGCGGTTCCAACGCCCGGACCGATGCGTTCACTAAGCTGGCCGCCGGCTCCGGACTCAGCGACGTCACGGCCATCGAGGAGGGCTGGCTCGGCTCCATTATGGAGGTTTCGGACCAGTTTGTGGACCTCAAGGAGCACGGCGCCGAGGACATCAAGGGCAACTGGGTGGACTGGAAGTTCAAGCAGGGCACAGACCCCAATGGTCGTGTGATCGGTTATGGCACTGACATCGGACCGCAGGCCCTGTGCTTCAACGGCAAGCTCTTCGAGGCAGCAGGCCTGCCGAGCGACCGTGAGAAGGTCGCGGAATTGTTCGGCGGCAAGGACGCAAGCTGGGAAACGTACTTCAAGCTCGGCCGCCAGTACAAAGAGGCCACAGGCAAAGCCTGGTATGACCAGTCCGGCTTCGTCTGGAACTCCATGGTCAACCAGATGGACGAGGGTTACTACACCAAGGACGGCAAGCTGAACGTCGAGGGCAACAAGGAAATGCGGGCGAAGTTCGACATGCTCGCTGCCGGCACTGCCGATGGCCTGTCCTCCAACCAGACCCAGTTCGACTGGGGTAACGGCAAGGCATTCGTGGACGGCTCCTTCGCCACGCACGTTTGCCCGGCATGGATGCTCGGCACCATCAAGGGCCAGCTCGAGTCAGCAGGCGGAGGGGCAGCCAGCGGCTGGGACGTAGCCGACGTCTTCCCCGGCGGTGCTTCCAACTGGGGCGGCGCTTTCCTCTCGGTCCCCAAGAGCTCCAAGCACCCCGCCGAAGCAGCCAAGCTGGCAGCATGGCTGACCGCACCTGAACAGCAGATCAAGCAGTCCGCTGCAGCGAACAACTTCCCGAGCACCCTCGAAGCACAGGCGAAGATCGTGGAAGCAGCAAAGCCGAACGAACTGTTCAACAACGCTCCCTACGGCGCCATCTTTGAGTCCCGCGCAGAAGGTGTCATCGCCCAGTTCAAGGGTCCGGATGACTCTGTGATCCAGGAAAACGTCTTCGGACCCGCCCTCAAGATGCTCGATTCGGGCAAGGGCAACGCCGATCAAGCCTGGAATGAAGCCGTCAAGCTCCTCAACGACCTCGTGGTCAACAACTAGCAGCACCCGGCCGTGGGGCCTCCGGGAAACCGGAGGCCCCCTCACAGAGTCTGAGACCCGACCATGACCACCACCTTGAACCGCCCGGCCGCCGGTAGAACGGCTGCCACCAAACCGAAACCGTCGTTCCGGCAGCGCCTCAACGTCCTCGACATGAAGGCGTCCCCGTACCTCTACATCGCCCCGTTTTTCATCCTGTTTGCCCTGGTAGGCCTCTTTCCCCTGGGCTACACCTTCTTCGTCTCCCTCTTCGACTGGCACCTACTCAAAGGCCAGGGCGAGTTCGTGGGATTCCAGAACTTCGCTGAGGTTCTTCAAGACAGGTTCTTCTGGAATTCCCTGTTCAACACTGTCAGCATCTTCCTGATTTCCACCATCCCCCAGCTGATCATGGCCACCATCATCGCCGCGGTGCTGGACCAGAATCTGCGCGCCAAGACCTTCTGGCGCATGAGCATCCTGCTCCCCTACGTTGTGACTCCCGTGGCGGTCGCCATGATCTTCACCAACATGTTCGGCGAGCAGTACGGCCTCATCAACAACATCCTGTCCAGCTTCGGCATCGATCCCATCATGTGGAAGAACGACACCCTTCCCAGCCACATCGCCATCGCCACCATGGTGAACTGGCGCTGGACCGGCTACAACGCGCTCATCCTCCTGGCCGCCATGCAGTCAGTACCGCGCGATATCTACGAATCCGCAGCAATCGACGGCGCCGGCTCCGTCCGCCGCTTCTTCAGCATCACGCTGCCGAGCATCCGGCCCACCATGGTGTTCGTTATTGTCACGGCCACCATCGGCGGGCTGCAGATCTTTACCGAGCCAAGGCTCTTCGATCCCGTAGCAGCCGGCGGAACGGCACGCCAGTTCCAGACCACCGTGCTGTACCTGTGGGAGATGGCTTTCCAGCGGCAGAACTTCGGCAAGGCTTCCACCATCGCCTGGCTCCTGTTTCTGATCATCCTGCTTTTCGGCATCGTGAACTGGCTGATCTCACGCCGTATCGCCACCAATGGCGATGATCGCGGAGCAGCCAGTCGCCGCCGTCGGAAGCGTTCCTCCGCTGCGAATACAAAAGCGGACGACGCCGGCCTCACCGCCCAGGCGGTAACGGCACCAGACTCAACCCCGAGGAGCGGGAAATGACCCTCACGCAAAACCGGCCACAACCCCCGGCTCCGCAGCAGACCTCCCGATCCATGACCACCCGAAAAGCACTCTTTGGCAACGGCCGACGGCCCGGCTTCCTCACCTATGGGTTGCTGCTGGCGTTCTTCCTGGCCTCCGCCTACCCGCTGTGGTGGTCCGTGATCATCGGCAGCCGCTCCAACGAAGCCCTCGGGGAGACCTGGCCGCCGCTGTTCCCTGGTGGCAACTTCTGGACCAACGTTGGGGAGGTCTTCGACACCGTCCCATTCTGGCTGGCGCTCGGCAACAGCGTCCTGATCTCGGGCATCATCACCGTCTCGGTGGTGGGCTTCTCCACCCTGGCCGGATACGCGTTCGCCAAGCTGCGCTTCCGCGGCCGCAACTGGCTGATGGTTGCGGTGATCGCCACCATGGCCATCCCTACGCAGCTCGGCATCATCCCGCTGTTCATGCTGATGCGCACGCTGGGCTGGACAGGTGAGATCGGCGCCGTCGTGATCCCTACCCTGGTGACAGCGTTCGGTGTCTTCTTCATGCGGCAGTACTTGGTGGACGTGATCCCGGACGAGCTCATCGAGTCGGCACGTATGGATGGCGCGTCCATGATCTCCACCTTTTGGCATGTTGCACTGCCGGCCGCGCGTCCGGCCATGGCAATCCTGGGCCTCTTCACGTTCATGACGGCATGGACTGATTTCCTCTGGCCCCTGCTGGTGCTCGACGCCGGCAACCCCACCTTGCAGACGGCGCTCAGCCAACTGCAGTCGGCCCGTTACGTGGACTATTCGATCGTCCTGGCCGGCGCCGTCATGGCAACACTTCCGCTGCTGGCACTCTTCGTCCTGGCGGGCCGTCAACTTATTTCCGGAATCATGCAAGGAGCAGTGAAGGGCTAATGCCATTCGAAGCAACAAACCACCCAGCGGTCACCCCCTTTAACAGGGAGTGGCCCAAGGGCTTCCTCTGGGGCTCGGCCACCGCCGCAGCCCAGGTGGAAGGCGCCAGCCACGAGGGCGGCAAGGAAGATTCCGTGTGGGATGCTTTCGCCCGTATTCCGGGTGCCATTGCCAACGGCGAGACGCTGAAGGACGCGGTGCAGCACTACCACCGCATGCCCCAGGACGTCAGGATCATGAAGGAGCTGGGCCTGGATTCCTACCGGTTCTCCACCAGCTGGTCCCGTGTCCGGCCTGGCGGCCGTACTGCGAACGCCGTCGGCCTGGACTTCTACTCCCGCTTGGTGGATGAGCTGCTCGACGCCGGCATCCTCCCTTGGTTGACCCTTTACCACTGGGACCTCCCGCAGGCGCTGGAGGAGAAGGGCGGCTGGGCCAACCGCGACACCGCCTACCGCTTCGTCGACTACGCGAACGATGTCTATTCAGCACTGGGTGACCGTGTTCAGCACTGGACTACGTTCAACGAACCGTTCTGCTCCTCACTCCTGGGCTATGCGGCCGGCGTTCACGCTCCCGGCCGTCAAGAGCCGGAAGCAGCCGTCGCAGCGATCCACCACCAGCACCTCGCCCACGGCCTGGCGGTCAACGAGCTGCGGAGCCGCGGCGCCCAGCAGTTGGGGATCACGCTCAACCTCAGCAACTCCATCCCGCGGGATCCTTCCGATCCCGTAGACCTCGACGCCGCGCGCCGGTTCGATTCGCTGCAGAACAGGATCTTCCTTGATCCGATCCTCCGTGGCGTTTACCCGGAGGACACGCTCAACGACCTTGAGCAGTTCGGCATCCGGGACGTCATCAAGCCCGGCGACCTGGAGATCATCGGCGCTCCCATCGATTTCCTGGGCGTCAACCACTACCACGATGACCTCATCAGTGGTCACCCCACTGATGAACACGGCGACGGCCACTCGGGCGGCGCAACCCGCCCGACGTCGTCGTGCTGGATCGGTTCGGAGGACATCGCATTCCCCAGCCGCGGCCTGCCGCGCACTGCCATGAACTGGGAGGTCAACCCGGACGGGCTTCGGAAGCTCCTGGTGCGTCTTGGCGAGGAATACCCCACGCTGCCACCGCTGTACATCACCGAAAACGGTGCCGCTTACGACGACGTCGTCAGTCCTGACGGGGCGGTCCATGATGCCGAGCGGACCCAGTTCGTGCTGGATCACATCACGGCCGTGGGCGAGGCACTGGACCAGGGCGCCGATGTGCGCGGCTACTTTGTGTGGTCACTCCTGGACAACTTTGAGTGGTCCTGGGGTTACGGCAAACGCTTCGGGGTGGTTCGCGTGGATTACGACACCTTTGAGCGCACGGTGAAGGACAGCGGACTGGCTTATTCCCGGGTCATCGCCTCAGCCAAGGCTTCTGCCACGGCCACAGTGAACGCCTAAAGTAGCCTTCAGAGGCATACTTTTTCTTACGTTCCGGAGATGACCATGACGCAGGACACCAGCGGCCCCCGGCCGGTACCCACCCTTGAAATGGTGGCTGCCTTGGCCGGGGTGTCGCGGGCCACCGTGTCCCGCGTGGTCAACGACAGCCCCAGTGTGGACCCGGAAATGGCGCAGTCCGTGAGGAAAGCCATCCTCGCACTCGACTACACGCCCAACCGTGCTGCCCGTTCCTTGGCCAAACGGAGGGCAAACGCGGTCACGCTCATCGTTCCGGAGTCGACATCCAAGGTCTTCGCGGATCCGTTCTTCGCCTCGGTGGTGCAGGGCATCGCCTTGTATCTCACCGACACGGAGTACACCCTGAACATGGTGATCTCCTCTGAGTCGAAGCCGGAGAAAACCCGCAGCTTCTTGCTCGGAGGCAACGTGGACGGCGTCCTGGTGGTGTCGCACCACAGCGGCGACAACTCCTGGACGCACCTCTCGGGGTCCCTTCCCATGGTGTTCGCAGGACGCCCCTTGGTAGGTGGCAAGGAAAGCTATTACGTGGATGTTGCCAACGAACAAGCGGCCTACGAGGTCACGCGTCTACTGACCCAGAGCGGCCGAAAGAACGTTGCAACTATTGCCGGTCCGCAAGATATGCCCCCGGGCCTGGATCGCCTGGCGGGGTGGAGGACCGCCGTGCGGGAAGCCGGTCTTGGCGAAAGTTTGGTGGAGGAGGGCGACTTCACGTTGGCCTCGGGCGCCAAAGCCATGCATCGATTGTTGGACCGCGGCGTGCCTGTTGACGCCGTTTTTGCAGCGAACGACCAGATGGCTGCCGGCGCCTACACCGCCATCCAAGGCCGGGGTCTTCGCATCCCGGAGGACATCGCCGTCGTGGGTTTTGATGACGATTCCTTTGCCACCTCCGTCACCCCCGCCCTCACCACCGTGCATCACCCGATTGTTGAACTCGGCAAGAAAATGGCCGAGACCCTGGTTCACCTGATCGAGGGCAAGCCGGCGGAACGCGTCAACAGGATGCCAACGTCGATCGTGATCCGCGATTCCGTCTAGCTTTTAGCCCTTGCCTTGAAAGGCTCTTCCATGCTTCCTGCTCCCGTCAGCACCGTCGCGCCTTCCGTCGCGACAGGCCGTCCCATCCGCTGGGGAGTTGTGGCCACGGGCTCCATCGCCTTACGCGTGGTGCAAGACCTCGCGCTCTTGGAGGACGCCGTTCTCCAGGCGGTCAGTTCGCGCTCGGAGGCGTCGGCCCACAGCTTTGCCGGGAAGTTCGGCTTTGCAGCGTCTTATTCGGATGTCGGAGATACGCCGGGCTATGAACGGCTGCTGGCCGATCCCGCCGTCGACGTCGTCTACATCGCCACACCTCATGCGCAGCATCATGCTGTCGCGTTGGCCGCGCTGACGGCGGGGAAGCATGTCCTGTGCGAAAAGCCCATCGCCATGAACGCCGTACAGGCACAGGAGTTGGCGGATCTCGCCCGGGATCGTGGACTATTCCTGATGGAGGCAGTGTGGACCCGGTTCCTGCCCAGTTTCTGCCGCGCGGTCGAAATTTTGCAGTCGGGGGAGATCGGGGAGCCGCGCTGGCTCCAGGCTGACCTCGGTTTCGTGCCCGCCTTCGATCCCACAGCGCGGATCTGGGACCCGGCCGCAGGCGGTGGAGCGTTGCTGGACCTCGCCGTGTATCCACTGACGTGGGCGCTGGGAGTTTTCGGTGAGCCCCGAAACATGGTCGCCACCGGAGTCCTGACTCCTGAGGGGGTGGACCTGCAGAACTCCCTCACCTTGAACTACCAGAGCGGCGCGCAGGCGCAGCTGATCACCTCCATCGGCGCGGAATGCCCCAGTGTAATAACAGTGGGAGGCACGGAAGGTTGGTTGCGGTCCTCTGCTCCGCTTTTCAATCCGGCCGAACTCACTATTCAGTCACGCATCGGCACGCCGCGGACGGAGAAATTCGAGGTGCTCGGACACGGATTCAGTTACGAGCTGCGTGAGGTGACGCGTTGCCTGCAATCCGGGCTGACCGAGAGCCCGTTCATGACTCCAGCGGAGTCGGTTGGGTCGATGGAACTGCTGGATGAGGCCCGCCGGCAGATGGGGTTGCGGTATGCGAGCGATCATCAGACTCCCACCGCAGCAGGTCCCCCGGCTGGCACTCCAGCACCTCACACAGCGCTTCGAGCGTAGTAAAACGCACGGCTTTGGCACGACCGTTCTTGAGTACGGCCAAGTTCGCCGGGGTGATGCCTACCTTCTCGGCGAGCACCCCGACGGGCATTTTGCGCTTGGCCAGCATGACATCGATGTCCACGATGATCGGCATCAAATCACCTCGTCGAGCTCGGCCCGCAACCCGGCCGCCTCAACGTCCCGGGCCACGGCCTGCGCAAGGAGGGTCCGCAGCACCAGCACCAACAGCGCCACTCCCCCGATCATCAACGCTGCGCCACAGATCAGCATGACGACTCCCGGTGCGATATCGCCGGGCGCCAGGATCACTGCGATGCCAAACATCAGCACTGCTGCGGCAGCGATGGCACCAAAAATCACGTCCACAAAACGGAACGCTCCGTGCGAAAAGACCGTCCCACGCCGCACCATCGTCAGCAGCCGCCACACACAGACCGCAACCACCTGGACACACAGAATTCCCAGGACCACGATGACCAGCAACGCAATCCGCGGCCCATCAGGCGCACCCGCCTCCACTAGGTCGTTGGAAAGCAGGGGCACCATCCGTACCTGCACGAACAGCGAACCCGCCAATACCATCGCGATCACTATGCGCAGGGCGAGGATCGTCAGCTTTCCCATGGACACTCCTTTATCGAACAACAACCTGATTCTATCGATATTCGATACGTAAGCAAGTAGCGGATGCGACGGCAAATTAGTCAGCTTGCTTAGTAAAGCTGGATTCCCTAGGCTTGAGCAGGTCAGACAAACAACTCTCACAGTGGCGGCCCGCGCTTAAAAAGCACCCCGCCGCGCAATGGAGGAGGAACAATGTCAGAACACAACATCGCAGGCAAGAAGGTCGCATTCCTCTTGACGGACGGCGTGGAGCAGGTGGAACTCACCAGCCCATGGCAGGCGGTCAAGGATGCCGGCGGCGAGTCCACCCTCGTAGCTCCCTCCAAGGGAAAGCTCCAGGGCTTTAACGGCGTGGAAAAGGGTGACACGTTCGACGTCGACCTCGCAGTCGCCGACGCGGATGCCTCCGAATTTGACGCACTGGTTCTTCCGGGCGGCGTCGTGAACGCCGATCATCTCCGCGTCGACAAAGATGCGCAGAACTTCACTCGAGCCTTCTTTGAGCAGCACAAGCCGGTGGCATCCATCTGCCACGGCCCGTGGATTCTCATCGACGCCGGCGTGATCAAGGGCCGCAACGTCACCTCGTATCACACACTCCAGACGGATTTGAAGAATGCCGGCGCCAACTGGACCGACGAGGAAGTGGTGGTGGACCAGGGCTTGGTCACCAGCCGCACCCCGGACGACCTCCCCGCGTTCAACGCCAAGGTGGTCGAGGAGATCTCCGAGGGCCAGCACGCCGGGCAGACCGCTTAGCGGTCACCGACCCCCATACGGCAAGTGCCGCCGTCGTACTTTTACAAGAAGTACGACGGCGGCACTTGGCGTTTCACGAAGACTGGCTTCTTGAGTGTTTGCAAAATATGTAGACCAGTCTATTATTTCTTCATGGCCTCAAAAGGAAACATGACAAAAGCACGGCTGGCAGAGTCAATGCTCCAGCTCATCCAGACCAGCGGTTACAGCGGCACGGGGCTGAATGCTGTGATCGAACACGCCGCAGCTCCCAAGGGGTCCATCTATTTCCACTTCCCCGACGGGAAGGAGGGCCTGGGCATCGCAGCGGTCGAGCTCGCCGCGAAACAGTTCGAAACGCTCATTGCGGAGGCAGCAACTTCCGCCGGCAGCGCGGCTGAGGCTGCCCGGGCCGCGATCGAGGCTCTGGCCACCATCGTCAGCGAGAGCAACTTCCGACTGGGTTGCCCGGTTTCCGTGGTCACCCTGGAGATGGGCGCAGAGAGTGAGCGGCTGAGACAGGCGTGTGCCGCTGCCTTCGAGGCGTGGATCGCCCCGACGTCCGCGCTCCTCGAGGCCAGCGGCGTTGACGCCAAGGAAGCCCGGTCTCTGGCAACTGTTGTTGTATCGACGATTGAGGGGGCGGTGATCGTCTCCCGCGCCATGCAAAGCACCCAACCCCTGTTATCGGCCGCTGACGTCGTGGCGGAACTCATCAACCAGCGCTGCAAGACCGTTGGCGGGACACGATGACGCCTCACGAAAACCCCCGTCACGCCCTGGTCTTCGGGGCATCAGGAATGGTCGGCCGACACCTCGTCCTGTCCCTCGCCAAAGCTGGCGCGAACGTCACAGCGGCAGTTCGGACCGCCGAGTCCGGAGCGGGTGTCGAGCGATGGGCCAAGGAGCATGGTCTGACACGGAGCATCAGAACGACCATTGTCGACTTCGATGCTCCCGAGATCATCCCGGGCGGGCCCTCGGCATTCCCGTCCATCACCGAGATCCACAACTGCGCCGGGTCCTACCGATTCGGAATGACCGCCCAAGAGGCACGCAGTGCGAACGTCGGCATCGTCGAGAAGCTGATCGACTTCGCCGGGGACCTCCCCAACCTGCAGCGCGTCGTCCACGTGTCGGGCTACCGCGTCGGCGGACAGGACCCTAAAACCGTTCCATGGTCAGAGGACCACCGCGCAGCGGTCTACAAGGAACTTGGCGCCTACGAAGCCTCCAAGGTGGAATCCGACGCCATCTTCCAGGCCCGGGCCCTGGAGGGTGGGGTGCCTTGGACCATCGTCAATCCCTCCAGCCTGATCGGCGACAGCGTGACCGGGGAGTCCGACCAGCTTATCGGGCTGGCCACGACCATCGAGCAGATTTGGCAAGGCACCGTAGCCGCACTGCCCGGAAACGGCTCGACGTTCCTCCCGGTGGTCACGGTCGACTATCTGGCAGCCTTCATGACGGCAGCAGCGGTCGATCCTGCTGCTGCAGGCAAGGCGTATTGGATTCTCGACGACGCCACCCCGCCGCTGGCAGACCTCCTGACCCATGTCGGCCGGCACCTCGGCGTCAACGTCCCACGGCTAAGGATGCCGATCGGGATCATCAAGCGGCTCCCGCAGCGGATCACCAAAGCGGATCCCGAGACGCTCACCTTCATGTCCGCCGACCGCTATCCGACAGAGTCCGCCGTCGAGTTCGCCCACAAACACGGGATTCAGATGCCGGATGTTCTGGTGTCCGTGGAGCGGTGGGCCGACCATCTGGCCGCTCATCGGTTTGGCGCCAACATGTCTGACGGTCGTCGATTCGTCGACGTCGGCGGTCTGCGCACATTCGAGCTCGGCGTACCCGGATCCAGCCGTGTTGTCCTTCCCGGCTTGCCGGTCAATGCAGACACGTGGGCCGACGTGGCGTCGGGCATCGGCGCGCGTGTCGTCGACCTGCCCGGACTCGGCCTCAGCAGTGGAACAGGCGTTCAGGACTGGGAACAGTGGCTGCCAGCTCTACTGGACGGCGAACCCGTTGACCTCATCGGCCACTCCATTGGTGCGGCCGCGGCAGTATTGGCGGCTGACCAGCTCCCGGCACAGGTCAAGTCCCTCACGGTGATCGCACCGTTCTTCCTTCAAGCCCCGATGGGTATTTCGGCCAAACTATGGCCGCTGGCATCCACCTACTTGCGACACATTGACGCCGCACGGCTGTCACGCCAGCTGACCGGATCAGAAGCCAGCGCCGCTGCTCTCACGTCCAGCCTCAGTGACCTCAAGCGAAGCAGCGCCAAGAGGGTGGCCAAGCATCTCGCCCTGGCGGGCTCCAAGCAATGGCGTGCTGAACTACGGGAAGCGCTGGGGCGTTTCAGCGGCCCGGTCCGCATCATCGTGGGAAGCGAGGACCCCATCACCCCAGGAGCAGTTGAGCAGCTCGAGTCACTTCCAAATGTTGAGCTGATCACGGTGACGGGCGCCGGGCACCATCCTCAACTGACGCATGGCAACGCCCTGGTGGGCCTGATCAAGGGGATGTCCCACGCGAACACGGCTCCCGAGGTTTCAACCGCTGACAGGCATACGGGTGCCTTATGAGATCCACAGGGGCGTGAATCTGGAGGTAGCCAGAGGTCCAAACTGGCTACATATTTCAGAGCCAGTTTGGGGGAGGCTGGTGTGATGTTGGTACGCAGAATCATTCAATTACTCGCAGGCCTGTCACTCTTCGGCTTTTCCATCGCCGTCCTCATCAAAGCTGGACTTGGAATCTCCCCTTGGGACATCTTTCATCAAGGTCTGGGCCGGCTGACGGGAATCAGCACCGGAATGGTCATCATCGCGGTCAGCTTTCTCGTGCTCCTCCTATGGATCCCCCTGAGGATGCGCCCGGGTTGGGGCACTCTGGCGAACGCCGTGTTGATCGGCGCCTTCGTCGACTTGTCGATACCTTTGATTCCTCAAGCCAACGGACTACTCTGGCAAGTCGTCTATCTTGCCGGGGGGCTGGTGCTCCTGGCCGTCGGCAGCGCCTGCTACCTTGGGGCCTCCTTCGGCCCAGGTGCACGGGACGGGCTGATGACCGGCCTGGCGCAGCGGACCGGCTGGTCAATCCGCACTTGCCGCACATTGATCGAGGTAACAGTTGCCGCAGCCGGCTGGTTGCTGGGCGGGACCCTCGGGATCGGTACCGTGGCCGAAGCGTTTCTGATCGGACCGTTGATTCAGTGGCTCATGCCCTTGTTCAGTGTTCCTTCAGGCCCTCGAGAACCCTCGCCGGACAACCCACTGAGCAAGTCGGCCGCCTCCTGAGCAGCAACCGCAGATGCCGGTGCGGCGCTTAGGCTATTGAGGCAGGCGCAGTCCACCCACTTCCAACCGTCTGATCAGGCGTTCCACTTCCTTGGAAGTGGAACCGTGGCTGGGACGATCCTGAGGAAGCCGACACGCTCACGGGTTGCCGGAGTTCTTCAGAGTGGTGGCGGGCTGGCTTCACGCCCTTGCTGCACCCCGGCGGTCTGGACTGGCCGCGTGGCGTCTGGCCGTGTCGCTTGTTAGGCCCCGATGGCGGTGATGGCGTAGTGGGCGATGCGGAGGAGGTCCTCATTGCTTGCGCCGTCGCGGGCTTGCTGGCTCATTCCTTGTAGTGTCGCGCCGACGAAGGCTGCCATTGCATGGGTGTCGGTGGATTTGGAGATCCGGCCTGCTTCGCGGTCCCGGGTCAGTGCTTCTGCCATGGCCAGGATGTTGTCGTTGCGCATTTTGGACAATCGTTCTGCGACGTGGCGGTTCGCGGAGGTGACCGCGACGGCGGAGCTGATCACCAGACAGCCTCCCGGGAATGTCCTTGACGGGTAGTGGTCGGCGGCTTCTATCAGCAGCCGACGCATGAGTTTCAGGCCGCTCTCTTCTTCTGCGAACGCGGTGGACATGAAGCTTCCGTGGGTTGCGTTGTAGTGGTCCACGACGGAGAAGAAGAGGTCTTCCTTGGAGCCGAAGGCCTTATACAGGCTGGGTGGGTTGATGCCCATGGCTTTTGTGAGCTCCGCCAAGGAGGTGCCCTCGTATCCGCTGTCCCAGAAGACCAAAGTGGCTGCTTCCAGGGCGTCGTCGATATTGAATTTCCGGCCTTGGCCTGCTTTTCCTGACATCGTCGTCCTCTCGTCGTTCCTCTCAAGAAGAGCCCCCAGCAGCCGGCATCTATTCCGGCTGCCTCCACGAGAGTGGTTTTTCATGCTGTGGTCAGCGCCACAATAAGTTTTCGAAATCTTTCTTGTAGTGATCGCTAAACGTATGTAAGTATCTCATTCATGAGCGAAACACACAAAGACCACATCGCCGTTGTGACCGGAGCCAGCCGAGGGATCGGTGCGGCAATCTCCTCCCGCCTTGCCACCGCAGGCCTGACTGTTGCTGTCCACTACGGACACGACGGGAAGGCGGCCGCCGAGGTGGTGGCCTCCATCGAAGCTGCGGGAGGAAAGGCTTTCCCTTTCCAGGCAGACCTTGGAGCCGACACCGCAGCACAGGATTTTTGGGCCGCCTACGACAAAGCCGCTGCAGAAGCCGGCGCCTTGAACCAGCCGATCCACGTCCTCGTGAACAATGCCGGGGTCACCCTGCGCGGGGCCATTGAAGACTTCAGCCGGGAAGATTTCCTAACCCAGCAGGCCGTTAACGTCAACGCACCCTACTTCATCGTCAAGGAAGGGCTGACCCGGATCGCTGACGGGGGCCGCATCGTCAACATCTCCTCCGGCGTGACCCGCATAGCGTTCCCGGAAATCATTGGCTACGCCCTCACCAAGGGCGCGATTGAGGCCTTTACCCTGACTCTCGCCAAACACCTCGGGCCCAGGGAAATCACGGTGAATTCGGTCGCTCCGGGTGTCGTGGACACCGACATCAACGCTGGTTGGCTCCGCGGAAACGACGAAGCCCAGGCCGGGGTAGCTGCCAGCAGCGCCCTGGGTCGAGTGGGCCAGCCCGACGATATCGCAAGCGTCGTAGCTTTCCTTGCTTCCGACGAAGCGCGCTGGATCACCGGGCAGAAGATCGACGCCACCGGCGGCACCAACCTCTAACCCACCAGCACCATCTGGACGCGTACAGCGTCCGCGTTCGGCGCGGCAGCGCCCCTAAGCCGCTTAGAAGTGGGACACCATTAGCGGGACACTCCCCCATCAGTCAGGAGTCGCGAGAATGTGAATGTTGGCGATAAATGGCGGTTTTCTTGCGCCGCTCCGTGTCGCCTCGAATCACTCACCCAGGGCTAGTGCGGGGCCAGCAGGCAACCTCCTCCGGCGCCCGCTCGAACTCGCCTCGAAACCCCAGCGTTTCGAGACACAGAGCCTATGAGACACCCCGGTGGGTTCAGAGAAGGAGTCGGAGACCGCGGGCGGGATCGCCTATCGGATCAGCTGGTCATTTGAAGGACCTGAACACGATCGAGTCGAAAACGGCGCGCGCCTCTCTTATCAGCTCCGGATTGATCGATTCGTCGATATAGCCCACCGCAACGACAGCCCGTCGGCCCTCCACGTCGACCACCCGGTAGGTCTCGTGTTCATTCTGAGTCGAGTACCAGTGTGTGCAGTGGTACATCATTTCTGAGTGGATGCAGAACTTGCCGCTGTCGCAGGCCGGGATGTCCACGTCGCCCTCGACGGAGTGGTCGAACTCGAAGCCGGGGTAATCGCCCACCATGATCTTGACAGGAGGAGTGCTTGCCGTTGATGACTGCGCCGCCATAGCCCTAGTGAAGGCCCAGTCCGCAGGACCGACATCGGCAAGGGCACCCCTCCAGTTGCATGCGTCCATCGACACATAGAACGCGGACCCAAGGGTCAGGTGGACGGCCCATTCAGCCGGGTGATCCGGGTCATCCTTGCCCAGGCTATTGCCGTCGAGAGCAGACCAGCCGCCTGGAACGGTGATCTCGAAAGGCTCCTTGTAGCCGTCGACGGGGACTAGATATGTGCCGGCGTCGATATCGCCACTCTTCGGCAGCGGCGGGACCGTGCGAGGGTCGCGACTCTCAGGCAGCGGCGGGACCGTGCGAGCCTCCGTCATCGGAGAACTGGCAGACGGCAGGGATGCGTCGTCGGACTCATACTCGCACCCGCCGAGACATCCAATCAGTGCGATAGTCAGCAAGGGCAAGAGATAGCGTGACCGCTGAGCGGCCTTTTCGATGGGTGTCATGGAACTCATTGATCCACCAGGCCACTACAAGCTACTGTGAGGCCCCGCAGCCGGGTGGCCTCGCAGGCGGTCCGAGATGGGATGCCGTCGCCTCAGTCTCCTCCGGTAGAGAACCCGTGACAATGAGAGTTGGATGGAAATGAGTTTCGACTCATGCAACCCCCGCAATGACAGGAGCGCCCTGAAGCAGCGGCGAGGAAACGCCAAAATTGCGGCAGCTCTCACCTGTCAATGGCCAGTTGTTTCTGCCCATGGACGGCCACTAAAAGTGCCCGCTGGTGGCCAGTAAAACTGCCCGGTGATGGCCAACAGATCTGCCCACTGATTGGTTCGGCGGGATTGGCCATCGTGGGGTTGATCAGTTCAGTCGGGTTACTCCTTTCCCGGCGAGGGCCTGGGTGAGGCGGACGGAATCGCCGCTGGTCTGACAGACGTGGGCGTGGTGCAGCAGCCGGTCAACGGTGGCGGTTGCGAGGGTTTTGGGCATGAGCTCGTCGAATCCGGCGGGGTGGAGGTTGGAGCTGATCGCGATGGACCGTTTTTCGTAGGCTGCGTCCACGACCCGGTAGAGACCTTCGGCGGCGTCCGTGGCCACCGGCAACAGGCCAATATCGTCAATGACCACGAGCTCCGCGCGGAGAATCCTGGCCACGGCCCGGGTGACGCTGTCGTCGGTTCGGTGGGCGCGGATCAGGACGCCGAGGTCTTCGAGCCTGAACCAGGCGACCCGCATTCCGGCTTCAACGGCCTGCTGGCCGAGGGCTTCGAGGAAGAACGTCTTCCCGGTCCCGGAGGGCCCGCAGACGACGAGGTTTTCCCTGCGGGTGATCCATTCCAGGGTCCGGAGGGCCTGCTGGGTCGGGGCAGGGATGGAGGACGCTGCAGGGTCCCACGCCTCGAAGGTCTTCCCGGTCGGGAAGCCTGCTGCTTTGCGGCGGGAAGCGAGCATGGACCGGGCCCGACCGGCGGCTTCCTCGGTGAAGAGTGCTTTGATGACCTCGGTTGGTTCCCACCGCTGGGCGCGGGCGGTCGCGATCAGGTCCGGTGCCAGTGCACGGGCGTGGGGCATTTTCAGGGACCGCATAAGGGCTTCCAGGTCCGCCGGCAACGGCGGAGCGGCGGTGTTGGCTGTGGTGACGGGGCTCATCGGGCCTCCTCCGGCGTGATTTTGGTCGTGGTGTTGGTTGTGGTGTTCAGGGTCGGGTTGCCGATCGCGGCCCACGCGCCGGTTCCCTGAGTCAGGGAGGTGGCTTCGTTGGCCGCGTGGGTGGTCGTGCGGCGGATGTTGGCGTTCAGGATCGAGGCGAGGTCCTGGTGCGCGAACCGGCCATGTAGTGCGGCGTCGCCCAGGGCCCGGTCGACCTGGTCGGTGCCGGCGATTTTGGCCAGCGTGACGGCTTCTGCCATTTTCACGTTGATCCGTGCGGTCCCGGCCGCGGCGGCCTCCATCAGCCAGGTCCTGGCGCCTTCGCCGATGGCCAGGAACGCTGCCTCGTCCGCGCTGCGGGCCCTGACCTCGTAATCGCCGGGGACCCTGGTCCGGGTTCCCGGGAAGTGTTCGTCGTTGATGGCGGGACTGCCGGGCCGGGCCCGATCATGGCGGGCGACTTCGACGGGCCCTGCAGTGCCGTGGTGGACGATGATGACCTGCTCGCCGGGCCCGGTCCCGTGGGTGCGGACGAACACCCGGGCTCCGAGCAGGTGGGCCGGGACGGAGTACTGGGCGTTTTCGAAGGTGACCATTGGGGTGTTCTCCGGAACCATGCGGGCGAGTCCGAAGGCGACCGTGTGGGCGGTGTCCGGGATACGGTGCAGCCGCGGGGCTTCCTCGGCGAGCATGGCTGCGGGTTTGCGCCGCGTCGTCCGGTGCTCACGGTGATTGACCTCGTCCATGAACGCCGTGCAGGCGGCCTCGAGCTCGGCGAAGGTGGCGTATTCGTCGCGGAGGTTGGTGTCTTTGGGCACGAGGTCGGCCTTGGCGAGCTTCACGGACGCTTCCACCCCGCCTTTGGTGGCCGGGTCCGCGGGCTGGCAGGTCAGCACGGTCACCCCGTAGTGCCGGGCGAAGTCCAGGGTCTGCTGGTTCCGCACCGGGACCCCGGCAACGTGGGAGGTGGTCACGGTCTTCTCGTTGTCCGTGAGGACATAGGTCGGTGCTCCGCCGAGGATCCGGAAGCACCGGTCCAGGGCCGCGAACACGCTCGGCGCCGTCCTGTCCTTGAGCGGGATCACGATGCGGAAGCGTGAGAACGCCAGCCACGCCACGAACAGGATCGTCTTCACCCCGCCGATCCGTGGCCCGTCGCCGAAGTCGTACTGCAACCACATCCCAGGTTCAGTGATCCACGGCCGATGGACGCGGGTGTGGCCCAGCCGCCACGCGTCCTTGACCTGCGCAATCGCCCGGCGGGTGGAGCGCTCCGAACCCGCATAGCCCAGAGCGAGGAGCTTCTCGTGGGCCTTGTCAGCGCGGATCCGGCCCTTGGAGGCTTCCACCCATTCTTCGATCTTGGGCAGGAACGGGTCGGTGACCCGGCCCCGTGCCGTCGGTTCCCCGATCGGCCGGCCTGCGTCCCGGGCGGTCACGTGTTTGGCAACAGTGTGGTGCGAGCAGCCCGTGAGCTCCGCAGTGGCGCGCAACGATCCGGTCAGGTCGTAGGCAGCAAGAATTTCCATGATTTCTCCGTCAGACTTCATACAGGGCCTCTTCCTGGTTCGCTTGGTGCGCTTAGACACCGTCATCAAACCCCAGGGAGAGGCTCCCACCGCTTAAGACGCGGTCGGTTCAGTAAGGAAGTGGGCAGATCTCATGGCCACCATCGGGCAGTTTTACTGGCCGTCAGTGGGCACTTTCGTGGCCGCCTATGGGCAGTTTTTCATGGCCGCTAACACTCACCGCCCGAGTCTAACCAGCCAATGAGACCTGGCGGTAGCTCACATCTCGTAACCCTTGGGATAAAGAGACGTCTCACTGATGTAGCTCTGCTCCCCTGCGCAGCTTGCCATTCTGAACCCCGGCGAGACTTGCGACTAAGTGTTTCGAGATCGGTGATCATCGTTAGTTACAAGACAGGCTCGTCACCCGATATTGGCGGTGCAGTCGGATGTGCCATTTCCGTGGAACCGGGACACTGACGTCCGAGACATTTGGGCGTTCCTCATAGATGCCCCTTGCCCAGCGGGGAAGTTGCCCTTGGATGGACCATGCGTCCGCGGTGAGGTTCTCCCCCATAGTCAAAGGACGTGCCATTTCGTTCCAGCCTTCTTTTCAGTTGCAGAACGGAACGGTGCAGTTAAAGGAATCCCAGCAAGGCGGAGGATAACTCGTCCGGGACTTCCTCGGCCATGTGGTGCCCTGAATCGATGCCGTAGCCGCGAGCATCGATCGCCCACCGCTCCCAGACCCTGAGCGGATCGCCGTAGAGATCTACAAGGTCGTCCCGGAGCGACCAGAGCAGCAACAGGGGCACGGTAACTGCCCTTCCCGCCTGCCTGTCGGCTTCCTCATGCTGCCGGTCGATGGTCACGCCCGCCCGGTAATCTTCAAGCATGGCCCGCACCGTGTCCGGGTTATGGATCGCCCTGCGCCACTCATCGTAGTTTTCCTGCCCCATTGCCGCCGCGCTCCCGCCATACCAGCTGTCCGGTATCTGGTTGGGCGTAGAAGAACCAATGCCACCACTTTGTAGCGAACCTCGCATCGGCCCTGGCTAGATGCTCACTGATGGGGATGCAATCGAGCAGCGCGACCTTGGAGACCATTCCGGGATAATCCAAGACCAGTCGCAGCGCAGTGTAGCTGCCCCGGTCATGTCCCACGAGCCTAAATTGCTCGTGACCCAGTTCCGCCATAAGTGCGACCATGTGCCGGGCGGTCGCGCGCTTTGAATGGGCTGCATGGTCCACTGTCGGGGCCGGTTTGCTCGACTGTCCGTAACCCGGGAGGTCGGGGCAAACGACACAGAATCCCGCGTTCAACAGTTGAGGAGCGACCCGATGCCATGTAGCGGACGTGCGCGGATGCCCGTGAAGCAACAGAACCGGTGGGCCTTCGCCACCATAACGGACAAACAGACTGCACGACCCGACGTCGATGTGGCGTTCCTCGAAACCCTCAAACATGCCACCATCCTGCCCCCGCAAAAGGAAAACCCACGAACCCCACACTGCCAGACCCTGAGGCCAGTCCCCCGTCCTTGGAACCAGGACAAGGCAGGTTACGGGGCTGGCCGCTCAGTTTTCAGAGGAAGCCTGAGGGGGTGGGGCTAGGGGCGATGAGTGCGTCAGTCGATAGCCCCCATCAGTGCCGCGACTTAGACAATAAGAGGATGGGGATAGACAGTGCGTTATCCCCATCCTCTTATTGATCTTCCTAGGCTGCCGAAGCCACCCAACCTGAGCAACCATAGATGCCAGTGCCGGCGCTTCGGTTGTTAAGGCACGCCCGGACGTAAACGGTCCCTCGCAGGCCGCTGCTTTGAGCTTGGGCCTGCTCGCCGCTTCCCTGACTGTTGGTCAGCGTCGCAATGTAGGTAGTCCCGTTCGAAACATACCTGAGCTGCGCCACAGATGAGACGCCATCTACGCGGGTGTCCCGGCTCGTTAGGACGTTAGTGGACGAGTTGTAGTAGGCGTAGGACCCGGTCACCGAAGCCGCTGCACTGGCGGAGGCCATCGGCGCCGTGGCCAGCCCCGAGATTGCAATAGCACCCGCGGCTGCAGCGCCGGAAAGAGCCAATCGTGATTTACGCATGTCGTAATTCCTTCCCCAGAATTTTTAGTGAATTACTGGCATCACACCCGCCCCAAGAATGTGTTGGCGATCACACCGCGAAGCCGTTCCGAGTCTCAAGTGACCGCTATCCTTTGTCAAGTCAAGCGCCCTTTCTCTTGGCGCGGTCTCCGAAGGTCAGGTCGCGTTCAGGGCTTCCCAGCCGGATGTCCCACTTCCTTAGAAGTGGAACACCAAGCCAGCTCGTGCGGCAGCGTCCGCTGTTACTGTCGCATCCCGTAGAGCTAGAAGGGGCGTGCTGCTTCTAGAACCGGGAGACCCAAAGTGGATATTGCAAGCCATCCCATTTCAAAAGACGCCACCGCTGACTACAGAAGTCGTCTGCACTGCGATTGTGTACCGTAAGCGGACCATCAATCGCTCATACGCGCTTGACTTTACAACTGCGTGAAAAACGTAAAGGGTGTGAGTTCCGGCAGCGCGGGAATCAACCCACCCCGGCACATGGGGGAGAGTTTTTTGAAAAAAGTCGATGTTTAGCTTTGCACGCCCGGCCGGCGTTGCTATCGCAATTTCTCTGATCCTCAGCGCGGGGAGCCTACCAGCGCAGGCGTCGCCTGGGGAAGCAAACGAAGCGACTAACGACTCGGCTGTTTCGATCGCGAATGAAGCGTTAAAGGCCGATGACGGCTTGGTTCCAAAGGACTCCATTACCGGAAGCGCTCCGGCGATCGCAGGGGCACTACCGGCCCCGGAAGGAACAGGTGCCACAGGCAAACAGGTTGATGTGGCAATCAAGGCGCAGGATGAAGATGATTCCGTGTCGAAAATCGGTGATGATTCATCAAGCCTGATGACCGTTCTACGGCACGGTGATAAGGCCTTTTTCGACTTGGAAATCCCGGATGGCTACACGCCGTTCCTGCAGACCGACGGCTCAGTACTTCTCAAAGACAGCGAGTCAAGCCTTCTGTACCCGTTCATCAAATCCCCCTGGGCTTTGGATGCGAACGGTAAGAAACTAGCTACTAACTACGAAATCGTTGGCAGGACACTAATCCAGCACGTAAACACCGAAGGGGCTCAGTACCCCATCGTTGCCGATCCGAGTATCCAATGGATTCCATACCCCATCATCGCTATGTGGGGTTATGAAGCCCACGCCATCGGTGCGAGCCTTGGCACGATCCTGGCTGCAGGCGCCGGCGGCGGCTGCATGCTTTCGCTGGTTGGCGGAATCCCTGGACGTATCTTCGCCATGGTCTGCGGAATTGTTGGATTCTCCGGAGCGAAAGACGTCATGAGGCACATCTCCTCAATGTGGGCCTCCAACGGACTGAACGCCACCACCTGCTATGGATTCCCCGTTACTGGCCGAGGCGGCCAAACGGTCCAGCCCGCACGCGACTGCCAATAGGGGCCACCATGAAAGAGAACATCAAGAACTTCAGGGTCCCATACCTGCTGTTACTCATCCTCGGAGTGGTGATAATGCTGACCACCGGTGACTTGACGCCCGAATGGAAGATCGGCTTCACCGTATGGGGTTCCCTCCCGTTCTTCATCAATGAAGTGCGGCTATGGCGCCAGCGACGCTTGACCGCGGAACTCTCCCGATCCCAGGAGAATAGTTCCAAGAGCGCCGCTGATATACGTCATGCCTACCGGGACCCCACTCACTGACACTGACCAACATGCGATCGCGGTCGAAACCCATAACGGCACCAGCCCCGGACGAGAGCTCATCGTTCAACCCCTGATGCCGATACGCACACTCGCATATCGCGTATTCGGTTAGGACTCTTCGTTTTCTTCTAAACCAGATCCGCCTAAGCAGAAGGAGGAGGCCTCCGAGGCCTCCTCCTTCTGCTTGTCTTTTTCCTCCTGGCGCAGACGGATCACCTGTCGCCACCAAAGGGAAAGACGGTATCCCATTTCCTTGGACGTGGGACGGTGGCAGTTTCGGTATCTCCCCCGCTGCCCGGGGGCTCCGCGTAGAGTCTGAGGATGAATCCTCTGGAGCAGCCTGTACTCGTTGCGCCCCCTTACAGGCTCCGCCCATTTACGGCAGCCGATGTTCCTGTGGTCCAGGAAGCCTCGAGCGATCCACTAATTCCTGCCATCACGACGGTCCCCGCCAGCGGTTCACGCCAGGCAGCTCTGGCCTTCATCGAAAGACAGCACCAACGCTTAGTTGATGGCACCGGGTACTCCTTCGCTATTGCTGATCCCTCCTCTGATCAGGCGGTTGGCCAAATCGGGCTGTGGCTGAAGAACCTCAGCCAAGGCCGGGCGAGCATTGGCTATTGGGTGGCGCCAAGTCATCGGGGGAAGGGAGCTGCTTCCTCTGCTTTAGGTGCCCTCGCCGCCTGGGGTCTTGCGCAACCCGGGATTCATCGATTGGAACTCTACGTCGAGCCTTGGAATGAGGGCTCCTGGCGCGCAGCCGAGCGCAGCGGGTTCGTACGGGAAGGGACGATGAGGAGCTGGCTAGAGATTGGCGGCCAGCGCAAGGACATGTACATGTACTCGCGCCTTCCTGCTCGCTAGGAATCACGCTACGCAGACCTCGCTGCCCTGCCGTGGTTTCGGTGTTCCACTTCCTTGGAATTGGGACACTTCCCGATCAGAGACGCCGGACCTACATTGAGCGACGCAAATCGAATAGACTCTAGGTTCCGCCGATGTCGCACCCGTCGAGCCGGGGTCCGGTACTGGACCCATGCACGGGCCTGCAACCCCACAGCACCTGATAGTTGCGCCGAGCAGAGGACATCCTGCCTGCTTGGAGGTGGGCAGGCACAACTCGGGACTTGAATAATATTAAAGATGGCTTTAACATTATTCACATGGAGACCAACGCGTGGATGGACGAGTTGAGCGAGAGCGACCTCGGCTTCATCAGATCCATGATTCTTCACTCCGGCTCCCTTAAGGCCTTGGCCTCTGAATACGGCGTCTCATACCCGACAGTGCGTAGCCGCTTGGACAAGATCATCGAGAAAATACAGGTAGCCGAGAGCACGAGCGTTGATGAGTTCTCACAGAAAGTTTTTGCCATGGCCATCGAAGGACGCATAACCCGTGATGCTGCCAAGCGCATAATAGAATTGCACCATAAACAATCAGGGGGAAATTATGGACAACATTAATCCAACGATAGCCACTCTTTGCCTCATTGCCATTGCTGCAGTGCACCGGTTTATCCTGTCAAACCGCCGGCAAAAGTTCCTCGGAGCAATCATTCCGATCCTCTGGCTCATCGCCGCTGTGATCCTGGCCGCCAACGGCATTCTGTCCGGGCCAGGGGCGTGGATAAGCGCAGTTGTCGTCATGGTCGGGCTGCTAGTTATTTGGTGGTCCGGCCAGGTGTCTTACCGGAAGCGTCTTGACAGCGAAAATGCCCGGATTGACAGCGTCAATGCGAGCAGGTCATTGAGTTAGAGGCGCTAGTAGATGGGTGGCGGTGCCTCCGCGGCCGTCGGAGACACCCCCACCCATCAAGGTCTGGACTGCAGTTCCAGACCAAACACGTGACTAGTTGATGCCCAGGATTTCGAGGATCCGGTTGATGATGGCGTCGACAGCCAAACCGTCACGGATCCACTGGTAGATGCGGCTGGAATTAGCCCAAACCCAGTCAACGACACGCTGGCCGTAGCGAGCGGCAGCCTGAGCAACGCGAAGCAGAATTGCAAACATTTTGTTCCTATCGTCATGATTGATAGGAGGACTAAGTGCCGTTTTGAAATTAGCCGTTCATCCCCCAATGAATGACAAGAACCGCGCCTTCGAAAATCGATGTCACCCTTCGGCGACCCCCCAATTCGATTCTTCGACTCAAGCCACTACGGAAGCTACCAGCATCGAACCGGCTTTCGCAAGTGCATTAGTAAAACCCTTTTAGGTTCCCCTCATTCATCGGATCACTTCTCTACGAATTCCGTATGACTTGACGCCGCATCGATTTTGTTACATGGAATTTTCCACCTACCGCTTGACTTGACACTTTTGAAATAAGAGATATTTAGAGATTTACCTCTGGTTTTGGTTCACCGTTTAGTGCGTGTAGGCTCCGACTAGCTATTTACGTTAGGAATTGGGGATCGTAATCGTGACAGCTTCTTGCTGCCCTGCGGATTTACCGCTGCAGCGCCTTCCTTCCTGCGCGTCCCACACGCCGCGCACCGGTTCCATCTCATCTGCACCTGTGGGCGTTGACCGCGGCCCCGCATCTCGCGCCTCTGTCAGGTCCGGGAACTTGCCTGTACGCGTAGTGGACCGCCTGGCCGTACACGTCTCACTCCCGGGAGCGTGCTGGTGAACGGGGATATCCCGGCTGACCACACGTTGGATCCGGGCATCGTGTCATGTTGGCGTGCAGCGGCGACCACGTCAGCGGGCGTCTTCCTCTGCCTGCTGGCGTTGCTCTGCTATCTGGCGCCGGCCTCCATCGTGCTTGTTCTGGCCGTCTGCGCCGCGGCTCTGACTGTTGCGCTGACTGCCGTTGACCTTCTTTGGCTGATCCCGCTGCGGGCCCGTTATTTCCGGTACGCGCTCACCGAGCGTGGTGTCGAGATCCACACGGGCCGTTTTTTGTATCGGCGGATTCTGATCCCGTACCACCAGGTGCTCTACACGAACGTCCGACGCGGGCCTCTCCTGCGCAAATACGGGCTCGAATCTCTGCAAATAGGGACACTCGGGGAACGATTCACGGTGCCGGGTCTAAAGTCTGATGTCATAGAGCACATCGAAGAGACCCTGGTCAGCCGCTCAGCGGGGCAGTATGTGGCATCGGAATAGCCCTCGCCTGATTCTCGCCCGGGCGTTTAAAGCCCTCATCCCAACCGTGGTGATGTCACTGATCCTCTGGACCCTGCACTCGCGTTTTGATCATGCCGCAGTCCATACCGGCGTCGTGATCTTCAGCGTCTACTGGCTCTTCACGGTTCGTGGTGAACGTTCTGCCGTGAGGGATGTTCATGCCGCTGTTCTGGCGGCACTGCGCAACAGGATACGGGTTTTGTAGTTGCGTGCGTTGGTGAATCCCCGACCCGTCCTCTTTATGTGTTTTATCGCGGTGTTGTTGGCTTCCACTTTCGCGGTTGTCGCACCGGTGACAATGAGGACTTCGATCTCTTTCCACCACCGGCAGATTGTGCGCCACAGCCGGTTCGTCTCCGGCTGCGCGGCTCGCTCGACCAGGACCTGCAGCCGGTCCTTCGCGGCGGCAGCGTCGGCAAGAGAGCCGGTAGTCAGCAGGGCCCGGAGCTGTTCCTTGACCAGCCACGCGGCCTGCAGCTTCCCGGTGACATCGTCGGTCGCGAACACGTTGCTGAGCCTGTCCCGGGCCCGATCCGAGAGCGTGTCCCCGGCGCGCAGGAGCAGTCGCCGGTTGGCCCAGACCGGATCGATGGAGCGCCCCCGCCGACCATGGGTCTGCTGGGTGAGTCGTTGCCGGACTTCGGTGAGCATGTCGTTGCCGAGCTTGACCAGGTGGAACGCGTCGACTGAGACAGCGGTGCGTGGAAGCCACATCCGCAGGGCCTTGCGGAACGCCGCCGAGGGGTCGATGGCAACGACCTGCACGCCCAGCCGCCACTGAAGCGGGCGGGCGAACAGCCAGTCTCCTACCCCCTCGCTGTCGCGGCCGTCAACGATCCCGAGGACTTGTCCGGTGTCGAGATCGACGATGGTGGTCATCCAGGGTTCGTAGCGTTTCCAGGCCTTCGTGGCAGGGTCGCGGAAGAACCGCACGGACCGGTAGCGGTGTTCATCGATGCCGAGCATCCGCGGTGCCAGGGCATCGACATCGGGCAGCGTCAGCGCCGCGGAATCCAGTGCCCGCTGGACAAGCCACCACGAGACACCGAATGAAGAGGCAGCCTCGGCGGCGGCCCTCCCGGAACCGATCACGGCGGCCACCAGGGCCTCACGGAGCCGGCGGGTGGACCGTGCCCGGCGCGGTACCTCGGCTGTCTCCTCGGTGAATGTCCGGCGGGGGCACAGGTACTCATCGCAGAAGAACCTCCGCTTGGCCCAGACCACTTCGACCGGGCCGGCGACAGGGATGTCACGCAGGCGTTGTGACCGGCGTGAATGCACGCGGGTGCTGATCACGCCGCAGGACGGGCAGCCGGCCTCGGCGGTGGCCACGACGCGGATCCGTCGCTGCCCGAAGGCGAGGACCTCGGTGCCGGTGACCCGGTAGTCGGGCAGGTTGAAAATGGCGGTGGCAGCATCGGGGCGCGGCGAAGTAGGCTCGTTCAAGGCTCGTAGCTCCTGACTCTTGATGAATGCGTAGAGAACATCCATCACAGCAGGGCTACGAGCCCTTCAGATTTCAAGACACGGAACCTGTTTCACCATCAACCGCGAAGAGCCCGTCTACTACGGTTTGACCCGCCTAAGTCTGCTGTTCTCGACCTGGATTTCCGTTCGTTGGCGAGTAGAGGACAACACCCTCGTGTACCGAACCGGTCTCTTGTTCGGCAATGTACTCCGCGTACCGCTCGTTTCACTCGTAGGTGCCGACGTCCGACAAGACAGGTATGAGCGCATAACCGGCGTCCACCACCTCAGCATCGAGACCAAATCGGCGGGGCATGAAGCTCTCGAATTCCATGCCCTCACATCACCCCAACTGAGCGAACTGCTCACCCTGACCGGCGTGACACTTCCGCCACCGGAAGCAAAAGCACCCACCGACACCGAGCCCGAGAAGGTCTCCTCCCCGGCCGCAGAACACCGGGAACCTGAAGCCGAGGGCAAAGCCATCGACTTCAAGCTGACTCCTGGAAAGATGCTTGCCATATCCATCACTTATGGCAAGTACCTGCTGCTTGTTCCGGTGCTTTACGGTCTCTACAACCGACTTGGCGAAGTAATCACGCTCCCTGTGCCCCAGGAACTGGAGAAGGTTTATGCCGGGATCGGCCTCGGGGCGCAGCTCGGCGTACTCACGGTCTTTCTCGTCGTGGCAGTGGCCTACGGCTATGGACTGACATGTCTCATTTACGGCAAATTCCGCATCGCATCCGCCGAAGACAGCCTCAACGTCTCCCGGGGCTTCTTCACCACCCAGAAGTACCAGATAAAGACCTCTGACGTGGATACCCTCCATATCGACCAAAACCTCTTCATGCGGATCAGCGGCCTGCATAGAATTTCCGTCACCTCACGCTCCAGGACAGACAGCAACCGCCGAAGAATCGTGTTCCCCGTCCTCTCCCGCCGCGACGTTGACTCCCACGTCCGCCTGTACCTCCCGCGTTTCGACTTGAAGTCACCACTGATAACGGCCAGGTCGAACGTCGGGATTTCGTTGGTTCTGGTGACGACCAAACTGTCCATAGGACTGATAGCGGCCCTAACGCTTGCCGCCCTAACAGATTCAGTGCCCTTCGCACGCTACGGAGGGATCGCGGCTATTGCACTGCTCACCGCGGCATCGGTAAACCGCACACACCGGACCCTTAGAGTTTCCGCCGTGAACAGCCAGATCCACCTGGGCTGGGGGCTCTGGACAAGCCGGCACTGGATCTTCGATTCGCGGAACATTGTTGCCCTCAAATCAACGCAACCGCCGATTCGCTTCCTGCCCTCCAAAGTGACCGTCTCCTTCAAAGACGGAGGCCAATTGCCCAGGAGCTTTGCCCTCCTGCTACAACGCCGGCAGGCAACAGCGCTGCTGAATGCACTGGAACCTGCCCTCGGCCCCGAACATTCACCCGTCCCGACGTCCGTACAGACAAGGCCTACATATGATCACTGTCCAATCCCTCAGTAAGTCCTACGGGCCCAACAAAGTCCTGACTGACGTGTCCTTCACTGTCGAACAAGGCAAAATCACCGGGTTTCTCGGCCCTAACGGTGCTGGAAAAACGACCACCATGAGGGCAATACTCGGCCTCGAACAACCCGACGCAGGATCAACATCAATCGATGGAACCCCTTATCCACAGCTGAGCAACCCGTTCCGAACAGTTGGGTCCCTTCTGGACACCAGATGGCTCATTCCCGGCCTCAGCATCCAGCACCAGGCTGAGGTGGTGGCCAAGAGCCTCGGCGTCAGCTCCGCCAACGTCAAAACAATGCTCGAAGAAGTCGGACTCGGCTCAGTGCCGCGACGGAGAGTCAGGGAACTCTCCCTGGGAATGCGGCAGCGTCTCGGGCTCGGCCTGGCACTGCTGGGCAGGCCCACAAATTACATTTTCGACGAACCCATCAATGGACTGGATCCGGACGGCATCATCTGGTTCCGGGAACTCGCACAGAAACTCGCCTCCGAAGGCTCAGCGATCCTTTTGTCATCACACTTGATGTCCGAAATGGAACTGACAGCCGACAGGATCGTGATCCTCCACCAAGGCAGAATCCTCACCGATACCGATCTCAGCGGCCTCCAAAAACTTGCCCGAAGCAAAGTCATCGTCCGCGCAAATGACCCACGAAGCCTCGCAGCTGCATTTCCCGGAGACCTCGTAGAACACCTTCCCAACACCAATGACGGGCTTGCGATCTACGACACCTCCACACGCGAAGTATTTACGAAGGCCAGAGACGCCGGCGTTCTCCTGGATGAACTCCGCAACGAAAGAGTGTCACTGGAATCCGTGTACCGCCAGATGACACAACACACGAACGCCAGAGAGGACGTGGCAAGCCATGTCTAGCCAAACAACCAGTCAAGCGCCCATCAGCCTGACATCCGCCGGGGTCCTGCTGCCCCAACGCTTCGCCTGGCTGCTCCAAGCGGAACTCAAGAAATACCTCTCACTCACAGCCATCAGAGTTCTGCTGATCCTTAGTTTCGTCCTCACCATCGCCACCAGTACCATCACGGCATGGGCGATCAAGGCCCTCGCGGACGGCTCCGAAAACATCAGCCAAACCAGCATTGCCGAAACGGTGGCCGTGGCCCCGACTGCGGGAGTCGAACTGGGGTCCGTATTCCTTGTCATAGCAGCCATCCTCGCCATCACCACCGAATACACCCATGGAAGCATCAACTTCACCAACACCCTCGCGCCAAAACGCGGGCAGACTCTTCTGGCCAAAACTACCGTCGGCTTCCTCATCGCATTCGGCACCGCAGCCCTGGCCTGCCTCATTTCCCTGGGCATCACAGCCCTCATCGTCGGCTCCGACTACGACCGCACAATCCTAAACCCCGAGCTCTGGGGCTCAGTAGCAGCAGCTGCGCTGGCGGCAGGACTGTTGTCCGTATTCGGGACCGGGCTGGGATACCTTACCCGTTCCGGGGCGGGCTCAATTTTTTCCTTCATGGGTCTCATGTGGGGCGTTCCCATAGTCTTGGCATCAGCCAGTCTCATGGGAATCGCCTGGGCCGAGAAACTAGCCGCATACTTCCCCGGTGCGCTGCTCACAGCAGCGAGATCAACCACCAACACTGACCCGGGAACCCTTCAATACCCACTCGTAGCCCTCTTGGTTCTCGCCGCTTGGTCAGCCGTGTCACTTGCCCTAGGAAATCTGCGCGCACGCCAAGTCTGAGGGCCCGGAACACCAACGGCTACAACTTGAACACTCAACGGTGAAGATACGGACAAGATGAAGTGGTATCGATACGTCGACAAGGTCTTGTTCGTCGCTTCCTTCCTCCCGCTAGTGCTGTCTCTATGGCCTTTCTGGCAGGGGATCCTGCTGCCCCTGATCGTGCTGATCCCCTTCTCCATCAACGAGGTCATTATCGACCGGCGTGAAAAGCAGGCCGCCGAGGACCGGACGGTGCAGCCCACGCGACGATCCACGCTGGCCCACGCCTACCGCGACTAGACCGAATGCAAGGACCATGAACGGGCGAAAGGCCGGCACCAGATCCAATCTGGTGCCGGCTTTCTCTCTTCCCATGAAAAGCCTCTATGAACCCCGAAGGTGCAGACAACCAGATAGGCAGGCGCCTATTTCAGGAACTGCATACTGAACCGGAGACCAGGCTGGTACGGTAGGTTCCTGTCCCGCCGGGTTTCCCCAAATTCCAGGCGGGACTTCTGACTTAAGCACACGAGCAGTAGGACTGAGAAACAACCTGAGCTACTTCGGCACGAACTACAGCCAAAGCCCAGCAAAGGCGTTCGAGCACCATTAGCCCCGACATCTTCTCGGTGACATAACGTCCCCTCGCGCCGGTCCGCCATGTTCACCGGCCCGGCGTGTCCCAATTCCTTCGTACTGGAACACTCTCGTTGGGACGGTCCCACTCGGCCGATTTAGGCGGCGACGGCACCCCGACACCGCGCCCCGCCGCAAAACGGACTAAAGGGCATCCACGCCGGGGCATCTTGCAAACGGCTGTAGGCCATTCATCAAGGCACTTTTGAGCACTGGTGGAATGCCGAATCAGCCTGGACGTAACATTTCAGTCCCGTATGTTGTCCCAAAACATCCCCTGCAGCCAGCTGTCACAAAGACAACTTCCGGGACAGTTCGGTTTGTGACTCAGGAGCCCATATCCATGCGTGGGTACACAGCGGCCTGATCGACGCCGACGATCCTCAGCCGCAGCTGCCATGCCGGCCACCGCCGTCGTAATGTTGCGCAGGTCACACATGGCACATACGCTGGGGGCGCTGCAGCGTGGCAGCAAGGATGAAAGGCAGTGCATTGGCCAGCGAGAAGCTCTCCGTTGTTGTTCGCGTCGACGTAGACGGCGAGCAAATTCAGATCGAAGCGACCGGTCGCGTGACCGCCCTGAGCCTTCAGGGTCTCTTCCCAGTGGTCCAACGCACCAAGGGCCTTGGCGGCGGTCTCGGAGTGGAGATGGACCTGTCCCAAGCGACCATTGATGAGGATGCACTGAAACAACTCCAGGTCTACGCCGAACTCCATGAAGTGCCCGTGCGCCTCAACCCGGACCACAACAATGTGACCGCCCTTCCGCCCCGCGGCCTCCAAATCACCAGCCGCGCCGCCTAACACCACTCCAAACACCCGCCGCCTAACAGGAGAAACAATTGCGCAAAGTCACCGCCGGCCTGTTCCACTCCGTTGATGGCGTGGTTCAGGACCCATTCAAGTTCCAGTTCGACAGCTTCGACGACGAACTCGGCAGAGGACTGACCAAGATGATCACCACGGTGGACACCGTGGTCCTGGGGCGGGTCAGCTACCAGGAGTGGGCCGGATATTGGCCCACCGCACCTCGGGATGAGGACTTTGCTACCTTCATCAATCCCGTGGAAAAGTTCGTCGCATCGCGCACCCTCACAGAGCCTCTTGAGTGGGAGAACTCGCACCTGATCGAAGGCGATGTGGAGAAGTTCGTCGCCGACCTCAAGTCCCGGGGTGGCGGCGAGATTGCCGTCTGCGGCAGCATCTCCCTGGTCCGCCAACTGTTTTTCGCGGGCATCCTGGACGAACTGACCCTCATGACGCATCCCGTGGTGGCCGGCAGCGGGCGGCGGCTCTTTGAGGACGGCGACCCGTTGCACCGGCTCGTGTTGGAGGACCAGTACGCCACCAGCAAGGGCAACGTGGTCAGCACCTACAGCCTCCGCAAAGACTAAAACGTACGACGGCGACACTCGCCTGCCGCCGTCGTCCCGCCTGTGAAGTCACCCCAGCAGCAACGCCGCGCCCAGTTCGCTCCGGAAGTAGAGCACACTGCGGCCGTAGCGGGTTGACGTCACGAGTCCTGCGTCCCGGAGTGCCCTGAGGTGCTGGTTCACGGCCGACGTTGTGACGCCAAAGCGCAGGCCCAACTCTGTGGACGAGGCCGGGGCTGCCAAGGCGGTGAGCAGGCTGGTCCGGACCTCACCCAATACGGCCACAATCGCGGCCGGGTTCGTGATCCGTTCCGTTTCCCACATGGCGCCCTGGCCCCTGGCGGGGTACATCAGCAGCGGCGGATCGCCGTGGTTCACGGGAGCAGAGGCCCGGCGCGTGAACATGGTGGGAACAAGTGTCAGCCCCAAGCCGTCCGTCCTCTCGGTCCGCGACGCCGGATTCTTCAGCCGCACGGAGATGACGCGGCCATCGAATTCCACAGCACCGGACAAATCGTTCAGCATCGTGAACAGCCCGGCCTGTGCAATCTGCCGGCCCCGGTAGACAATGTCCGCTTCCAGGATGGTGCGCATGCGCAGCCAGTGCGGCTCGAAGCAGGTTTCCCAGAAGTCCCGGAGGATACCGACCATGCGTCGGATCGCCTGCCCAACGGGCCCGGAAAAGACTGCCGGGACAGCGCCGTGCACCCTGACCAAATCTCCGTGAAACTGCTCGGCCGAAAGCTGCTCCAATGCTGCGAACTCGTCATCGATCCTGGTCAGTGGGGACTGAGGCCGGGGGTTCAGGAAGTCCGGTGTCCACAGCCGGTCATCCACCAGGGACAGCAATCCATCGAGGTCCAAACGTGAGCGGGCTTCTTCCGTCCGACGCAACCAAGGCAGCTGGAGCGGGTACTGGCTGGGATCGCGAACAGCCCTGAGGGAGAGTCCCAGTTCGCAGAGGGGCGAGATGCCAAAGCGCACGCCGCCCAGATCTGCCTCTGACAACTCGTACTTCAACATGAAGCATTACGCTACATCAATACCGCCCGCCGTCAGGGGGTGACAGAACTGGGGTGTGACTAAATCCCCTGCCAATACCGCCCCCGCTCCGCAGCACAACCTCCGCGTCGCGCTCTCTGATCCCGCCCTCAAGATCCTCGCCTCCGCCATCCTGGTATCCACAGTGGGCCGCGGAATCTTCCTCACCCTGACGGTCCTGTACTTCAGCCGCTTCGTCGGGCTGAGTGCCCTCGAAATCGCTGTGATCCTCACGGTTTCCAGCGGGGTCGGGGTCGCGACGTCGTACATCGGTGGTCGACTCGCCGACCACTTTTCCGCACGTCGACTCCTTGTGGGCATGGTCGCCGTCCAGGGTCTCGCGATCGCAAGCTATACGTTCGCCGGGAACTTCAGCACCGCCGTCGTCATCGCCTGTATAGCAGTCGGCGTGGACCGGGGCGCGAATGCCACGCGGTCCGCGATCATCGCCCGGGCCTTCGACGGCCCGAACCGGGTGAATGCGCGCGCAGTCCTCCGCACCATCACCAACCTCGGCATCGCCGTGGGAGGCATGATCGCCGGGCTCGCGTTGTTGGCCGGTACCGCGGGTGCCTTCCGGGGAATGATGATCGGCGCCGGCGTGGCCTACCTCCTGAGCGCGATGGCCCTCCGCCGCCTCCCCGCCAGGGTGGACGCACCCCGCCACGATCCCGCCAAACCTGCCCCAACGCGGGGCATCTCCCCCTTCAAGGACCGCCGCTACGTACTGCTGACCGTGCTGTCCGGTATCTTCGGCATGCAGTTTGGGCTCGCCGAGATGGGCGTACCGCTGTGGATTTCGCAGGACACCAGTGCCCCAGACGTCCTGATATCGGCAATCCTTGTCATCAACACCCTGTGTGTCGTTCTGCTGCAAGTGCCGCTCTCCCGCGGTACCGAGCACCCCCGGCGCGCAGGAAAGATCGTGCTGATTGGTGGCGTGCTCATGGCTGTGGCCTGCGCGCTCTACGCCGCGGCGGGCGGGGTGCCGGTCATCGCCGCCATCAGCCTTCTATCCGGCGCGGCACTTCTTCACTCGTTCGCGGAGATCCTCTCGCAAGCGGGAGCCTGGGGACTCAGCTTCGAACTCGCCAACCCCCATCAAGCAGGCGCTTACCAAGGGATGTTCGGCATGGGATCTGCCCTGGGGGCTATGCTCGCACCGCTCGTGGTGACCGCCACCGTCGTCGAACATGGCACGCTGGGTTGGGCCATCCTGGGTGCCGTCTTCCTTGCATCGGCGGCGGGAATCGCGCTGATAGCGCGGAAGGCGTCGACGACGGCGGCGCTCACCTGAGGGGGCCGTGACAACAGCTGCCTCCCGCCGATTTTAGTCTGCGGGAGGCAGCCGTCGCTTATCGGGCGGAGAGTCAGTGGCTTCCGGTCACTTCCTGCCAAGGAAGACGGTGTCCGTTGCAGAGAAGGCTGGGCGATTCGCCCTGCGCAGCCAATTCGTCCTTGAACCCCTGCCTCACGGCCTGACCGTAGGACTGCACCCGGCCACCTTCAGGGTATGCCGCATCAGGGTGGTCATTCAGGCCCGAGTACGAGCAGATGGAGTTGGAGTTTTCCGGGCCCTTTTCCACCTGTCCGGCCGCGAAAGCCGGCGTCGCAGACAAGGCCGTCAGCGCACCCACACAGAGGGCAGCAGAGAGAATTCTGATTCGCATTGTGTTACCTCGCTTAGTTGTGACTTGGCGCCCGCTTCCCAGCCAGCCCGACGCAGGTGGGAACAAGATAGCGCAAGTCCGTGCCGAGGGTAAGGGCCCTTCGGTAACGTCCTCGAATCGAGCTACTGACGGCTACCCAGCTCCAGCAGATTTACGTCCACGTTTCCCGTGCCAGGCTTCGGGGATCCCCGTTTCTTGCGTAATTGTGTTGCCCGATACTCATCCTTGGACAAGCTGAACCCGTACCAAGCCAGGAAGCCCGCAATGCCCATGGGCCACAGGGCACCCCATGAGGGCCCGCCTCCTTGGAACGCAGGCATGATGAACAGCACCACCGTGGCAACGAATCCCACCGCCCCAAAAGCAGCCAATATTGCCATGCCCCACCACGAACTGACCTGCGCCTGCCCCCGTCCCGGCGTAAACCCGATCTCCTCTTTGGGATAGCTGTGCAACTCACCGGTGCTGGTCCGTCGAAGGACACGCTTCTCGCCGCGTGCCACAGCTTCCTTATGTTCCGCATAGGCAGCGTCGTCGCGCCGCTCACGCTCCCGGTCGTAGACCACGGGCAGTCCCCCTCCAAGGTCGAAAAAACCAGCCTACGGCCAACTGGGCTACTTCTTCCCCGCCTTCAAATCCGCAACCACCTTCGCTATCCGCCGGGCACGCGTCTCCTCGGTCTTGGCGTCCCCGATCGGCTCTACGTATCGCCGCTGAGAGCTGTAGTTCAGGGTCTTGTAGAAGGCCTTTGCCTCAGGTTCGTCATCCAGCGCGGCGGCCAAGTCCTCGGGCACCTCGATCACGCGTGGCTGGGTGTCCACTTCAAGGCCAACCTCAACCGTGTCTCCAGCCGAAGCGCCCGTGAGCTCACGGTTGGCCGAACTGACGCCCACCATGTACTTCCCGCCCATCACCGCGATGCTGCTGCGGTAGCTCTGCCCGTTGATGGTCACCACCACAGGGGGCCGTTTGCCGGCTCCAAGTCCGTCAACAATCTCGTCGGGAACTTCGATGCCGGCCTTGTTGCCATCGCCAACGATGGTGGTTGTGAATTTCATGTCCCCAGTATGCCGTTGGCCATTGGTAGACGCACTGGACCTACAGGACTAGTTTCTAGATAACCGTCCAAACCACATCGAGGAGTCTTAGACATGGACAACCAGGATCTCTTGGAGCGCATCCAGTCGCTGGTCGAAGAGGAGCACCGCTTGCGTGACTCCGAAGGGTCAGACAACGACACCGCCCGCCTCGCCCAACTGGAGGCCCAGCTGGACCAATGCTGGGACTTGCTGCGCCAACGTCGCGCCAAGAAGGATGCAGGCGGGAATCCCGACGACGCCGAGCCGCGGCCCGTCAGCGAAGTCGAAGGCTACCGGCAGTAGTCAGGCTCCCTCAAGCACCTGGCTGGTAGCCCAAGCGAGGTATTTAGCTGCATTGGCTACAGCGTCGGCGACGTCAGGAACGCCATCTTTGCGCTGCGCAACGTCCAACAACTGGGCCGCGGCCACAATGCCGTGCTTCGCCAGGTCTTCGGGCGTTACCGTAATGCGCCCTGCGACTGCGATGACGGGAATTCCGTGCACACTTGCGGCGTCGGCAAGTGCGATCGGCGCCTTGCCTGTGAGCGATTGCTCGTCCATGGACCCTTCGCCGGTGATGACCAGATCGGCCTCGCCCAAATGCTGCGCGAGGCCTGTCAGGCCAGCGACCAGCGCGAAGCCGCCTTCCAGCTCCGCATCAGTGAAAGCCAGGAACGACGCCGGGAACCCACCAGCTGCTCCAGCTCCCGGAACGTTCACGTCGCGGCCAGTAGCTTCCCGAAGGAGCGACGCCCAGTTGCGGAGGCCGGCGTCGAGCCTTTCAACGGCGTCCTCATCGGCACCCTTTTGCGGACCGAAAACATGAGCGGCACCTTCGGGGCCGTACAGCGGGTTTTGGACGTCGACGGCGATGCGGAACTTCACGGTAGACAGCCGCGGATCCAGCTCGGAGACATCTATGGCCACGACGTCGGCCAAGGAACCTCCGCCGAGCGGCACCACATTCCCGGCCGCATCGAGGGGCTTTAGCCCCAAAGCACGCAGGGCGCCGCTACCGGCGTCGGACATTGCCGAACCACCCAGGCCGAGCACGATCTCGGTGGCACCGGCGTCGAGGGCAGCGGCGATCAACTGGCCGCAGCCGTAGCTGTGGGCACGCAGGGAATTCTCCGGCGTCGGCTCCATGTGGGCCAGGCCGGAAGCCATCGCGGTTTCGATGACAACGCCGGCCCCGCCGAAAGCGTCTTTCCGGATCGCCCAGGAGGCTCCGACAGGCTTGAGGATGGGGCCGACCACCGCGTTGTTTCGTTCTTCGTAGCCTGCGGCGATCGCAGCATCCAGCGTGCCTTCCCCGCCATCGGCCACAGGAAACTGGGTGGTAATGGCATCGGGGTAAACACGGAGAGCGCCTTCGGCCATGGCTGACGCGGCTTCGGCGGCGGTCAGTGATCCCTTGAACTTGTCCGGGGCGATGAGGATACGCATGGGTCCATCTTGCCAGCTTCGCTCGGAAAGCGCTTGCCCGCGCGTAATGCAGCGGCTGATTTAACCGTTGATCACCCGAACTGGTGCCCCGTCGAGCCACCCTTTGACGTCCTCGAAAGCCCCGCCATAGAACTGCCGGTAACTCTCGTGCGTCACGTAACCGATATGTGGGGAAAGCATGGTCCGCGAAGAATGCAACAGCGCGTGCCCGGCCGGCAAGGGCTCCTCATCAAACACGTCCAACGCCGCGCCGCGGATCCACCCCTCCTCCAGTGCTTGGATCAGCGCAGCCTCATCCACCAAAGGACCCCGCGCGGTGTTGACCAGCACGCCTTCGGGGCCGAGAAGACGCAACTCCTTGGAACCGACAATCCCCTCAGTCCGCTCGGACAGCCGGAGGTGCAGCGTTACGACGTCGGACTCACGGAACAACTCCTCTTTGCTGACCTTCCGTGCACCGACGGCCTCGGCAGCGTCCGCAGTGAGGTTCTGGCTCCACGCGAGAACGTCCATCCCAAAAGCCTTCGCGTAGCCCGCGATCCGCTTGCCGATCTTGCCCAGTCCAACGATTCCCAGCGTCTTGCCTTCGAGTTCAAACCCGACGCCGGCCTGCCAGTCGCCTGCCCGCAGGGAGTTCTCCTCCACGGTCAGATTCCGGGCAAAGGCCATGAGCAAAGCCCAAGTCAGCTCGGGGGCCGCTGCCGGAGAACCACCCGTTCCGCACACCACGATGCCCCGCTCTGCCGCTGCTTCCAAGTCAATGGCTGCGTTCGCCATGCCGGTGGTCACCAGCAGCTTCAGGTTGGGCAGGGATTCAAGGACATCCTGGGGAAAACGCGTGCGTTCGCGCATCGCCACAATGATGTCGAACGGCGCCAGGGCGGCCACGGCTTGCTCTTCCGATACGAAAGGTGCGCTGAAAACGCTCACTTTAACGCCGTCGTCGAGCAGTGAGTCCCACGGGGCGTAATCGCCGGAGACCTGCTGGTAATCGTCCAGGATGGCTAAACGGAATCGGGTCACGTTCCTTATCCTCGCGTGGCGGCCGGTGGTACTCAACCCCATCTCGCGTTAGGTTTTTGAGTGTGACCCAAAATGTGACCTCCGCCATGCCCAAGCCCGAACACCCCCGCCCGCAGCTGGTCCGCGAGCAGTGGCTGAACCTCAATGGAACCTGGGCATTTGAGATCGACGCCGGTGACTCCGGTTTGGAACGCGGCCTCACCACCCGCGTACTCAACAGCGAAATCCTGGTGCCGTTCGCGCCGGAATCCAAGCTGTCGGGGATTGAGCATGTCGATTTCATGGAAGCAGTCTGGTACCGGCGCACGGTGACCATCCCGCAGGAATGGGTAGGTCAAAACGTCCTGCTTCACTTCGGCGCTGTGGATCACGACGCCACGGTGTGGGTGAACGGCGTCGAAGTGGCCCGCCATCGCGGCGGCTTCACTCCCTTCACTGCAGACCTTGGAGGAGTGGCCGAGCCCGGTACGGACGCAGTAATTGTGGTGCGGGCCAGGGATTCCCGGCACGAAATGCAGGCCCGTGGCAAACAAGCCACGTGGTACAACAACACCCACTGCCAGTACACCAGAACGACCGGAATCTGGCAGACCGTGTGGATGGAAGCAGTCCCTGAGGTCCATATCAAGCGCCTCCAAATGACACCCAACCTGGCGGACTCCAGCATCACACTTGAGGTGCCCGTCAGCCAGAACCGGAACGGGCACACCATCACCGCGGTACTCAGCGACAAGGGTGACATGCGGGTTGAAGCTACGGTCAAAGCCGATCTGGACCTTACGCCCTCCCTTCGGCTGGAAATCCCCAGCGAGTCCCTGCGCCCTTGGTCAATTGAAGATCCCTTCCTGTATGACCTTGAGGTCAGCGTGATGGACTCCGCCGGCAATACTGTTGACCACGTCAGCAGCTACGCAGCAGTGCGGTCCGTTGCCTTGGACGGAAAGGTTGTTCGCATCAACGGCAAAGCAGTCTTCCAACGCCTCATTCTGGATCAGGGCTACTGGCCCGAATCGCTGATGACCTCTCCGGATGACGCAGCCTTGATCAAGGACATCGAACTGTCCATGGCAGCTGGTTTCAACGGCGCCCGGCTCCACGAGAAAGTCTTCGAGGAACGCTTCCTCTACCACGCTGACCGGCTCGGCTATCTGGTGTGGGGCGAGTTCGGCGACTGGGGTGTCTCCGGCGGAGGAACTGTGGGGCACAACCAAAGGCCCACAGCGAGCTTCGTGGCGCAATGGCTGGAAGTGCTTAAGCGCGACTTCAATCACCCTTCCATCATTGGTTGGTGCCCGCTGAACGAGACACACCAAGTGATGCATGACCGCCCGACTGTGCTGGATGACGTCACCGAAGCCATGTTCCTGGCTACCAAGCTCGCTGATCCCACACGCCCGGTCATCGACGCCTCCGGATACTCCCACCGCATCCGGGAAACGGACATCTACGATTCCCACTCCTATGAGCAGGATCCGGACCGCTTCCGCCTGGAACAACAAGGCCTTGCGGACGGCAAACCGTTCATCAACCGCACAGCGGACGGCCAGGACTACTCAGTGCCGTATGCCGGGCAGCCCTACTTCGTCTCGGAATTCGGAGGGATCTGGTGGAACGAAGTTGAGGCCCGCCAGGCTGTGGACGGAAGCGACGTCGCCTCCTCGTGGGGCTACGGCCAGCGGGTCGGCTCAGAGGAGGAGTTCTACGCCCGGTTCGACGGTCTGTGCTCAGTCCTGCTGGAAAACCCGGACATGTTCGGGTACTGCTACACCCAACTGACGGACGTCTTCCAGGAGAAAAACGGCATCTTCAACTTCGACCGCAGCAACAAGTTCGACCTCGCCAGGATCCGTGCGAGCCAAATCCGGCCTGCAGCGATCGAAACCCGAGGGAAGTGAGAGAGCGCCCCCACCAAACCCGAGGGAAGTGATAGAGCGTCCCCACCCCCGGACGCTCTATCAGACCCACTCGCCCCGGCGCACCAGAACTTTCTTGAGGAGGTCGAGCCGGTCGGACACGATGCCGTCCACGCCCAGGTCCAGCAGACGCTCCATCTCTACAGGATCGTTGACGGTCCACACATGCACCTGCCTGCCAAGTCGATGGGCGCGGCGTACAAATCCGGGCGTCACCACCGGCAACCACCCATAGCGGACAGGAACCTGGAAGACGTCGACGTCGGAGAGCAGCTTGCGTGCCAGAGGCGTCGGAAGTATGGGCCCAAGAAGGACGAAAAGCGCTGTCAGGGAGCTGCCTGCCGAGGACGCCACTCGGCGGGAAAGCTTGGAAAGGACTGCGCGGCGTCGCCTATCCGAGAAGCTGGTGACCAGAACCCTGTCATGGATGCGGTGCTTCTCAATGGCGGCAGCCATTGTGTCCACAGAATTCCAGTCCTTGACGTCCAGGTTCAGCCGGGCACCGGGCAACGCCGTGACCAGCTCCTCAAAGGTTGGCACCGGCTCCAGCCCGCCGATCCTCGCCAGAGCTACTTCGGCCGCCGTCAGCTCGGACACTTTCCCTGCGGAATCAGTCACCCTGTCCAAGGACGAGTCATGGAAAACCAGCAGCACGCCGTCGGACGTGGTGTGGACGTCTGTCTCGAGGTGCATCGTACCCAGATCCACCGCAGCCCTGAATGCTGCCAGGGAATTCTCCAGACCGTCCAAGGAGAATCCCCGGTGGGCGAAGGCCAGAGGGCCCACTGAACCATCCTTGCGGAGGAAATAGGGCAGCGTCACACCCGTAGCGTAGCCCATCGCCAAGGTGCGGCTAGGACTCCTGCGGGAGTGCCGCCGTCGTCCTTTGCGGAACGATCGCCACGCCGTCGCTGACGTGCACCAGCGTGCGGCCGCGACCGCCGTCGAGCTCCACCCACACCGCGGTGGCATCGCCGGTGACGGCGTCCACCACCCCGGACGATTCGTAACCCGGCGTCAGAGTGACGCTGACCCGATCGCCCTGGCGCAGCGAGCGCCAGTGATGGTCCGGTTCGATCCGCCGCAAAGGCGCAGTATTGACGTTGTTGATCCGACGCTTGGCCATGATTCCCCCTACACATTCAACGAGACGATTTCACCGTGCGAACGGGTCCTTGGCTGGAAGCCTACGGAGCCAAGTTGAACGCCGGTTGTATGGAAGCTGGGAACTGGGTGACACCGCGGGACTGGCAAACTAAAGGGCATGACTGTGTTGATAGCCGGATGCGGCGACCTTGGAACCGAAGCCGGACTCCGCTTCGCCGCTGCGGGCCATGAGGTGGTGGGATTGCGCCGATCCCCCGGGAAGTTGCCTGCCGAAATCCGCGGCGTGTACGCGGACCTCTCCACCGAGCTGCCGGAACTACCGTCAGACGTGGACATTGTGGTGGTGGCAATTGCGGCCGATTCCTCTACCGAAGAGGCCTACCGAGCTGCCTACGTGAGCGGAGTGAAGAACGTCCTGGACGCCCTGGAACGGCAGTCCATTCAACCGCGGCGCATCCTGTTCGTCTCCTCCACGGCTGTGTACAAAGACTCCGGCGGGGCGGTGGTGGACGAGTCCACCCCCACCGAGCCCACGCGATTCAGCGGCAAAGTCCTGGTGGAGGCAGAGAAGCTCCTGTTCGCCCGGACCCGCGGAACCCTCACCCAGCCCATTTCGCTGCGGTTGGGCGGCATTTACGGACCGGGTCGCACCCGGCTGATCGACCAGGTCCGCAGTGGCAAGGCCGTTATTCCCGCCCTCCCCCGGCACACCAACCGCGTCCACAGGGACGACGCCGCCGCGATGATCGTCCACCTCACCACCATGGAAGCCGCCCCGGATTCCGTCTACGTCGGCGTCGATGATCTCGCGGCGGAAATGGGCGACGTCATGCGGTTCCTCGCCTCGGAGATGGGATGCCCGGAACCCCCGACGGCGGCACCCGGCGACGCCTCCGACGCCGGCCCCGGTGACAAGCGCTGCAGCAACGCACGGCTTCGGGCGACAGGCTTCGAATTCACCTTCCCCACGTTCGAAGAGGGCTATCGCGCGCTGCTGGCCGGCGAAGGCGTGCGACACCCGTGAAGCGCGAGGCTTCTTGCTGGCCCGGGGACTACTTCGAGCTGGCGAACAGCCCGTTGAGGGAACCGTAGTCGATGGCTTCGCCCACTGCGTTGTAAGTGCCCTCGGTGTTCAGCTCTTCCGCGGCGCGCTGGGCTACGGCATAGGCGGCTTGGGCTACGCTCGAGCCGAGGCTGACCCGGGAGACGCCAAGCCTTCCGAGTTCGCTGACGCTCAGCGATCCTGCCCCCACCATCACGTTGACGGGGATGGAAATCCCAGCGGTCAACGCGGCAACGGTGTCTGCATCTGATGCTCCGGGAACGAAAATGCCGTCGGCGCCTGCTTCAACATACTTTTCGGCTCTGGCCAGGGCCTCGGCAATTTGCTGCTGGACGGTGCCGGCGCCGGCAAGGAACACATCGGTGCGCGCATTGATGAACAAGTCCTTGCCCGCCTGACGTGCGGCATCCCGTGCGGCTGAGATCCTCGCGCAGAATTCTTCCGGGTCCCGGGAACCATCTTCCATGTTGATCCCCACGGCACCGGCCTCAAGAATATCGGCGACCGTCCTCGCGATTCCTTCCAGCGTTTCCGAATAACCACCCTCGATGTCCGCCGTGACGGGCACCTTGACGGCGTCCACGATGCTGGCGATAACTGCCACAGCACGCTCCCTGTCCAGCCGGTCGCCGTCGGGCATACCCAAGGACCAGGCAACTCCGGCGCTGGTGGTCGCTACAGCGGGCGCGCCAGCTGCCTCCGTGATGACGGCGCTGGCGACGTCCCAGGCGTTGCTGAGTGCCAAGGGCTTTTGGCTGGTGTGGAGGGATCTGAAGTGGGCTGCGGTTTTATTCTGTTCCGGATTCATGAGTCCATTCCACCAGCCATCACAGTGGACGTCCGGCGGAAATCGGACATCACCAGGGCACGAACAAACTAGACCCGCTGCTCCGTCAGCTTTGCCTCGAGAATCTGGGCCACGCCGTCGTCGTCGAAGTGCGGTGCCTGCTGTCCGGCGGCGAGGATGGCCTCCGGGTGTCCGCTGGCCATGGCGTAACCGTGACCGGCCCAGCGGAGCATCTCGATGTCATTGGGCATGTCTCCGAACGCCACTACATCAGCAGCTTCTATCCCCAGGGACTCGGCGTACTTGGCGAGCGTGACGGCCTTGTTGATGCCGGGCACTGACATCTCCAGCATCGCGGTTCGAGGTGCCGAGTGGGTGGTGCTCACCAGGTGGGCGACGGCAGGCTGAACTTCGGCGAGGAATTCGTCCGGCGTGCCTTTCCGGGTAATTGCCAGAAACTTCACGACGGCGTCATCCGCCGTGAGCGTCTCAGCCAGCGGTTTCGGGGTGAATTCGGCGAGAAGCTCGCTGGTTTCGTTCTCGATAAAGCCCGGCTCCAGTTGGAAACCCGTGAGGGTCTCAACGGCGAAGAGCGCGTCAGGCCTGAGCGACTTGATGATCCGACGGGCCTCAAAAACGGAGTCGGCGTCCAGGGCACACGAAGAGAGTGCTTTCTCGGTTTCCAGGTCCCACACCACCGCCCCATTGGAACAGATCACGATTCCGCTATGGCCAAGCTGCTCCTGGAGCGGGTACAGCCAGCGTGGCGGACGACCCGTGACGAAGACGAGTTCCACCCCTGCGTCGCGGCACGCCTGGAATGCCTTGATGGTCCGGTCACTGATTTTGCCGTCGTGACCGAGGATGGTGCCGTCAATATCGCTTGCTACGAGCCGCATCATGCCAGTCTACGTGGGCACAACGGCCCACAAGGTCGCGCGGTTCGGTGAGCCCGGCTTAGGCTGAAGCCATGAGTGAGAAGACCAGCGAAGTCGACGAACACAGCACCCGCGGCGCGTACGTCACTGGCAGTGAGTTCAACCGCGATACCAACTACATCGAGGACCGGATCACCCGTGACGGCGCCACCGGACCCAACGGCGAGCCCGGCTGGCCCGTGGAGCCGGGACGCTACCGGTTGATCGCCGCCCGGGCTTGTCCGTGGGCCAACCGCACCGTGATCGTCCGCAGGCTCTTGGGACTTGAGGACGTCATCAGCCTTGGCCAACCCGGTCCCACGCACGACGCCCGATCCTGGACCTTCGATCTGGATCCGGACGGCAAGGACCCGGTACTCGGCATCGAACGTTTGCAGGAGGCATTCTTCCGGCGCTTTCCGGACTACCCCCGAGGCATCACAGTTCCGGCTTTGGTGGACGTCCCCAGCGGCCAAGTGGTCACCAACAACTTCCCCCAGATCACGCTGGACTTCTCCACGGAGTGGACGGAGTTCCATCGTCCGGGCGCGCCGCAGCTGTATCCGGAGCACCTGCGCGAGGAAATCGACGCCGTCAACAAGAGAGTTTTCACCGAGGTCAACAACGGGGTCTACAGGTGCGGCTTCGCCGGATCACAGGAAGCCTACGATGCGGCGTACACCCGTCTCTGGAACGCTTTGGACTGGCTTGAGGAACGGCTGACCGGCCAGCGATACCTCGTGGGTGACACCATCACCGAGGCCGACGTCCGGCTGTTCACCACCTTGGCGCGTTTCGATGCCGTCTATCACGGTCATTTCAAGTGCAACCGCAACAAACTCAGCGAAATGCCGGCATTGTGGGGCTACGCCCGGGACCTGTTCCAGACGCCTGGGTTTGGGGACACCATCGACTTTGTGCAGATCAAACAGCACTACTACATCGTCCACGAGGACATTAATCCCACGCAGATCGTTCCTGCTGGACCGGATCTATCCGGCTGGCTGAGTCCGCACGGACGGGAATCCCTGGGAGGAAGTCCGTTCGGGGAAGGCACCCCGCCGGGACCAGTGAAGGCCGGCGAGGAAGTGGCCGCCGGTCACGGGGCCAGCTAGACCCCTACGCTTTCGGCCCGTGGTTACGCCACTCCGTGGTTGAGCTCAGCCCGCGTGGGCGGATTCGCGCCTGCCCGCGACACCGTCACGGCGGCCGCACGTGTTGCGTGATCCATGATGGCTGCCAAGGTCTCAGCCGGCATGGCCCTTAAGGCGTCACGATTCTGCGCGCCATCCAGCCCATGGTCAACAATGGCGGACAACAACCCCGCCATGAACGAATCCCCCGCGCCCACAGTGTCCACCACGTTCACAGCTGGTGCGGGAATCTGGGTCTCGCCTGCCCTGGTGATGCCCCACGGACCTCGAGAACCACGTGTCACCACAACCAGGGCCGGACCTCCGGCGCCTCCCAACGTCAGCCAGCGGCGCGCGGATTCCGTTGGATCGATGCCGGGGTACAGCCACTCAAGGTCCTCGTCGGAGGCCTTGACGACGTCGGACAGCGCCACGAAGCGTTCGGCTTGCGTCCGCGCGTAATCAACGTCCGTAATGATGCTCGGACGGCAGTTGGGATCGAAGCTGATGGTGCTGCCCGGGTGGGCGTGTTCGACGGCGGCAAGCACCTCTGCGGCGCCGGGCTCCAGTGCGGTGGCTATGGAACCTGTGTGCAGCAAGGTGGCGCCCTGCAGCATCAGCGGCAACCTTGCGGCGAGTCCGGGCAATTCCCAGGCGAGGTCAAAGACGTAGGTGGCGGCGCCGTCGTCGTCGATTGTGGCAGTGGCCACGCTGGTGGGCTTCTCGTCCGGCGGAAGCGGCACCATTACGGAGCTTGAGCGGAGGTGGGCCGCCACGGAGTCACCGTAGGCGTCCCGGCCATAGCGCCCGATGAACTGCACCGGGTGGTCAAGGCGCGCCAGACCGACGGCTACGTTGAGCGGACTGCCGCCAACGTGCGCCTCGATTCCGGACGAGCGTTGGACCACATCAACAAGAGCTTCACCAATGACTGTCAGCATGGGACAACTCTGCCAGAGGCAAGCCCCTGCGACGTACAGTTTACGAGAGTAGTCGTTGGACCAGTTCGCGGCACTTCTTGTAGGCGACGGCTTTGGGGTCGATCAGGTCGAAGTGGTCACCGGGAACCCGGAGCAACTGGGCGGCGCTTCCTGCCGCCGTGGCTGCAGCAACGTATGCCTCGGACTGGCTGGCGGGAACGTCCTCATCGTCCGTGGCATGGACGGCATATACCGGAACGTCCAGCGGCAGCGAACTCATGGGGTCCGCGTACTTATGCCGTTTGGGGAATCTATGGGAATCCCCGCCCATGAGGTTGCAGACGGCTCCGTTGCTGAGGTTCAGCTTCTCCGCGGCCGCGAGGTTCAGGAGGCCGGACTGGCTGACGACGCCAGTCAGGTGGACGGCATTGTCCTCCGGGCTGCGCTGGAGTTGGCGGTCGGCGTCAGGCGTTCCGATGTCCGAGAGCCGCTGCCGTCCAGCAGCCCAGACCGCCAAATGGCCGCCGGCCGAGTGACCCAACGCGACCACTTTGCCGAGCTGGAGATTGTGATCACCGGCGATGGTGGCCAAGTGGTCGATGCCGGCCAGGATGTCCTCGAAAGTGTGGGGCCAACCACCGCCGTTGCCGGCCCGCCGATACTCGAGGTTCCAGGCGGTGATGCCGTGCGCTGCGAGGTCCCGTGCAAGGGGCTCGCCGAGCTCCGCGCCGTACTGGGACCGCCAGTAACCGCCGTGGATCACAACGGCGATCCCTCCGGCCAGCGCAGGCGCGCCGCGATGGTTTCCGTTGGACGGTTCAGGTATGAAGAGTTCGCCCCATTGGCTGGGGTGTTCGCCGTAGCTGTACTTGTGCCGCAACATTGCGCCCTCCTTTGTACTGAGCCTATCGTGACGATTCACTAGTTTGGCTAGAGGCACCCCGACGGCGAGTGGCTCGGTTCAGTGTCGGACCCGCCCCGTAAGCTGGGGGCATGGCAAGCAATTGGGACAGCCTGGACCAGGATCAGCGCGACGCAGTGGAAGCAAACGTGGCGCTCTATGAGCGTGTCCGCCCTGCCCTGAAACGGGTCACGCGTGATGTCCTGCTCACCTTGAGGGACATGCTGAATGACGCCGAGGTCACTCCGTTGTTTGTCACAGGACGGACCAAAACAGTGGAGTCCTTTCGGGAAAAGATCTCCCGCACCGATGATCCCTTGGAGCCGGGTGGCCCCCGGTTGTTGAAGTTTCCGGATCCCTTCCGCACGTTGAATGACATGGTGGGCATCCGTGTCATCACCAAGCTACCGGCCGAGAACGCCGCCGTGGCCAACATCATCAAGCGGCAGCGGCAGCTCTTCGATTGCCGCGGAGACCGTGAAAAGGACATCGGCTCCATCGAGTCGGGAACCTACGGATACTCCAGCCGCCACCTCATTCTGAGGACCATCCAGAACGAGGCCGTGAAGGAATACCAGCACGTCTTCAATCCGGACATGCCTGCCAACGGCAGCTACTTCTTCGAATGCCAGATCCGCACCGTTTTTGCCCACGCCTGGAGCGAGATCGAGCACGACATCCGGTTCAAGGCCGAAGACCCGCGTGCGTGGACGCCCCACTTTGACCGCCAGTTCACTGCCACAGCTGCCATGTTGGAAACAGTGGAGAGCGCCTTCGCCGATCTTCACGAGCGGTACGAGGAAGTCCGGGGCTACTGGGACCTGGAGGGTGAGGGCGGCTCGCCGCTGACCCCCAACCGGGTCCGGGACGTCTGGCGTACGCTCCTGCCGCACGTTGACCGTAAAGTTGATGACGACTGGGGATGGGCTGCCGAACTGCTCGCCGCCCACGGGCTCACCAAGACCGTGGAGCTGGCCGGGCTTCTCAGTGCCAACCGGATCACCGAGGTCCGCAAGGCCCTGGACCATCGCTATTCACCCGGCCCCGACCGCCTCCTGGATGACCTCTTGTTGTGGCAGTACGGAACCGAACACATTGATCTCACTGCTGAGGCGCCCGACGCCGTTCCGCACCCGCGGCGCGACAGCCTCCAGCGGCGTCTTAAGCAGATTGAGCGCTACCGCCAGACTGCACTGTAAGAAACCTGCCCTGTAAGGACCCATGACTCCGGAGCAACTCATGTCATTGCGGGCGACTTTTCGCTCGCCCCGCCGGCTGCTGACGGAGTCCCTCGCGGGACTTGTGGTGGCTCTGGCCTTAATCCCGGAAGCAATCGCGTTCTCGGTGATCGCCGGTGTGGATCCTCGTATTGGCTTGTTCGCATCGTTCACCATGGGCGTGGTCACCGCGCTGGTGGGCGGCCGTCCTGCCATGATTTCCGCTGCCACTGGCGCGGTGGCATTGGTGATCGCTCCCGTCATGAAGGAACACGGGCTCGACTACCTGATTGCCACCATCATCCTGGCCGGCGTCTTCCAGATCATCCTGGCGGTGCTCGGCGTGACCAAGTTGATGCGGTTTATCCCTCGGTCCGTGATGATCGGCTTCGTGAACGCGCTGGCCATCTTGGTGTTTATGTCCCAGATGCCAGAGCTCTTCAACGTGCCGTGGATGGTCTACCCGATTGTCGTCGTTGGCCTGGTCATTGTGTTCGGACTGCCCCGCCTGACAACTGCCATTCCGGCTCCCTTGGTGGCTATTGTTGCCATCACCTTGGTCACCGTACTGGGTGGCATCGATGTTCCGACTGTCAGCGATAAGGGTGAACTCCCGGACAGCCTGCCCGGCTTCTTCCTCCCCAACGTTCCCCTGAACCTGGAGACGTTCCAGATCATTGCACCCTTCGCGCTGTCCATGGCATTGGTGGGCCTGCTCGAATCGCTGATGACCGCCAAGCTGGTTGACGACATCACGGACACCCGGTCCAACAAGACCCGCGTCTCTTGGGGACAAGGTGCGGCGAACATCGTCACCGGGTTCCTTGGGGGCCTGGGTGGCTGTGCGGTGATCGGGCAGACCATGATCAACGTCAAGGGCTCCGGCGCCCGGAGCCGGCTCTCGACGTTCCTGGCCGGTGTCTTCCTGCTGGTGCTCGTAGTGGTCCTCGGCGACGTCGTGGGCATGATCCCCATGGCCGCGCTGGTTGCCGTGATGATTTTCGTTTCCCTGATCACCTTCGACTGGCACTCCATCCAGCCCTCAACCCTGAAGCGGCTGCCCAAGTCGGAGACCGCCGTCATGCTGATAACTGTTGCCGCTGTTGTGGCGACCCACAACCTCGCGGTGGGTGTCGGCGTCGGCGTTTTGACTGCCATGGTGCTGTTCGCGCGGCGGGTGGCTCATTTCGCAACGGTGGAGCGGACGGAACTCGAGCTCAACGGCGAAGTTGTTGCCACGTACACCGTGGACGGCGAGCTGTTCTTTGCGTCGTCCAATGATCTGTACACGCAGTTCGACTATGCAAAAGATTCCTCAGAAGGCATAGATCGTGTGATCATCGATCTGCACGGCTCCCACATTTGGGACGCGTCCACTGTTGCCGTGCTGGATTCCGTGACCGAAAAGTACCGGAATCACGGGCGCGAGGTGGAATTTATCGGGCTCAACGAGGCCAGCATCCGCATGCGCGAGAGATTGGCCGGGAAGCTCAACTCCTGATCCGCCGCTCCCAACTAGGTAACAGCACACGTCCTAATAAGGGCTCAGTGGTGCGTTTACTGTCACCTAGTTGGGTGCGAAACAGCGGTTGTCTGACATATACCCCTGCGTGGATGTAAAGAAGTCGTTCGGGTTGGACGCCGAGTGTGAGCATGGATGAATGCTTGAGGCAACCAATACCCCGTCGACAACCGAACAAGCCGTTGCGCCCGTCAACGCCGCCCTTGCGGCTGAAGCCAAGATTGCGCGCATCGCTGTCACTGTGTTCCCACTCCTGGTGGTTGCAGCGGGAGTCCTCGGCTTCCTGGTTCCGGATCTGTTCAAACCAATGGGCGTCGCGGTTCCCTACCTGCTGGGCGTCATCATGTTCTGCATGGGGCTCACGCTCACCCCGCCGGACTTTGCCTCGGTGGCCCGGCGCCCATGGGCCGTTGCCCTTGGCATTGTGGCGCACTACGTGATCATGCCCGGCGCCGGATGGCTCATCGCCGTCCTTCTGCAGTTGCCGCCGGAACTGGCCGTCGGGCTGATCCTGGTGGGTTGCGCACCTTCGGGTACCGCTTCGAACGTCATGGCGTTCCTGGCAAAGGGCGATGTAGCCCTGTCCGTGGCCGTCGCCTCGGTTTCCACGCTGATCGCGCCCATCGTGACCCCCGCCCTGACACTCTTCCTGGCCGGCTCTTTCCTACACATCGATGCCGGCGCGATGGTGATGGACATCGTGAAGACAGTGCTGCTGCCGGTGATCGCGGGCCTGCTGGCCCGTTTGTTCCTCTCGAAGCTCGTCGCAAAGGTTCTTCCCGCACTTCCGTGGGCGTCCGCCGTCGTGATTTCACTGATCGTGGCCATCGTCGTCGCGGGAAGTGCCAGCAAGATCGTGGCTGCAGGCGCGATCGTTTTCCTGGCAGTCGTTCTCCACAACGGTTTCGGTCTGGGCTTGGGTTACCTCGCGGGCAAGGTCGGCAGGCTGGACGACAAGGCACGCCGCGCCCTCGCGTTTGAGGTTGGCATGCAGAACTCCGGCCTGGCCGCCACACTGGCCACAGCGCATTTCAGCCCCTTGGCCGCACTGCCGTCTGCCGTGTTCTCGGTGTGGCACAACATCTCGGGGGCAACTGTGGCCGCCTGGCTGGCGCGCCGCCCACTGAAGGACTAGCTCCTAGGGCTGCGTGGTGCCTCGATGGTGCAACTTCCATGGCGAAGCAATCCGGATTCCCTCCGCTGGCGTCACACCCGCCAAGCGATCAAGCAGCATCCTGACCACCTGCTCAAAAATGGGGTCCGGACCAACAGTGGTCAGGGCCGGGTCGTACTCCTGGCCCTCAGTGGAGTTTCCTACGCCAACAATCTGGATATCCTCAGGGACCCGCAGGCCCAGGCGGTACGCGGCACGGATGGCTTGCAGCGCTTCCATGTCGTCCGTGCAGAAGATGGCCGTGGGCCTGTCCGGCAGTTGGAGTAGTTCCACCGCTGACCGATACGCGGTGGCAGGGTGGTGCTGCGACGTCCTGACCAAGGACTCATCCAGAGGTATGCGAGCCTTCTCCAACCCGGCAGCATAGGCGGCAAAGCGGCTCTTGGGCCGTCCAGCTGGGTCTGCCCTGCGGATGCACGCGATTCTGCGGTGGGATCTGGTGAGGAATTCCATGCACTCCGCGAGCCCTTCATCGGATTCGGGGGCCAGGACATCAAACCCGGCGGGCTTCATGGTTCCGGAGATCACTACTTGGGCGACGCCGCGGCGAGCCAGTTCGGTGACGGTTTCGTCGTCTGCCTTGGCCTCGGGGAAGTAGCCGATGATGACACCATCGGCGCCCCCGGACATCATGAACTTCCGCCAATCGTCGCCCAGCAGGATCACCGGTTGGTACCCACGCTCCGGGAGGATCCGGGCCGCCGCCGTGGCGAGGGCGCGGTCCCATGGCCAATCGAGGTTCCCGATAGCCACCGCCACCACGTCCGTCTTCCCCCGACGCATGCCTCGCGCGGCCTGATTGGGCACGTAACCGAGCTCCTTCACGGCCGCCAACACCCGGTCCTGTGTGGGCTGGCTGATCCGCGTTGTCCCGCCGTGACGGCCGGAAAGCACGTAGGACACAGTGGTCAGCGATACGTCAGCCGCCTTCGCAACGTCCCGGATGGTGGGCTTGGATCCCTGGCTCACGTGCAGCTCCTGGTAGACAGCGGGTTTCTTGAACTCTATCGGCAAGGGCTGGACACCCCTTGACTCAATTAGTTGTGAACGTTAACAATTTATGGACGTCCGTATAACGCCAGATGGGAAGATCCTTCAATGAAGAACTGGGCAGGAAACCTCGAATACTCCTCCGCGGAAGTCCACCGCCCCACCTCGGTGGCTGAACTGCAGGAGCTCGTGGCGAACGCAACCAAGATCAAGGCCCTCGGCTCCAGGCACTCCTTCAACACAGTGGCAGACACGGACGGCACCCACATCCTCCTCGACGCCCTCCCCCAGGAAGTTTTGCTGGACGTCGCGAAGGGCACGGTCAAGGTCAGCGGCGCCATCAGCTACGGCGCCCTGGGTCGCGCGCTCGAGGAGCAGGGCTACGCCATCCACAATCTTGCTTCGCTCCCCCACATCTCCGTCGCCGGCGCCATCCAAACCGGCACGCACGGTAGTGGGGTCAACAACCCCTCGCTGGCTGCCGCCGTCGTGGGTGTTGACCTGGTGCGCGCCTCCGGCGAGCTGGTGACACTGACAGCGGACGACGACGAATTCCCCGCCAGCGTGGTGGGCGTGGGAGCCCTTGGCATCGTCACGGGACTTGAGCTGGCAGTCCGCCCGAGCTACGAGGTCCGGCAGCGTGTGCTCACCGGGTTGTCGTGGGAAGGTGCCTTGGCGAACTTCCAGGCCATCGCATCCAGCGCCTACAGCGTCAGCTTCTTCACGGATTACACCGGAGACACCATCCCGCAGGTCTGGCTCAAAGCACTCGACTCCGAGGCTCCCCTGCCGGACCTCTTTGGAGCAACAGCGGCGACCGCGGCCATGCACCCCCTGCCGGACATGTCGGCCGAAAACTGCACCGAGCAGCTGGATGTCGCTGGAAAATGGCTGGACCGCTTGCCGCATTTCCGCCACGAATTCACACCGAGCAACGGTGAGGAGCTGCAGAGCGAGTTCCTTCTGCCGCTGGACCAGGCGCCTGCTGCCTTGCAGGCAGTCCGCGCGCTTGCAGGCAAGCTGGCGCCGCTCCTGTTCATCTCGGAAATCCGCACCATTGCCGCTGACGAGTTCTGGCTCAGCCCGTTCTATCAGCAGCAAAGTGTGGCGCTGCACTTCACGTGGAAGCCCCTCCAGTCTGACGTGGAAGCAGTGCTCCCGGAGCTTGAGGAAGCTCTGCGTCCGTTCGGCGCACGCCCGCACTGGGGCAAACTCTTCACAACCGGGCAGTACGACTTTGCCGCGCTCTACCCGCGGTTCGAAGACTTCCGCGCCTTGGTTCAGGCGAACGACCCCACAGGTAAGTTCCGCAACAGCTTGCTGGACAGCGTGCTGGGCATATCAGCGGCGGCACACGCCTAGCGGAGCTACTGGATGTGGGCCAGCACGGCGCCAGCGGTGACAACTCCGCCCGGTGCGGACAGGACCTCGGAGAGCGTACCAGTCCGGTGGGCGGGAACTTGGGTTTCCATCTTCATGGCTTCAAGGACCACCAAGGGGTCACCCGCGGCGACTTCTTCACCGGGTTCCACCAGCCACTTCACTACTGTGCCGGCCATGCTGGAGACGAGCGCGGATTCGGCTGGCGAGTCCCCGGTACCGGCGGCAGAACCCGGCCAACCCGTCACGTCTGGCGCGGCAGGAAGGCCTTGCCCTGATCGGGCCCAGCCGTCCAGCAGGTCCGCCGGTAATCCCACGGCGAGGCGTCTTCCGTCCACATCGATGGTGATGGTTCTGCGCGCACCTTCCGGGGCCACCACGTTGTACTCGGGATCCACCGGGATCTGGTCCGCGAAGTCGGTTTCGATCCATCGGGTGTGGACCCGCATTCCGGCAATGGACGTGAAGTCTTCGGATTCCAGAACCGCGCGGTGGAACGGCAGAACGGTGGGGAGGCCGGTGATGTTGATTTCGGCAAGGGCCCGGCGTGCGCGGCGGAGTGCCTGCTGGCGATCAGCTCCGCTCACGATCAACTTGGCCAGCAGGGAGTCGAACTGGGGCGCCACGAAGGAACCGGACCGGACACCGGTATCCATTCGGATGCCGGGTCCCGTCGGTGCTTCGAACAACGCAACGGTGCCCGGCGAGGGGAGGAACCCGCGCCCGACATCCTCTGCGTTGATGCGGAACTCGAAGGAGTGTCCACGGGCAATGGGGTCCTCCGTGATGCTCAGCGGCAGACCGGCAGCAATGCGGAATTGCTCCTGGACAAGGTCAATCCCCGCAGTCTCTTCCGTAATGGGGTGCTCGACCTGAAGGCGCGTGTTGACCTCCAGGAAAGCCACGGCCCCGTCAGCTGAGACCAGGAATTCCACTGTCCCGGCACCGTAGTAGCCTGCTTCGCGGACAATGGCCTTGGAGCCCTCGTAGATTTGCTTTCGCTGTTCGTCGCTCAGGAAAGGGGCCGGGGCTTCTTCCACGAGTTTCTGGTGGCGTCGCTGCAGGGAGCAGTCGCGGGTTCCCACCACCACCACGTTGCCGTGGATGTCTGCGATGACCTGCGCCTCCACGTGCCGGGGCCGGTCGAGGTACTGCTCCACGAAGCACTCGCCGCGACCGAATGCAGCCACTGCTTCACGCACTGCGGAGTCGAAGGCTTCCTCTACTTCGGCGAGCTCACGAACCACTTTCAGGCCGCGGCCACCGCCGCCGAAGGCCGCCTTGATCGCAAGGGGGAGTCCGTGTTCCTCGGCGAAAGCGCGGGCCTCTGCCGCAGACGACACCGGGCCGTCGCTGCCGGCCACCAAAGGTGCACCGGCGCGGACGGCGATATCGCGCGCCGTGATCTTGTTGCCCAGCTGGCGAATCGACTCCGGCGACGGGCCGATCCACTTGAGTCCGGCGTCGAGCACTGCTTGTGCAAAGTCAGCGTTCTCGGACAGGAAACCGTAACCGGGATGGACGGCGTCAGCGCCGGATTCCTCGGCAACATGCAGTAGCTTCCCAATGTTCAGGTAGGTATCAGCCGGCGAGTTGCCGCGCAGGCTGTAGGCTTCGTCGGCAGCACCAACGTGCATGGCATCTGCGTCGATGTCTGCATAGACGGCGACTGACTGGATGCCGGCGTCGTCGCAGGCTCGGGCGACGCGGACTGCGATTTCGCCGCGGTTCGCGATCAGGACCTTGCGCATCACATACTCAATTCTCTGGGGTCTTGGTAAACGTCGTGGTGAAGTCCGGCGCATCCGGAACGAGGCGGAAACGGATCCGTCCGCCGATGGGAACCTGGGCAGCGAGGTCGAGGTGTTCGTCACGCACCACGCCAATCACCGGATAGCCGCCTGTGATGGGGTGGTCCGCCAGGAAGAGGACGGGCAGCCCCGCGGGTGGAATCTGAAGGGCGCCGGCCATGGTGCCCTCGCTGGGGAGCTCGCCCTCACGGGTGCGCCGCAACGGGGTCCCGTCCAGGCGCATGCCCACGCGGTTGGACTGCGGCGTGACCAGCCAGTCCTGGCCGCAGAGGGAATCAAGCGCTTCCTGGTCGAACCAGTCGGCACGTGGTCCGGGAACGACGTCAAGTACCGTGACGCCGTGGCCGGCGAGCCCGGGGAAATCCGGTTGGAGCTCTGGGCTTCCCACGGCTGTGGATGCGGTGTCTTCACCAGCCGGAAGTTCCTGGCCGACTGTCAAAGGAGCAGGACCAATCCCGGACATCGTGTCAGCGGACCGGCTGCCCAGAACCTCAGGGACATCAACGCCGCCACGGATCGCCACATAGTTTCGGAATCCCGACTTGGGAGCCCCCACCGTGAGCACTTCGCCGTCGAGCAGTGCGAAGGGCGCGGCCATGGGGACGGTCCGCTGAGAGCCGGGCTGGACGTAGCCGTCGTCGTCGGATCCTTCAGAATCAACCCACGACGGCGACTCGATGGTCAGCGTCGTCGGCGCACCCGCCACGGCAATCACTTGGTCGCCGATTGCTTCCACCGTGAGGCCGCCGTTGACGCTCTCAATGGCCGCAGCCGACGAAGCGTTCCCCACCAGTCTGTTGGCGCGGCGCAGCGATGCCCGGTCCAACGCCCCGGCAGCAGACACTCCCAGCGGACCGAAGCCCCGGCGGCCGAGGTCCTGGACAAGGCTCTGCGGCCCTGGATTCAGTATCCGAAGACCGGACTCAGTGTGGCGCTCCTTGTCGGAGCCGCCGGCCGGGGAGTCGCCGGCTGAGGTATCCCCTGCCGGGTGTACGCCGGCTGTCACAACCTCGCGGACGGCCTTGTAATGCACACGGTCACCGGGGCGGACCAAGGCAGGCTGTGCACGGTCAAGGTCCCACATCCGCGCCCCGGTCCGGCCTATCAACTGCCAACCGCCTGGTGAACTGCGGGGATAAACGGCCGAGTATTGGCCACCAAGGGCTACAGATCCAGCGGGGACAGCTGTCCTCGGGGAAGAGCGGCGGGGAACCGTGAGTGCTTCATTCTCGCCCACCATGTAGCCGAAACCTGGTGCGAAGCCTGCGAAGGCAACGGTCCAGATCTGGCCGGTATGGGCGGCTATGACGCCGTCCACGCTCAGGCCGGTGAGCTCCGCGACGTCGGCGAGGTCGTCGCCGTCGTATACGGTCTCGATGACCACCAGCCCGGAGTCGGTGACTTCCGGAGCCGTGATTTCCAGCTCAAGCAACCGGGTGCCGATGGCGCGGGTGGCCGCTGCGGACTCGCCCACCACCATGACAGTTTCGGCGGCGGCAAGAACGTCCACTTGTCCCTGCAGCGGGGACTTGTTGAGCATGTCCTGCAGGGCCAATACGTCCTGCAGCCCATCCAGTTCAGCCAGCACGGCACGGGTACCGACAGGCCTGACAGAACGAACCCTTTTTGCGGTGGCTGTGTGCATCACGGTTTCCATTTTTCGCTACGACGCCGGCTGAGCGTGCGTCCCCTGCATCAAACGGACGTCTTCTTCCGGTTTGGGGTCGCGACCGAGGAGCATGCCAACGATCGTCACAACAGAAGCGACGAGGATGTACACAGCGATCAGGTACCAGCCGCCACCTGCTGCTCCGTAGAGAGCGGTGAAGATGATGGGTGCAACCGCCCCACCGATCACACCGGCCAAGGTGTACGCCAGCGAGCTGCCGGCGTAACGGAGACGGGCCGGGAACTGTTCGGTGATGAAGGCCGCCTGAGGTCCGTACATGAAGGCGTGCAGGGCCAGGCCGATGACCGTACCGACGGTCAGCATGGCTACTGACTTGCCTTGGATCAGCAGGAAGAACAGCGGGATATAGGCTGCGGTCGCAGCTGCAGCGATGCCGTAGACCCAGCGTCGGTTGAAGCGGTCCGTCAACGCGCCGGCCAACGGGATCAGGAAGAGCTGGAAGGCAGAGCCGATCAGGATGGCGGACAGGACGTTGCCCGTTGTCATGCCCAGTTCCTTGGTGGCGTAAACGGCGACGAACACCGTGAACAGCGCGTAAAGGATGTCAGGGCAAACTCGGGACAGGGCTGCGGCGACCAGTGCCTTGGGCTGCGTGGTGAAGACTTCCTTGATAGGAGCCTTGGGACGATCACCGTGGGCCTGGATGGCCTTGAACACCGGAGTTTCTTCGAGCTTGAGTCGGATGACCAGGCCGAACACAACCAGCAACGCGGAGGCAAGGAAGGCTACGCGCCAGCCCCAGGAGAGGAAGGCCTCTTCGCTCAGCGAGGCGGCCAGGATGGCAAGGACACCATTGGCCATGAGGTTACCGGCAGGCGGGCCGATCTGTGCTGCGGAAGACCAGAAACCCCGCTTGTTGGGATCGCCGAATTCGCTGGAGAGCAGTACAGCCCCGCCCCATTCGCCGCCAACGCCAATGCCCTGCGCCAGGCGCAGCAGGACGAGAATGGTGGGAGCCGCGACGCCAATCACCGAGTAGTCGGGCAAAGCGCCGATCAGGACAGTTGCGACACCGATCAGGACGAGCGTGAAGACCAGGACATACTTGCGGCCGATCTTGTCGCCCAGTCGGCCGAAGATGACGCCGCCAATGGGTCGGGCCAGGTAGCCAACTGCGAAGGCCGAGAACGAGAGCAGCAACGCGACAAATTCGTCATTGCCGGGGAAGAAAATCTTGGGGAACACGAGGGCCGAAGCCACCGAGTAGATGGCGAAGTCGTAGTACTCAAGCGAGGTGCCGGTGAGGCTGGCGACGTACGCCTTGATGGCGCCGGCCGGTGGCTTCCTTGTCACGGCCTTGGCTGCCTTGTTGGTGCTGGTCATGGTTTCCTCCGGGGGTGAGGGATGTAGTGCTGGGCCTGAATGGAACGGATTAGAGGAACGAGCCGACGGTGACGCCGGCCTCGCCCAAAGCGGACTTCACTGCGGTGGCCATTGCAACGGCCCCCGGCGAGTCACCATGCACGCAAATGCTTTCTGCGCGGATTTTCAGGATGGAACCATCAATGGTCTTGACGGATTGTTCGGTGGCCATGCGAAGGACGTGCTCTGCCACTTCAGCCGGATCATGGAGAACGGCGCCCGCCTGTGAGCGGGAAACCAGTGTTCCATCCGGGTTGTAGGCACGGTCGGCAAAAGCCTCGGCGACGCCTCGAAGGCCTGCTTCTTCGGCGAGACGCAGGACTTCGGAGCCCGGGAGGCCGAGAATCGGGAGGTTGGGGTCCACCGATTTCACAGCTTCGACGACGGCACGGGCCTGGGCCGTGTGCTTCACGATCGCGTTGTAGAGGCCACCATGGGGCTTCACGTACTGGACGCGTGCACCGGCGGTGGCCGCCAGAGCCTGGAGGGCACCAATCTGGTACACCACATCATCCGCCAGTTCCCTGGGGTGGATGTCCATGAAGCGGCGACCGAATCCAGCGAGGTCGCGGTAGCCAACATGGGCGCCGATGACGACGCCGGCCTTCGCCGCCTTGTCGCAGGTGCTGCGGATGACGCTGGGGTCCCCAGCGTGGAATCCACAGGCAACGTTTGCACTGGAGACCGACTCGAACATGGCTGCGTCATCGCCGAGTGTCCAGCGCCCGAAAGACTCTCCGACGTCGCTGTTCATGTCGATGATTGCCATGATGTGATCCCTGCCTCGTGATGTGCGTTACATCTAGAATGCCTCAATCTGTTGGATTGTTCAACAATCCAGCGATCCAAGTTTTGGGCAATCGTGTAATTTTGGTGTCATGGCCAGTGCAGATCAGGAAAAAGACGGAACCGCTGGCCTTGTCAGCGCGCGGGCCCGGGTCCGCATGAGAGTTCCTTCCGTTGCCGAAAGAGTCGCCGAAGAGCTGCGCTACCAGCTGGCCGAAGGTTTCCTGGTCCCGGGGGCCAAGCTGACCGAAGCCACCATTGCCGAGGATCTGGGCGTCTCCCGGAACACGGTCCGCGAAGCATTCGCTGAGCTGGCCGGTGAACGGCTGCTCCTCCGCCAGCCCAATAAGGGCGTTTTTGTTGCCACCCTTGAAGCAGGCGACATTCACGACGTTTACACGGTTCGCCGTGCGATTGAGGTCAGTTCCATCCGGGCGGGCGGTTCACCGGAACGCATCGCCGCCGTCAGGGCCGCCGTCGACGAGGGTAAGCGGGCCGCGGCAGCCGGGGACAACGAAGGCTTGGGAAGTGCCAACCAGCATTTCCACGGCGCGATTGTTGCCCTCGCCGAGAGCAACCGGCTGAACACGATCATGGCCCAGATTCTGGCCGAGATGCGCCTTTACTTCCACAAGGCCACCCTGAATGCGCACTTCTACAGCGACTGGCTCACAGAAAACGAGCGCATCTGTTCAGCGCTGGAGGCTGGAGAGCTGGAACGGGCCGGCGACCTTCTTCTGGCCTATCTCAACCGTTCAGAGCAGCAACAGACCGCAATTCACGGCGCGTAGCTAGCGCTTGCCCTTCTTGCGCGAACCTTTGCCCCGGCCCTTGTCAGGATTCGGGGCGTAACGCTGCGCGACTGCAGGCTTCCTGGGGCCTCCCCCGCGGCGGTCGGGCTTGGGTTCCTTCTTGGGCTTCTCCTGCTGGGCCGAGGGTTGGCGTGAACTCTGCGCGGTCCGCCCACGCACAATTCCAATGAACTCCTCGATCACGGGACTGTCGGTTCCAACCAGCCAAGCCAGGCCGATCTGCGTCCCGGGAGCGCCGGTCAGGCGGCGCATAACGGTGTCCTTGGCGTTCAAGTGCCGTGCAACTGACATTGGCAGGATCGCCAGCCCAGCACCGGACGCGACAACCTGGAGGGCCATGTCCGGCCCGCCCATTTCCTCGATGTCGAGGAAGTTCTCGTCGGAAAGATCTTCAAGGGCCACCTCTTCGAACACGGAGATCTCGTGCCCCTTGGGAGCGACCACCACTGGCTGCTCTTCATAAAGAGGGATGACGTTCAGGCCTTCACGGTCCACGGGCAACCGAACGAAGCTCAGGTCAGCGGAACCGTCATGCAACACCGAAACCTGGGCGTCGTCGTCGGACATGAACGAGTGCAACGGAAAGTTGGGCATGCGCTCTTCCCACCGTCGGATCCATTTCCCAGGGGTCACACCCGCAACGTAGGCGAAGCGGAGGCCGGCAAGGGGCCCGGTTGTTTCGGCGGAATCTTCAGCGTCTGGCACACACTCACAGTACCGGCCAGATACCCTTGAAGCATGACGTCCTCGAACTCCCAGTCCATGAAGCCGGCAACAGTTGCCAAGAAACTCGGCATCTACCTGCCCGCTACACCCCAAGAGTTCCAGGATTCGTCCATCACCCGTGACGAATTCGCCGAACTCCAGGCCAATCCCCCGGCATGGCTCGCCGAACTTCGCCGGAACGGCCCGCACCCCCGCCCGGTCGTCGCGCAGAAGCTGAACGTCTCCATCAGCGGCCTCGCCCGCGGCGGCGTTGAAGATGCGCTCACGACGGCGGAAATCACCGAGCTGCTGCAGGCTCCGCCGCAGTGGCTGGTCACCGAGCGCGCCACCCACGCTGCCGTCCGCTCCGAAGCCCAGCGGGTCAAGGACGAAGCCGCCAAGAAGGCCGCCACCAAGGAAGCCCGGGACAACGCCGCCGCAAAGCGCGACGCCCCGAAGACCTCCAAGCGCGACCACGCTTAAGTCTGCCTGAGCTGTGGCCGGGACCAATGGTCCCGGCCACAACTGTTTAAGCTCAGTCTTGGTGAAGCTGAATGAAGTTGCCGCATCCGTCGTCGAAAACCGCACTGACGCCTGAGGGATCCTCGGTGGGCTCGCCTTGGAAGGTCACACCGGCAGCCAGCAAGCGCTCGTACTCGGCCTGGACATCAGGCACCCCGAACGTAATGGCCGCCAGCCCGGACTCGTGCAGGGCGTTCATGTAATTGGAGGCGATGGGGTTGTCGCTGGGTTCCAGCAGCAGGCCAGGCGACGTGCTGTTGTCCGCTCCGGGATCCTTGATGATGAAGAGGTTGTACTCGGGCATGGCCATCAAGGTCTCGAAACCCAGCGTCTCCGTGTAGAAAACATGGGCTGCTGCCGGGTCTTTGACGTGGATGCTGCACATTTTCAGTCTCATGGTGCCTAGGCTACGCCCCGGGGCAAGATGACCCCTCGCGCCAACGCGGGCACTGCCGCATACTGAAGGCAAAGCAGCGAATTCGCCTGGAGGTGGTCCGATGCCCGCCATGATGCTCCTGTGGGGTGTTGCTCTGGTTCTCGCAACCGCAGCAACCACCTATGTCCTGCACAGGAAACTGACCTACGGCCGCGGCGCGGAGCCGGACGGGCTTTTTTGGGACGTGTTCGGAGGGCTCGTTGTGGTGGCGCCCGCCATCTTGGTCCCCGCGGTGCAATGGCCGCCGGCAGGGCTCATCATGATTTCCATCGGCCTCGCCACGGCGGCAGCAACCTTGGTCAGCATCCGCAAAGTGGAACGGATCCACGCAGCCGAGCCCCGCCGTCGTGCCGGCTTTGCCGACGACGCCGCCCGCCACGAGTACGTCCTGGAGCAGTGGAGCCGGTATGAACTGGACCCCGCACGCACCATCGATTTCCCCGCCATGACGGACGTGAGGTCAGCGGAGACTGCTGCGCTCACCCGGGCCATGCGGGAGGCCGAATACTGCAAGGTGACGGCTGGAACTGACTACCGGGCCGCCGTCGAACGCCTCGCAGAGGCGCTCGAAGAAGCTGAGCGCGCTGCCGGAGTGCCCGCGCCGAGGTAACACTCAACAGCAATCCCACCCGACAACACGGGCACTGAGGTACCAACCCGGCAATCACATATATGCGAATCATTCTCATTTAAGATAGTGTCAGGGCGTGATTGGACTCCTCCATGACCGCTGACCTCGAACGCCCAGTCAGCGGCAACCGCCCCGCCCCATCAGCCGGCCCCGCCCGCCCACGCAGGTCAGTGCTTGAACGCTTGCTGACACCAATGCTGGTGCTCGGAATCGTTGTGCTTCTGGTGGTTTCGGGCAGCACCGGGCCGCTGCAAACAACGTTTTTGGAATCGCTGCGGATCATGGCCGGGCACCTGATCCCTGGCCTGCCATGGATGTCGGACGGCTCGCTCACCGTGTCCCAGGACCAAGCCGTGTGGAGCTTCCGGCTCCCCCGGGCGCTCCTGGCCGGCATTGCCGGGGCCAGCCTCGCGCTGGCCGGAGCCCTGCTCCAGGCGAACGTCCGCAACCCACTCGCCGAGCCTTACATTCTGGGTGTTTCAGCCGGGGCGGGAGTGGGAGCCGTTCTGGCCATCGTGGCAGGCTCGACGGCGGTGGGCGGGCTGGGCTTGAACGCGTCGGCATTCGCGGGAGCTGCGGCGGCGACGGCCCTGGTGTACTTGCTCGCGAAACAGGATGGCGTGATTGCACCCTCCCGGCTCATCCTGGCAGGCGTGGCGTTGGGCTCACTCCTCTCCGCGATCACCAACTTCCTGACCATCACCACCGACGCCCAGAACGTCTACAGTGTGCTGTTTTTCCTGTTGGGCAGCGTTTCCGCAGCCACCTATCCGCAACTGCTGCTGCCGGGCGTGGCACTCGTGGCCATCAGCGTCTTCGCGATGTTCCGATCCCGCGCGCTGAACGCCTTCCTGGCCGGCGACGAAACGGCCACGGCCCTGGGCGTCAACGTGGAATCGCTGCGTCGGACACTCTTGCTGGCCACGGCATTACTGACTGCCACCACGGTTGCCGTGTGCGGCGGCATCGGATTTGTTGGCTTGGTGGTGCCGCACGCCGCGCGCATGCTGGTGGGCTCCGATCACCGCCGCATGCTGCCCGTCACCATCTTTGGCGGGGCTCTTTTCCTCATGCTCACTGACCTGCTGGCCCGCACGGTGGCGCAACCGGCCGAGATTCCGTTGGGCATCCTCACCGCTGCCGTCGGAGCGCCCTTCTTCCTGTGGCTCATGCGCGGCAACGGCGCTGTAAGGGGTGGCATCAAACGATGAAGGTGGAATTCCTCAACGTCAGCATCGCCCTTGGCGGCACTCCGGTGGTTCACGACGTCACTTTTACTGCACCCAGCGGCTCCGTGGTTGGCATTCTGGGGCCCAACGGATGCGGCAAATCCACTCTTTTGCGTGCCCTGTACCGGGTGAACAAACCCACCTCGGGGACCGTCACCATAGGCGGCCGGGATGTTCGCGCCCTTACCTCCCGGCAGGCCGCGCTCCGCGTGGCCGTGATGGCCCAGGAATCCAGTCAGGACTTTCCCATGACGGCCCGCGAGGTTGTGATGCTGGGCCGCGCCCCGCATCAGCGCGGGTTTGGTGCGGATTCAGACCGGGATCACCACCTCGTCCACCAAGCAATGCTCGACGTCGGAGCCTCCTCCCTGACGGACCGCTACTTTGCGGGGTTGTCCGGCGGGGAAAAGCAGCGGGTCCTCCTGGCGCGGGCGCTCGTTCAGGAAGCACCGGTCCTGGTCCTGGACGAACCTACCAACCACCTCGATGTCGCCTTCCAACTGGAGCTCATGCATCTGGTCACTTCGCGGGGAAGGACCGTGCTGGCCGCCCTGCATGACATGAACCTGGCGGCTGAATTCTGTGACCAGGTGGCAGTGCTGCAGTCCGGGCGGCTGCAGGCTTTCGGTCCGCCGTCAACGCTGCTGGACCCCCAACTGGTCCGCCGCTGTTTCGGTGTTGAATCCCGGACGCTGGAGCATCCTTTGACCGGGCGGGCGCTGATCGCCATTGCAGCGAAGACGCCGGAACAGACGCCCCCGCCCAGCCAGGATGCGGACTTCTCCGCCGCCCGCCATTGAACGTACCCATCACCCGATACAACCCAACTGGAGGCACACACATGAAGAAATCCACCCTGCCCAAAACCGCTGCGGTCCTGAGCGTGATGACACTCAGCGGAATGCTGTTGTCCGGCTGCGGTCAAGCGGTCAGCCAAACACCTGCCAAGGAAAACGCCGGTGTCGCTGCGCAGCCCGCGGGAGCAATCGAGAACTGCGGCCGCACCCTGACCTTCACCTCCGTGCCCCAGCGGGTGGTGGCCATGACTCCCGGACAGTCCGAGCTGTTGGTGAAGCTGGGCGCCGCGGACAAGGTAGTGGCCGAGGCACAGAGCAAAGGCAGCGAGCTGCTGCCGGAACTTAAAGAGCGCGGTAACGTGCAGCGGTTGAGTGATCAGATGCCGCCGTCGCGCGAAGTCCTGTTGGGCGCCAACCCCGATTTCGTCTACTCCCCCACAGCGTATGAGTTCACTGCCGAGCAGGGCTTTGCGAGCATCGAACAACTCAAAGCTGCAGGCTCTGAGTCCTACATAGCAACGGCGGGCTGCATGGAACGCCGGAGCAAGGCCGAGGTCAAGGACATCCTCACGGATATCGAGAACATCGGCGCTGTGGTTGGCGCGGGTGAGCGTACGTCAGCCGTTCGGACGGAAGCAGCTGAGATGCTGGCTTCGGTTGCATCAAAGGTGGAAGGCAAAGAGAAGCCCACCGTGGTGGAGCTGTTTGTTGAGGGGAACTCCATTGCGGCCATCGGGGCGGGAATCGAGTACGACATGATCAAGACTGCCGGTGGCGAGAACCTCTTCAGCCCGTCCGATGAAGCCTTCGCCACGTTCTTCTCTGCCATGATCTCTCCGGAGACACTTGTACAGAAGAACCCCGAGGTCATCGTGTTCACCACCTTGGACAAGGCCCACGAGGACGCCACCCGCACCTTCCTTCAGGAGAAGTTCCCTGAGGTAGACGCAGTGAAGAACCAGCGATTGGTGGCCGTCGACTCCGATGACGTCATGCCCGGAACCTGGGGCAACCTCCGCGCCGTGGAGCAGATCGCCAAGGGCCTCCACCCCGACGCGTTCTAAGCCCTCCAATTCCCCCGCCCGAGAGGACGGGCGGGGGAAGCGGGAGCGGGAAGCTAGCCCAGCTGCACCCGCCGGTGGCATGCGGCCAGGGTGGACTCCCTGTGGGACACGGTGATTACCGTGGTGTCGCCGGCGATTGCAGCAACAGCCTCCACCAAAGCACGCTCCGAGGCAGGGTCCAGGCTTGCTGTGGTTTCATCCAGCACCAAAATCTTCGGCTTGATCAGCAGGGCCCTCGCCAAACAGAAGCGGGCACGCTCACCACCGGACAGGCTCACCCCTTGCTCGCCGATCACAGTATCCACGCCATCCGCCCATCGTTCGCCAGCGAGCGGAAGCCCGGCCAGGTCCAAGGCTGACAGGACGTCGGCTTCAGTTGCCGTGGGCTGGGCCAGGCGCATGTTGTCCAGGACGGAACCATGGAAAACCGGGGCGTCCTGCTCCACCAACGTGACCATACGCCGGAACGACGCCTCGTCCACGGCCCAGGCGTCCACGGACTCCCCGCTGCGCGACACCAGCGAGATACTCCCCGAATCCGGCACCCACAGGCGCACCAACAACCGGGCCAACGTGGTCTTTCCTGCACCGGATGGGCCGCTGATCCCCACATGCTCGCCGGGCGCCACGGACAGGGACGTCGCGCGCAAAGCCGGCGCGCCGTCGTCGTACGTGAACTGCAGGTTCCGGACCTCCAGACCCAGCGGCCCTTGGGAGCTGAACTCCACGAGGGGCCCCGAAACCTTTGCGGCCGAGGGCAGGCTGATGCCCTCCCCAACGCGCTGGGCGCTGGCACGGTGCGGCTGGAGCTGGGTTACGGTGGCAACGCCCTCGGCCACTGGAGCCAGGAGAGTCAGAGTGCCGGCAACCAGGGCGGGCAACCACACAGAATCCAGTCCGGGTTGTGAGATGGCGGCGACGAAGACCGCCACCACGGTGCCCAGGACACACAGCTCGCGCAAGGACGCTGCCAAGGCAAGGAAGGAATTGAGCTTGCGCTGGCCGGCATCCACTGCCAGGCTCTGTTCCTTTAGTTGGCGTTGCGCGTGCTCCCGCAGTCCGAAACCCAGGATCTCGCGGGTGCCGGCCAGCAGGTCCACGGCGAGTACCGACACCCCGGATCTGGCCTCCTGCACCCTCGCCCCCAGCACGGCGCCCCGGCGCAATCCCGGGAGCGTCACCGCCACCAGCGCCACGAACCCCAGCAGCAAGGCCACGGCCAGGCCCGGCCCCAGCGGCCACACCGCAGCCACCCCGGCCACGAACAGCACTGCGGAGCCAGCCAGCTGGGCAACCGTGTGGGCGTAGAAGAACTCCAGCTTTTCAACATCGCCCATGGCCGTGGCGGCGAGTTTTCCGGTGTGCTGGTCCGGCGTGCGGGAAGGGACGCCGCGCGCGAAACCGTCAAAGAGCGCCATGCGCAGCGCGGCCAGGATCCGGTACGCGATGCTGTGCGAGATGTCCATCTCATGCCACGTCAACACCGCCCTGAACACCACGGCCGCCGCCCCGGCAACCCACCATTCGGCGGCTGCGGGCTCCTGCCTCATCACAGCCAGCGCCACAACGTAGGAGCCCACCACCGCCAGGACAATGAGGGCCAGGTTGTTCAGGATGCCCACAACGGCGGTCCACACTATCCCTGCCCACTCGCCGGACATGTGCGGAACCAAACCCAGGAGCGGGTTGCGGGGTGTGCGTGCGGTGAGGCTCATAACGTGGCTGCTTCCTGTTGCTGTGTGTGGAGTTGGCCGTGTGCCAGGCGGAGTACGGTGTCCGCGGCAGCGAGGGCTTCGGGCCGGTGGGCGATCATGAGCACAATCCGGCGTCCGGCTTCGCGGCGAAGCCCCTCCAACACCCGCCCAGCGAGCTCGGTGTTGAGGGCGGACGTTGGCTCGTCCAGCAGGAGAACCGGCCTGTCCACCAGGAGTGCCCGTGCAATCGAAAGCCGCTGGAGCTGGCCTCCCGAGACGGATCCGCCCCCTTCGGACAGCACAGTGTCCAGCCCGTGGGGCCACTGCCGCAGATCGTCTGCCAGGCCGGCAATCTCCACGACACGCTGGATCTCCTCCTCCGTAGCAGCAGGCGCCACCACGCGGAGGTTCTCCCGGATGGTCCCCGGAAAGAGGTAGCTGCGTTGTGAGACCACGCTGACGTCACTTGGCCTGAGTGGTTGACCGTCCAGGCGGATACGGCCCTCCCCCGCCGGCAGGAAACCCAGCAGAAGATCGAACAGTGTGCTCTTCCCCGCCCCTGACACCCCCGCCAGCGCGGTGAGGCCGCCGGGCTGGATCTCCGCCGACGCATCCCGCAGAACCCAGGGGTCCGCAGCTGAGTATCGGAAGCTCACGTTCTGCAGAGTGAGACGACCGGGAGGCACGACGCCGGGGCGCATCCCGGGCGCGGAAGGGTCTACTTGCGCGGAACGCGCCTGCCCCTCGCCCGTCAGCGTGCTATCGCCGCGGGCGTCCGCGCCTCCCGCCGCGTCAATACTGCCCAAGGCCGAGAGCCCCAGATACCCGGCATGCCATTGCCGTGCAAGATCCCGCACCGGCCTGAAAACTTCCGACGAGAGCATCAGCAGGAAATACGTGATCGCCGCAGTCTCCGGTCCGGGCAACGGCCGCTGCCCCAGCGCTGCGTATGCGGCCAGCGCGGCGGCGGCCAGCATCCCTGACTGGATTCCGAAGTCCGCCAACGCCGTGTCCACCAAGGACGTGCGCATGGTGGACACGGTTGCTTTATGAAGCTCTTGGGACCTGTGATGGAGCCGCGCCCTGGTCCGGGGAACCGCGTGAAGGATCTTGAGGGTCCGCATCCCTTGAAGGGCCTCCAGGAAGTCGGCACTGAGTGCCTCGTAACTGTCCCAGTGCTGCTTTCCGCGTTTCGCCAAGGCCTTTCCCCAGAGTTTCGGCGCACCAACAGCCACGGCCACGGCAAGGGCCAAGGCGAGTGCCAGCAAGGGATTCAGGCACGCGATCCAGACAAGAAGCGCGGGCACCACTATCTGCACTTGGAAAGCGTGGGGGATGTACTGGCTGATGTAGCTGTCCACTCCGTCCACACCCTCGCTCAGGGCCAGCCGCCGGGCTCCGCCGCGGTCCGAGGTATCCCTGAGTCGTTCGGGCTGGAGCAGGCTGTCGGCCAACTTCCGTCGTACCTGCAACCGCACCCCGGAGCCCAAAGAACTGGCAAGCCGGGCGTGGAACTGCTGGATCACAAGGCGCCCCAGGCCACAGGCGAGAACCCCGGCAAGGTAGGGAGCCAGCGGCACGTACGTGCCGCCGTCGGGGTTTCCGGGAACCCGCACCAGAACCACCAGCGCCGCCAGGGCCTGGGCCAGGAACCACGCCTGCAACCAGTAGCTCGCCGTGGTGACGCAGAGCAGGGCTGTCACTCCAGCCAGCCGGCCGCGGTGCCCAGCCGTCATTTGGAAGAGCCTCTTATTGACCAGCATTCGCGGCCCTTTCGTGGTTTGTGGTGAGTGGTTTCCGGATTGCTACGCCCAGCCCATGGAGTGTGGTCCAGCCGCAGCGGGAGCCGGTCCAACCGCCCACCGGACGAAATTCCAGGGGCAGGTCCGCGCCAAGCGCGGTGTAGAGGATATGAGCGGCCAACGTGGCGGTCCACCACATGGCAGCCGGGGTTGGCGTGCCCAGGATCTCGAAAACCAACAGGGCGTCGAGGCTCCTGACCCAGGACTGCCCGGCACATCGATCGGCTAGTTCCGGATCACGGAGCGACTCCGCGGACAGGACCCGGGCACGGCAGGACGAAGGGGCTGGCTGCGGGAAGGAAAGGAAGGAACGGTCCAGGAGTTCCCCAACCACCCGGCCTGCGTCGGCGGCCGGGCGGGCACGCAAGCGGGATAACCCACAGCTCCTGCGGGCAGCCAGCTGCGCCTCCGAAACCCCGGCGATCCGGTCATGGCGGGGCTGCCGGCACCTCGCCGGGGACACTCCCAGAGAGACCGTGGCCAGCGCGAACTCCGGAACAGAGCCCGGCCAACGGCGGGGTGCCACGGCATCCCACCGGGCGTCCACACCCCGGGCAGCGGCATGGTGAACCAAGGCCACCGCCGCGTAGGCAGTATCCGCGATCAGCAGCGGACCCGCACGGTGGTGGTACTTTGCCAGGGTTCGCTGCGGCAGCACGGTCAGCACGACGACGGCGCCCCGCGCGGGTGCCCGCAGACCGTCGTCGTGGTTCCGCAGGCGTAGCAGCTCACCGCCGCTGCCGTTGAATCCGGTGCCGTTAAACACGTATGTTCCGGGCGGCACGTCGCAGCCTTCCCCGCAGAGGACCCGCAGTTGCACCGGGTAGCACCCGCCGGCCGACGGCACTGGGCGTTTCCGCACCTTCCCGGGCAGGCCGGTTGCGGGATTCGGGTGGAAGTCCTCGCTCCACCAGATGGCCCGCAGCATGGCGGCCACCGGGAGCCCATCATGCCGCTGGCTCTCAACTGTGCCGGACGCCGGGGAACCTTGAGGGCCGGGCGGCTGCACGGGACCGGGAACCTCGTGGCTCCAGGCGCGGGCAAATCCTGGGGCTAGGAGTACGTGGGGGACGTCCATTACATGTGGGGAGGCGGGGTGAGGGTGAAGTCCTCAGGCAGGGCCGGCGCCGTTTCACGCCACCCGCGCTCCAACGCCGCCGTGGCGAACCTGCGGCAGCCGAGGTAGGCGAAAGCGGCCGGTGCGTTGGGAACCAGCCCTCCCACCACGGCGCGGACAACACTCAGGCCGGTCGCCGCGACGTCGGGAGTGGTCAGTTCACGGGTATAGACGGTGTGGCCGGCCGATTCCAGCCGCCTGTAGAGCTCCGGCATGGACACGTCATCCACGGCAGCAATGTCCACCAGCCCACCTGCGGGCTTGGTGAAGCGTTCCGCAAGGACGTGTGTCCGGGGATCAAGCCACACCTGAACATGCGCACCGAGGTCGCGGACTGAACCGAACCCGGGCCCCACGTCGTCCAGGTATTGACGGTCTTCACGGTGTTCCAAGTACAGCCCCTTGGCCATGAGCCCTGCCTCCACCGCTTGGAACACCCAACCGTCCGCGTCGGTGGCACCTTGGGAGTAGATCCAGGTGTGGACAGCCTCCAGGACTGCCTTGCGTGCCGCTTCAGCGGGTTCGTTCTTGCAGGAGAATCCGGCGGCGTACAGCCCCGTGTCCGGATCGAACACCAGGGCCGCCATGCAGGGTGCGAACTCACTGGGCATTTCCACCACCCAGTACTGCAGCCAGCAACCGGCCATGGCGTCCACCAGCCCGGGAACACTCTCCGGCCTGATACCGCGGGTGGGACCGTCCAAATGCCACCACAGTTCCAGGGCGTCGCGTTCGATGGTTTCCAGCACCGCCCTGTCCGTGGCATCAGCGCGGCCCTGCCCGGTGGCGATCCCCGCGTAGTTCAGATGATGGATCCGCGGGAGGTCACGGAAGCGCCGTTGCCGCCAGTTCAGGAGGGTGAGGCTCGCAGGAAGCCACACCTCCGAGCTGTCAGATTCCCGCCTGCACGCTGTCCACAGCGCGGGAGTATCGGCGTCGAGGTTCCGGTAGGGGAATGCCGCACGCTCCAGCTGCCAGTCCGCGAATCGCGGCAGTTGTTCAAGCCCGACGGCGGCCCGGCCTGACGCCGTCAGCTCACGGGCCGTCCCGGTGAAGTAGTGGTGGTCCGGGAGGTCTGCGGGGATGAAGTTGCCGCAGTACCGTTCCATGCCTTCGGCGACGGCCGCGATCCAGGCTTGCCGGCTGTCGCCGAACGTGGTGCCCAGTGAAACGCGGTCGGCGGGCCAGTCTCCCAGCCACCGCGCGTTCGATACCTCCGCGGTCATGGACGTGTATGCGGGTGGGGCGTTCTCCGGGGTGAGAACGGGACGGACCCTGCGGATGATCCCGGTCTGCTCGTCCACCAAGGTGTGCAAGGGAAGCAGGCCCAGGGTTTCGGCTGTTGTGGTCATGATTCTCCGTGGTTGTTCAGGTGGTGCGGCAACGTCTCGGGGGTCGCAGGCGCCCAGTGCCATGTGTGTGGCTGGTCGCCGGGTTCCCACTGGAGGACTGGTGGGCGGCGGTCTCCAAGGGGCCCGGGCTGGGCGCCGTTTGGATCCCAGCCGCTGGCGGCAGCCAGAAAGTCCTTGATCCGGGCCATCAGGCCACCCTGTTGGCGGAGTGCTGCGGCGGCTCCGGCGCCGAGGTCGTTGGCGAGTCGGTGTCCCCATGGTCCCCAAAGGGTTTCCACCAAGGTCCGCGGTGCTGCGCTGCCCCAGGCCCTCACCAGGTTCGCAGCTTCGGCAACAAAGAAGTCCCGTTGTCCCGAAATCATCAGGAGCGGCGTGTTCAGCTGGCCATAAAGGGCGTGAAGATCGGCTGGTGTGGCGTCCCAGAGCCGCTTCCAACCAGCGGTGGACCCCGGACCATACGTGGCGTCATCCATGAGGTTGTGAATCATCCAGTCCATCCCGCGCTCCTCAGCCTGCCGGTATATCCGCCGGAGCTCTGCGGCAGGTAAAGGGTGGCCGGACTCCTTGCCGAAACCGTGCTGGTGCCACCAACCAATCCGGTCCCGCAGGCGCGGTGTGCCATCAGGTTCCCTGGCTGTTTCGCAGAGGCCCAGCGCCGGCACCATCGCCACCACGGCCAGGGGTTTGGGAGCGGCTGCCACCGGACGCCGTGTTTCCTCCGGAGCCCGTTCCTTCTCCAGAACCCGTGCTGCTTCAACTGCGCAGTGGGCATCATAGGAGGCTCCAGCCAGAATGAGGGGGCCCCTGAGCAACCCGTTCCCGGCGAGGTAGCGGACGGTTGCAGCTCCGTCCGCGCCCTCCTTGTCATAGGGATTCCATGCGCCGGCGGACCCGTAGCGCCCCCGGACGTCCTGGACCACTACGTCGTATCCGGCACGGCACCATGCGTGGGCTTGGGCCGCGTACTGGGCCCGGCCGTAGGGTGTCCGGATCAGGACCGCCCCTTGGGCTTCCCCTTCCGCCGGTGCGCGGTAGTGGTCTGCGGTGAGCCGAACGCCGTCGTCAGCGGTGATGTCCAGGTGATCCGGCGCAGTGGCGGGTCTCATGGCAGCGGAGCCCGCAAGCCCTCGCCCAGGCTGGCGGGTTCCGGGAAGGGCAGAACGGGATGTTCGCTGGCTGCCAACGTCAGGGTGTCCAGCCGCCAGAGCCTACGGCGGTGAGCGGCAAGTGACGGCGAATTCCTTTGCCAAGCGGTGATGATGGTGAGCAGTCTGGCCGTGAGCAGGTCCATGGCTACCCCTTGGGGAGCGAAGTCCGCGGCAGCAGCGGGCGTATCCAGCCAGGCCCTCAGTTCGGCGGCGGCCGGTGAGGCTGCGAGCCTGCGCCGGAGTACCTGCCACCCTGTTGGGTCTGCCGGTTCAAGAGCCAGCGGATCTACGAAGACCAGGTCGCCTTCTCCGTAGAAGCGGAGCACGGCCGCACGGCCCCCCGGCAGTGCCTCAAAGCGGTTCCGCTCGGCGGGCGTAGCCGCCAGGTGGAGGAGGAGTCCTACGGAGCCGGGTCCCCGGTCGTCACCCACCGTCAGTTCAAGCCCGGCCTCGTGGAACACCGGCAGGAGTGCGGCAGCAACGGGTTCGGGGGCTACCAGCCCGATTCGCTCCCGTCCGGCGAGGGGACGCGCACCAGCCTGGCGGCGTTGCAGCAGTTCGTCGCTGATGCCTGTCGCCAGGTTCTGGCCACTGCCTGCCGAGGGTGGGAGATGAAAGAAGGCGCCGTCACCGCTGCGGATGGTTGATCTTCCCGCGACGTCAAAGCTGTCTATTGCGGTGCCCATGGTTCCTTCCAAGAGTTGCGGGGGTGGAGCTAAGGGGGTGGGCGCGCCGGCGCGCCCACCCCCTGGCTTAGTGACTAGTCGAACGGGTTCTCGACCAGTGCATTCGAGTGTGTTGCCGACAGGTGTGCCAGCTGCTCGGTCTCTTCAACTTCAACCAAAACCGTGGTCTTTTCCATGGTTGGTCTCCTTTCGGTGGTGGTGGTTGCCTCCGCTGTTGCGGCGACAACGTCACACTATAGTTAATGAGAACCATTCTCAAATTAAGTGAAAGGGAGAGCCAATGAACTCCGAAGTTTTGGTGGTCGCCGACCAAAAAGCAGGCAACGTACAGTTCCTGAATCCGGTCACCGGGGCAGTCCAGCGCCGCCTGGACTCCGTGGTCCTGGCGGAGCACGCCGGGTTCCTGCCGTTGGGAGGCGGACGATGCGCGTTCATCGACGACGCCGGAGGTGCCCTGGTCATCGCCGATGCCTTCACCAACACCCCGCTCCGCACCATTCCGGTGGCCATCCCGGGTGAGCACCTGGCCTGCGACCCCTCGGGCCGCTTCATTGCCGTCACCACCGGGCTTGGTGTCTCCTGGGAACCTTGGAGCGATCTCCTCACGGTTGTGGACCTGGAGTCCGACGGCGGACCAACCTCACGCCGCATCCGCACCAGGGCGGGGGAGCCTGGCGTCGTGGTGGGCGAAACGCCAGAGGGGCCTGCCGCCGTCGTGCGTCACCGCGAACCCGGCGGCATCGAATCCTTCAGCGTGGAGCGGATCCTGGCCGAAGGAGTGCACTGCCCGCCCATGCAAGGGCTGCGGGCTGAGGCCTCCCCCGACGGCCACGGCGACGCCTTCGATCCCGTCACGGGCACCATGTTCGTGGCCACGGGCCAGGGCCTGGAACGCTTCGACATCCGCAAGCCGCAGCCGGAGGCCCTCCAGGCCATCGCGTGGGATGCTCCCGGCCGCGCCTACTTCCTGCGCTTCTGCCCGGGGCGGCGTGTCCTGGTGGCCGTCCTTCGCCACGGTGGCGGGGAGCCCAGAGACTGGGCCCAATGGGGCAACACTTTGTGGGTGCACAACCTGGATACCGGGCTGACGCAGACCACACCACTGGGCCAGGGGTTGGTCTTCCGTTTCGCGCTGACTGCCAACGGCATCGCGACCGCCCGCGTCCATCCGGAGGGCGACGAGCTTTCGGTGCACCACCTTGGACCGCTGGAGGCAGGCCCACCGGCGCTGCGGGGCACGTGGGATCTCCCCCACATGGACGGCGCCCCACGGCCCGGCAATGAACCCTGGGACAACGCCGAACGACGCGCCATTGCCGCCTCACCGTCCTCGGAACTCGTCGCCGTGACGCGCGGTGGACATGGCGAACTGCACGTAGTGGACACATCAGCGGCCGGTAGCCCCCTGCGCACCATCACCCTGGGCAGCCCCCTGCACGACGGCGGCCACCTCGCTTGGGTATCTGCTGTGGACGCAGCGCCGGGCGACACGGTGGGACGGTGAATACCCTCGAGGAGGCCGTTCCTGGCAGAGGACTTCGGCCGCATTTCCGTTCCCTCCTGGAACGCTGGGACTCCACACCCCGCCAAGGGCTCCCCCAGTTCGCCGGCGGACAGGCTGCCTTTCTTTGGCGCGGGCCGGGCGAAGCGTTTGCGTCCTTGCACTTGGCAGCCGAGGCCGGGCTACGGGATGCCTGGAATGTTCGCCGGGCCCACCCGGGTGTGGCTGCACCGCCCGGCGTCCGGCTCCCCACGGCACCGGGCACCATTGTCCGCGGATTCACCATCTCCCCTGACGGAACGCGTATCGCGGCCTTGCTGAGCACCTCCGCCAGCGAACTAGCGGAAACCTGGATCCTCGCTGCCGGGACGCAGCCGGTCCACATCCCGGGCGCGACGGCTTGGTACGCTGCGCCGGTTTGGGAGCCAGACGGTGGCGGGATCTGGGTCTTGACCGGCAAGCCGCCCTGCCAGCAGATCATGCATTGCCCGCTCGACGCCGGTCACCCCCAGGAGCTCCCGTTTCCAACGGATCTTGGCAGCACCACGGGCAGCCGGCTCTCGCTGACGCGCGCCAGGGGGAATCTCAGACTGGCGGCGAAGAACCCGGGGACCGGAACAAGAGAGTGGGAGTTGGAGTCAGGGGCCTGGCATCCCACCGCCGCGCCCGCCGGCGGGATCCGCGTGGAACTGGCCTCCGACCACCACGGCACCACAGTCACACTGGATAGCCGCCCCGTGTACCGTTTATCCCCAGCCGAATACGTCTCATCCTTCGCCATCCAACCCCATGCCGATGGCACTGACCTCTGGCTCCAGACGGCCTCCCCGGAACGTCCATCGGGGGTTTTCTGTGTGGATGAACCGGTGCGCTCGAACGAAAGTTCCAGAGACCCCAGCGGCAACATACTCCATCAGAGGGTCACAGCGGTGGCGAGTGACGGCGTCGGCATCCCCCTGGTCATCTCCGCACGGGCTTCAGACCTTGGGCCGGACGGCCTCCCGGCGCGGCCACTGCCCCTGATTCTCACGTGCTACGGCGGTTTTGGCGTGACACACAGGACCGAGGCCGAACCCAGCGTGCCGGCGTGGCTGGAGAGCGGCGGGGTGTACGTGGCTGCGCAACTACGTGGGGGCGGGGAAATGGGCCGGGACTGGCATGAGGCGGGCCGGGGTCCACGGAAGATGCGGACCATCCAGGACCTCATCGACGTGGCCGGATTCCTTACATCGGCCGGTTGGACGACACCCGGGCAGACCGTGCCGTTCGGGGCCTCGCATGGTGGCTTGGTGGTCACGGCAGCAGCGCTCCTGTCCCCTGCCTCATTCGGCGGAGTGGTGGCCGTGGCTCCGTTGCTGGACACCGTGGACCTTCACCGCCATGGCTTGGGAAAGCAATGGCTGCACGAGTTTGGCGCCGACGGGGAGTGCTCTGACCATGATCGGGCGGCCTACTCCCCGGTTCATGTGGTGGGCGGACTTGGCTCCGCCGCCGCGCTTCCGCCCCTCCTGTGCTGCCTCCTGGGGCGTGACGAACGCGTGGACAACAGAGCCGCCGTGGAGGTTGTTACCGGAATCCGCGAACGCGGGGGCCGGGCCTGGCTGCTCCACGAGGACCGTGGTGGTCACGGCCAGCGTGCAGCGCCGGACGTACTGGACTTCTCCGCTGCCGTGCTCGCCTTCGCGGCGTCCATTTCCCGCGAGGCTACGCCCGGGTCAGAACCTTGCCCTTGAAGAACTCTGGCCGCACCCTGTACATCACCAGCATGATCACGACGCCCAGCAGGATCACGCCCATTCCCAGGACGAACACCAACCCCACGCCGCCCACAGAGGAGCCTGAACCATACTCCGGGTCCATTGAGTCCATGGCCGTCTTGACGAACATGACCAACAGGATCACGCCTCCCAGCAAGGGCGCCAGGAACCTGAAGAAGAACGAACGCGCACCGCGGAATGCCTCGGCCCGGAAGAACCAAACGCAGGCCAGTGCTGTGATGCCGTAGTAGAAGCAGATCATCATGCCCAGAGCTGTGATGGTGTCCCACAGCGCATTCTCGGACACGGTGCGGGTGATCACGTAGAAACCGGCGGCGGCGATCGCAGCGGCGATGGTCGCGAAGCTGGGCGACTTGAACGTGGGGCTGATCTTGCCGAACTTCGGCGAGATGGCGCGGTAGTGGCCCATCGCCAGCATGGTTCGGGCCGGGGAAACGAACGTTGACTGCAAAGATGCCGCTGAGCTGCTCAGAATGGCCAGCGACATCAGAATCGCAAAGGGACCCATCACTGGACCGGCAAGCACGGCGAAGATGCTGGACTGGTTTTCCGGGTTTCCGGCACCCAATCCGGTCTCGCCGACGCCGGCGAAGGACAAGGTAGCCAGTGCAACGGTCATATAGATGATCACGATGACCAGCACCGTGATGGTCGCGGCGCGGCCTGGGGTTTTCTCCGGATTCCTGGTTTCCTCGTTCATGGTGAGGGTGACGTCCCAGCCCCAGTAAATGAAGATCGAGAGCGATACACCTGCGGCGAATTGTGAGAACGAGTCCACGGCGAACGGGTTGAACCAGTCAGGTGAAACTGCGGTGGCATCGAAAGCCGTGCCGTTTGCCACGTGGGCAAATGCGGAGACTGCGAACCAGCCCAGGACCAGCAATTGGAAGGCCACCAGCACGTACTGGACGCCCTTGGTGGTCTCCATGCCGCGGTACGAAATCCAGCAAGCCAAGGCGATGAACACCAGCGTGGTGGCGATGTTCAGCGGAAGGATCTTGCTGAGCTCACCGAGTTCCGGGTTGCTGAAGATCTGGGCAAGCATCAAGTAGAAGAAGTCCACCGCCACAGCCGCCAGGTTGGAGAGGACAATGATCGTGGCCGCGATCAGCCCCCAGCCACCCATCCAACCGATCCACGGACCGAAGGCGCGCGTCGCCCACGTGAAGGAGGTACCGGCGTCGGGCATTGCGTTGTTCAGTTCGCGGTAGCCCAGCGCCACCAGCAACATGGGGATGAAGCCCACCAGGAAGATGGCGGGCAGGTGCACACCGACCTCGGACACGGTGGGGCCGAGGGCCGCGGTGAGCGTATAGGCGGGTGCGATACAGGAAACGCCGATCACGACGGCGCCGATGAGGCCCACCGATCCGGCCTTCAGCCCTTTTTCACTCAGGGCTGGCGATTCTTTCGACTGGACCGTCTTTGGTGCAGTTGACATGGGTTTTGCCTCTCAGGCGATTGCTAGGCGCTATGGCGCGTGTAGTCGCGGGGAACCACGATCATGGGTACAGGGAGGGCACGCAGGATCCGGTTTGCGGTGCTGCCCAGGAAAGTGGCCCGCTGCTGGGCCAGGCGGCTGGAACCGATCAGCAGGATTTCGCCGTCTTCCCAGTCGAGTCGGTCAACGGCTTCTTCGATGGTGCGCCCTTGGGCTACGACGATCTCCGGCTCTTCTGTTACGGATCCCGCTCCGCCGCTCGCGTCTGCGGAGCTTCCGACGGCGGCAAGCCGGTCGGCCGCATGCACCCAGGCGGCGTCGGCCAACCCAGGCGAGTTACCGCCGTCGAGCGCCAACAGGGAGACGAGCCGCAGTGGAAGGCCACGGTCCCGCGCAGACTCCACTGCGACGTCGAGCAGTTCGTCAGCACCCGGCCGGGTTCCGAAACCGCAGCTCAAGCGCGTGATCGGCTCGGTGCGGTGATAGCCGTGAGGTGCCAAAGCCACCGGCACGGGCGACGAATGGAGCAGCGAACCCGCCACAGAGCCGATGGTGAAGCGCTTGAAGAGGCCGCTGTTGGTGGCGCCGATGACCAGTGCCGCAGCGTCGAATTCCACGGCGGCATCGATCAGCGCCTGGGCCTCGGAATCACCGCGCCGGATGTGGGCGCGGGCAGTGACGTCGTCCGGAACCAAGGCGAGGCCTTCATCGAGCCAGCGCTGTGCCTGCTCGTTGAGGATGTCGTCATAGCCGGTCTCAGGCGGGTAGACGGCGTTGAACGGGGAATCCTCAGGCACCACCAGGACCAGGTCAAGGCTGACATCGTGGTTCCGGGCCAGCGCGACGGCAAGGTGAACGGCGTCGTGCCCCCTCGCGTTGGCGGTGTAGCCCACTACGTAGCGCATGGTGGTCCTTCCTGTGGTGCTTAAACCGGTTACTGCTTAAACAGTGGAGCCGGCAGGCCGGGAATGGTGCTCCCCCGGCCTGCCGGTGCTCGTACGAAATGCCTTAGGCGACGGGCAGCGCGCTCAGCTTGTTGGCCTCAACAATGCGGGCGGCGGTTGCCTGGCCCATGCGGACGGCGCCGTCGACGTGCTGGTAACCCTCGGCCGCGAGGTCGGAGGAAGACCAGTAGATCGGTCCTACGTTGGCGTGCTGGTCCTTGCCGTAGCGGTGCAGGCCACCGAGGTCGTAGCTGGATGCGTAGGCGCCGCGGGTCCATTCTTCGGAGCCCCAGTCGGATTCGTAGTAGACCTCGGGCGTGAGGGCCTTATCGCCCAGGAAGCCGGCGATGGACTCAAGGATGGCCTTCTTGCGGTCCTCGGCGCTGAGTTCGAAGACGGCGTCGGCCTTTTCGTCGGATACGAAGCCCACCAAAGTGCCGCGGGTGTCGCCATGGTTGGTGTTGTCGTAGACCTCCTGGACCAGCGCGCCTGCGCTGAAGCCGGTGCCGGAGAGTCCTTCTTCGCGCCAGAACGGGGTGTCATACACGGCGTGGACCTTGATGACCAGGCCCAGGGACTGGTGCTGGTGCATCTGGTGCTGGCGGCGCGGCAGCGGGGGCTCGAACGAGACGCGGGAGTACAGGTTCGGCGGCACGGCCATGATCACGTACCGCGCGTTGACGGTTGCCTGCTCGGACACGACAGTCACGTTGTTGTCGTCCCACTTGATGGTTCGGACCGGGCTGTTGAGGACGACGTCGTCGCCCAACTCTGCTGCCTGCAGCAGCGAGACCTGCTGCATACCGCCGATGACGCGCTTGTCCAGGATGAAGTCCTCGTCCGTCAGGTGCGTGAACGAGCCGGCAGAGGCGGCCATGAGGACTGCCTGCAACGCGGAGAAGGCGTGGGCAGGCTTGGTGAGCATGCCGCCGGCGATGAAGAGGCCAATGTTGTTGCAGGCTTCTTCATCACTGGAGTTCTGGCGGAGCCAGTGGTGGAAGGAGATGGTGTCCAGCTCGCGTGCCTTGGGGTGTGCCCAGGGCTCGGTGGGGCCGATCTCGGCGGCGAGGCCGTCCAGGATGGCGACGAGCTTGTCCATCTCGGCCTTGGTGGTTTCGTTCACCGGGAAAGTGTCACCGGTGTACTGCGTGCGCTTGCCGTCTGCGCCGATGTAGACGGACTCGCCGTCGCGGTAGCGTGAGTACATTTTCAGTCCGAGCTCGTCCAGCAGCTCCATGAGCACCGTCTGGTCCGGGGAAACCCACTGGCCGCCGATTTCCAGCATGGCGCCGTCGATGGTGTCGGTCCAGGTGCGGCCGCCCACGCGGTCGCGTGCTTCGAGCACTGCGACGCTGAGTCCGGCCTTTTTCAATTCGCGTGCCGCCGTCAGCCCTGACGGTCCGGCACCGACGATCACAACGTCGCGATCAAGATTCTGCATGATGTCCTCTCCGTGGCCGTCCGTGGTGGCTGACCAATAAATGAATGCCATTCATTTATATCCATAGTAGCGTTGGAGTCGGCCGCTGTGAAGGCCCGATGGAATAATGCTGGGGACACAGGCAGCAGAAAGGCTTCCGATGCCCGCACCAACTCCCGCTCCTTCCGCGCTCCCCGCGCGCCGCCGCGCCGGTCGGCCGACCGCGGCAATCCTGGACCAGGACGGCATCACGACGGCGGCACTCGACTTGATCAGCAGCAAGGGTTATGACGGACTCACCATGGCGGCCCTCGCACGTTCCCTCGGTGTCGCGCCTTCTGCCCTGTACAACCACGTAGCCTCCAAGGATGACGTGTTGCTGCTGCTGGAGGACCACTTGGCGGCGATGGTGGATGTCTCAGCCTTTGGGGTGGAGCCGTGGGATGTTGCCGTGCGTCGTTGGGCGTGGTCCTACCGGGATGTGTTCTCGGAGCATACGCCGCTGATCCCCGTGATTGCAGTACTTCCGGTGGCCAATGCCCCGAAGACCCTGGCCATGTACGAGGCCGTGACCGCAGGCTTCCGGGACGCCGGGTTCCCTGAGGAGAAGATCATCTCCGCGATCGTTGCCTTGGAGGCGTTTGTGTTCGGGGCCGCTTACGACGTCACCGCGCCGGAGGACATTTTCGACGCCGGCAGCCTCGCCGAACAGGTCCCCAACTTCACGGCCGCCGTGGATCGGCTGGCCCTGGAACAGCATGCGCGTCCCACTGATGTTGCCTTCAGCTTGGGACTCGAGGCCCTGATTTCGGGTTTCGGGGCGCTGCGGGGGTAGGTTTTTCCTTTGTCTCAAGGGTTACCGTCAGAGGCTGAGGTAGCGGATTTCCGTCGTGTTGTCGGTGTACGTGACTTCGACAGGCACGTCTTCGCCGGAATTTGGCAGTTCCCCGCCCGGAAGCCAAAACGCGAACTGTCCTTTCGACACCGTGGCCGTAATCCTTTCGCCGGCCCTGCTGGTGTAACTCATGGCAGCAACGTCCGGCCCAACCTGCCCTGAAGCCATCGAGAGCGGATTGTTGGCAATGACCCCGGTTCCCAGCTGGGTGGTCCTGATACCCCTGCCGGTGGGCTCCTGTCCATTGCCGGGCTTTCCCACTGAACCGAAGGAGCCCTTCCTGAACCAGGGGGCCGTGGAGTCGGTGGTGCATGTGGCTTCGAAGCCGTTAGCCCCGCTGAGGACAACCGTGGTCCAAGCGCCGCGCCTCTCGGCGATGGCAACTTCTGCCGCATCCACATCGCCGGCGAACATGCCATCACCAGTACCTTTGCTGGACCTGACGCAGTCGGAGACAGCGCCGTCGCGCTCCGAACCTATCAGCGCGCCCGGCGCGGCGGTCCACGTGGCGTATGCCGGGTCGCCTCCGGACAATGCCGGCACGACGAGGAACCCTATTGTTGCGGCAAAAGCAAAGGTACCCAAAGCGAGGGTTCGACGACGACGGCGGCTTGGGCCCGACGTCGACGTTTTGTGGATCGCGGGTCTGGAGGCGGTGGCCGCAGAGATCCGATGGGACCTGAGAATCTGTTCCACGTCGTTCTGCGAACGGCCCGGGTTGGGAGCTCCACTCTGCCCGGCTGCGTCCATGGAGCGCAGCAGCGTGTCGATATTCCGGCTGTTTTTCATGGTGTCGTGGCCTTTACGGGAAATGTCGCCGGCGTCGGCGACTCATTCTGGGGGACGTGGTCAAGAAGCAGTCGCAGAGCCCGCCTTGCGCGGGTGAGCCGGAGCCTGAACGCGACCGGGGAGATGCCCACCACGTGCGCCGCCTGGGGTGCAGCCAGGTTCTCGAAGATTGCAAGCCCAAGGGCCTCTTGGTGGACTTCGGAGAGAAGGGCCCATGCTCTGCCTAAGTCAACGCGGCTGCTGACCAGGTCAGCATGGGAATCGACAGGGGATATGGCTGTCGCCTCAGCTAATCGGACGCCCAGGGCCTGCCGCCGCTGTTCTCCGCGGCGGGCATTCAGCATGAGATTCCGTGTGATGCCAAAGAGCCAGGCCCGGGCGTCCTCCTGGTGCTTCGGCGCTTCCGAAAACCGCCGCCACACGATAAGAAATGCCTCAGCCACGATGTCCTCGGCATTCGCCGCATCCGCGCGACGCTGAACAAACTTGAGCAGGTCAGCGTAGGCGGATTCGTACAGCGCCCGAAAGGCCTCTTCCCTGTCAGGGGCTCTTGATAGGTAGCTCATACCCAGTACCTGTCCGCCACGTAGCCAAGTGTGTTGCAGTCGCTCTGAATATTCCCGGAACTCGAAGGACACGCATAACGTCGCGGCCTGTTGCAGAAGGTATCCAGCGCCGTGAAAGCTCTAGCGGACCAGGGAAACGCCCAGAGTGGCCAGAATTCCGAACGCGGTCCCCCAGATAATGATTGAAATGATCTGCCAGAGGATGACGGCGTTCCTGGAGGCTCCGAAGGAGATCATGGCAACGGATGTGATCTGGCTGGGCAGAATTGTTGGGCCGATCAGGCTTACTCCTGCTACACCGAACTTATCGAAGGTGGCGCGCAATTTGGCGCGGCGCGGGGTGATTTCCTTGGTCGGCCTGTTTGCCGCCACTTTGGTGCGCACGCGGTGTGCGGCAAAGACAAAGATGAGCAATGAGATGACGTTTCCCACAACAGCCGCGGCTATGGCCACCGCGGGATTCAAACCGGTCAACACTCCCACCACAGCGCCGAAGTAGGAATCAACAAACGGGATGGCCGCTATCAGCACTACCCCGAGCCACTTCAACACGGGCGGTAGGGAGGACGTGAAATCTTGCAGGGACTCAATCATGGTGGCTGCTTTCATGGATGGAAAACGTTGACAGTCCCATCCTTCAGGGGCCAATCGGGGTCCATGTAGTGCCTTGCTGTCACTGTTTCACCTGCACTTTTTCAGATGAATCCATGACAAATGTCATTGCCCTACACTGGGCGTCATGCCAGCCGCCACGAACCTTGCAGCCACGAACCTTGAGGTTCCGCAGCCCACCGCACGCCCGGGTCGCAGCGTACGCACGACGTGGACGTACACCCTCGGTTCCATGGTGTTCATCCTCGTGGTTCTCGATTTCATGCTGGTCATTCTTGCCCTGGAAGCGTTCACCTCCCGCTCCGAAGGCGTTGCCGGGCTTCTCCTTCTTGCACTGTTCATCGTGGTGGCCGCCCAAATCCGGTACTGCTGGTTCCTGCGGGCAGGCCTGAACGGAGGACTTCCGAGCACTCCCTGGACGCTGGCGCTGCTTGTTTCTTCTGTCGCCGTTTGGGTGTTGGGCCTGTTCTCTACCAGCAATGCGCTCATGTGGAGCCTGCCGCTGTGGTTGGCTGCGTCCCTGGTGGCTTGCCTGCTTCCTTCCCGCCAGCGGCTGGTCGTACTGGGCGCTGGCCTCACAACGACGCTTTTGCATCCCACCATCTACTCGCTGCTGCATGGCCACGGCTACGGATTCCCGGAAGAGCCCGGCTTACGCATGCTTCTCAGCTATGCCGCATTGATGCCCGTGGTCTTGATCAGCAGCTTGTGGTGGTGGCGGATAGTTGTGGAGCTGGACAGGCACCGGCTCATGGCAGGGGAACTGGCCGTTGCCCAGGAGCGGCTGCGCTTTGCCGCGGACCTGCATGATATCCAGGGGCACCACCTCCAAGTCATTGCCCTGAAGTCCGAACTTGCGGAACGACTGCTCACTATCGATCTCGATGCTGCCCGCGGGCATATTCACGATGCGCGGCTCTCCGCGAAACAGGCGCTGGAGGAAACCCGCTCCCTGGTCTCCGGATACCGCGGAACAGTTCTCGAAAACGAACTCGAGAACGCACGCGAAGTACTTTCGGCCGCTGGAGCGCATTGCGAACTCACGATTGACCCGATTCCTGGAAACCCCGACGTTCATAAGGCGCTGGCCATGGCGGTTCGCGAAGCCACCACCAACATCCTTAGGCACAGCGATGCAACACTGGCTTCCATCACGCTGGTTGCTTCCGCGGATAGCTGCAACCTCACCATTCGCAACAACGGAGTAACAAGCGATTCGCTCGTCAACAAGTCACCCGGCAATGGCCTTAAGGGCCTTCGCGAACGGATTTCGGCACTGGGTGGTCAGGTCGAAACGATCTTGGACGCGGAGCGCTTTGAACTTCAGGCATCGGTCCCCTCCCAAGGAATTGCTTCGTGAACGATCTTGATGACCTGCAGCGCATTCGCTTGCTGATAGCCGACGACGAACATCTCATCCGCGGCGCCTTGGAGGCTCTTTTGGGGCTGGAGCCTGACATCGAGGTGGTTGCCAGCGCCGACAACGGTGTCACCGCCGCGGAGTTGGCACTGGAGTTTCAGCCGGACATCTGCCTCTTGGATTTGGAAATGCCCAGGATGGACGGAGTCGAGGCAGCAACCCGCATCCTGGCAACCGTCACAACACGTGTCATCATCGTCACTCGCCACGCCCGCCCCGGGGTGTTGCGCCGGGCCTTGGCCTCGAAGGTTTCGGGTTTCGTTCCCAAATCCACACCCGCTGAAGACCTGGCCCACGTCATCCGGGGCGTGGCCGGCGGCAAACGGTATATCGACCCTGAAATTGCAGCTACGGCCCTGGCCGCCGAGCGCTGCCCCCTCACCGACCGCGAACTTGATGTATTGAGGTACAGCAGGTCAACGTCCAGCGTGACGCAGGTTGCCGGGCAACTGCGACTCGCCCCCGGAACCGTGCGCAATTACCTGTCCTCGGCAATGATGAAACTCGGGGCCGTTTCGCGGCACGAAGCGGCCGAGAAAGCCTGGCAACAGGGCTGGATCTGATGACCCCGCACCCGGTCGAGCCCGCCTGAACGTTCATCATTCCAACACCACTGCCCGGCCCACCTTCAGCCACCCTTCAGCACCCTCTGTTTCGGAAGCGCTCACAAACCACATCTTGCGCGGGATCACCGTCCCGGAACTCGTGGTGTACGCCTCCACGACCAAGGCGGGCTTGCCGCCGTCGTCGACTATTTCAGCGGCTGCGGAAGCGCCGTCCGAGAAGGTGACCACCAACTGCGCCCCTGATCCGTGAACTTTGACAACAGCCCCGGGAAACAAGTGAGTATGCGAAGCCTCAGCCGTCGCCACAAAGATCCCCACCCTTGTAGTATAAGTTTACAACTTGTATCCTAAGTGGCAGGCAAGGATGCCGCACCCACTAGGAGAACCATGAGTACCGTAGATCTCATTCGCCACGTCAAGCTGTCCACGGCTCGTTTGCCCCTCACCGTACCGATCAGCGACGCGAAAGTCTTCACCGGCAGGCAGAAGCCCATGACCGAAGTAGTGTTCCTGTTCGCCGAGATCACCACGGAGCAGGGCCACAGCGGCATCGGCTTCAGCTACTCCAAGCGTGCAGGCGGACCCGCACAGTACGCCCACGCCAAGGAAGTCGCCGAAGGCATCATCGGCGAGGACCCGAACGACATCGGCAAGATCTACACCAAGCTCCTCTGGGCCGGCGCATCGGTGGGTCGCTCGGGCGTGGCAACGCAGGCACTTGCCGCGATCGACATCGCACTCTATGACCTCAAAGCCAAGCGCGCCGGACTCCCTCTGGCCAAACTGCTCGGCTCCTACCGCGACTCCGTCCAGACCTACAACACCTCAGGCGGCTTCCTCAACGCCACACTGGACGAGGTCAAGGAACGCGCCACCCGGTCAATCGATGAGGGCATCGGCGGCATCAAGATCAAGGTCGGACTGCCTGATTCCAAAGAAGACCTGCGTCGCGTGGCCGGAGTCCGCGAGCACATCGGCTGGGACGTCCCGCTTATGGTGGACGCCAACCAGCAGTGGGACCGTGCCACGGCGCTGCGCATGGGCCGCCAGTTGGAGGAATTCAACCTCATCTGGATCGAAGAACCGCTGGATGCCTACGACTTTGAGGGCCACGCACACTTGGCCCAGGTCCTGGATACGCCCATTGCAACGGGCGAGATGCTCGCATCCGTTGCTGAACACAAGGGCCTCATCAACGCCAACAGCTGCGACATCATCCAGCCCGACGCCCCCCGCGTCGGCGGCATCACCCAATTCCTGCGCCTCGCCGCCCTCGCGGATGAACGCGGACTCGGCCTGGCACCGCACTTCGCCATGGAGATCCACCTGCACCTGGCCGCCGCGTACCCACGCGAGCCGTGGGTGGAGCACTTCGACTGGCTCGACCCCCTGTTCGAGGAACGCCTGGAGACCAAAAACGGCCGCATGATCGTCCCGGACCGCCCCGGTTTGGGAGTCACGCTCAGCGATCAGGCCCGCGCGTGGACCACGGAATCAGTGGAGTTCGGCGCGTAATCTTGAACTCATGAGCCGAAACCTGACCGCGGATCTCGCCGCCGACCTCCGCAACCGCATCGTCGACGGCGCCATCCAACCAGGTGAGAAGCTCCCCAGCGAAAACACCCTCATCAGCGAGTTCGGGGTGAGCCGGACGGTCGTCCGCTCGGCCCTGACCCGACTGCAAGCCGAGGGATTGGTGGAAACCGAACGCGGGCGCGGCAGCTTCGCGCTGACCCCGCCCGCGGAAGGTCCAGCAGCAGCGCCAGGAACACGCTCGGTATCCAGCATGGAAGACCGGCTGCACATGCTCGATTTCAGGATCGGCGTCGAGACCGAAGCTGCCGCATTGGCAGCGAAAAACCACACCGAACACCAACTCAAGGCCGTGCACGGCGCCTTGGAACAGTTCACCGCGAGTTCAGGCCACCCGGCGCACTCCATGAAAGCGGATTTCGAGTTCCACCGCGCCGTGGCTGCAGCTACAGGCAACCCCTTTTATACGGATTGCATCTCCGCCCTGGGCCAAACCATGATCACCATGCCCCGCCCGCGCCTCGTCGCCAGCGAAGACCAGGACTCCCCCGAACGCTTCGCCCAGGTCGTCCACGAGCACTCCTCTATATACGCAGCAATCGCAGAGGGTGATCAAGTGGCTGCCGCGGCAGCCATGCGCCTGCACCTGAGCAACTCACGACGCCGGTTCACGGGTTCTGCGCGCAGCTGACGGTTCCGCGCACCTCACCCAACTAGGTAACAGCAACTGCTCCTACGAAGCGCCAACAGAACGTTATCTGTCACCCAGTTGGGATCCCCTGGAAAACAAAAGAGCCCCGGTCCTAAGACCGGGGCTCTTTCAATTGCGTGCGCGAGGGGGGATTTGAACCCCCACACCCTTTCGGATACTGGCACCTGAAGCCAGCGCGTCTGCCGTTCCGCCACTCGCGCGCAACTTCTTTTTCCAGATTCAGCGGGTTTCCCAGCTTCGTTTCCTTCAAAAGCAGCGAGATAAAGCATAACGGACATTCCCGGCAAAACACCAATCGGGAGATGGCACCCCCTCCGCGAGACCCCGGAGCCCGGAAAATTCCCGTCCCAGCGGCGGAACTCCACGGAAATTTCATGGGCCGCCTCCCGCACCAGCGAGGGCCGGGAGCGAACTTTTCCGGGTCGCAAGGCGTTGTGGATTAAGGCCATTCCCAGTCAGTCCCAGTAGTATCGGGAAGTGGAAGGGCCGTCAGGCGCGTACTTCGCCGTGTGCGCAGACGGACTATCGGACCAGGCACAACGGGTGCCGCGGCAAGGAAAGGAGAAGGACATGGGTTTGCTGGACAAAGTCGAGCGCGGCATTGAAAAAGCCGTTCGCAACGTCTTCTCCACAGGGTCGCGGGCACGTGTTGAGCCGGTGGAGATTGCGAGCAAGTTGAGGCGCGAGTTGGACAACAAGTCCATCACCATCGCTGCCGGCCGCACCCTCGCTCCCAATGTCTTCGATGTCCTGCTCAGTGACGAAGATTTTGCCAGGGCCCAGGAATGGGGAACTCCCTTGGCAGAGGAACTCTGCGACGTCGTCATCCAGCACGTCCGCAGCCAGGGCTACACGCTCCAAGGCGCAGTCAGGATTTCGTTCCGCCGCAATGACGAAGAACGTGCCGGGCACTTTGAGATCACTTCCCGGACCGAGAAATCCTCCGATGACGCCGCACCCGCCCCCCAGGCCCCACGGGCCAACGTTCCGGCCGCACCGGCCCGGCGTCCCACCCGTCTCCAGCCAGTTCTGGACATTGGTGGCCAGCGGTACTCCCTCAATGCCCAGTCCGTGGTGCTGGGACGCTCCTCGGAGGCCGACATCCTGGTGGATGACACCGGCGTCTCCCGGAAACACCTTGAGGTCCGCACACAGAACGGCAGCACGTGGGCCGTTGACCTTGGCTCCACCAACGGCAGCTACGTCAACGGGCATAAGGTAAACGGCAGCGTGGAACTTACAGACGGCTCAACCATCACGATGGGACGTACCAAGATCATTTTCCGCCTTCTCCCCCAAACCCCGGGTGGCAACGCGTGAACGACATCAGCGAACTGACCATCACAGCGCTTCGCTTCGGGTTCCTCCTGCTGCTGTGGGTCTTGATCTTCAGCATTGTCTCCACCATGCGCCGCGACTTCCAGATCGGCCGTAAAGCCGTCACCGGAGTTCCCACAGCCCGCGAAGTCCGCAAGCATCCGGAACTGGCTGCTTCCCCGCCGCCAGCCATCCAGCATGCCCGCAATCTGGTGGTGACAGAGGGTCCACTCAAGGGCACCACTGTCCCCTTGGCCGCCAGCCCCATTCTTTTGGGCCGCGCGCAGGAAGCCACCCTGGTCCTGGAAGACGACTACGCTTCGGGCCGGCACGCACGCTTGTTCCCGCAAGGCAGCCGCTGGTTCATTGAGGACCTCGGCTCCACCAACGGCACCTACTTGGCCGATCAACAGCTCACCCGTGCATTGCCGGTTGAGCTTGGCGTCCCCGTGAGAATCGGCAAGACGGTCATTGAATTGAGGCCGTAGTCCATGGCCTCCCCCGAGACCACCGAAGGCAAGGAAAAGCCCGCGGAGCGCCCGCTCATCATGCGCTACGCGGCGCGTTCCGACGTCGGACGGATCCGCTCCAAGAATGACGACTCCGCGTACGTGGGCCGCCATCTTGCAGTCGTGGCCGACGGTATGGGTGGTCACGCCGGCGGCGATGTTGCCTCGGCGTCAACGGTGCTGGACATGATCCACCTCGATCATGACGACTATCCTGACGGCGCAGAGACTGTCCTCGCGGATGAGATCCAGACGGCCAATTCGCTGCTTTCGGAGCTTGTTCACCAGAATCCCAAGCTTTCCGGCATGGGAACTACTGTGACTGCCCTCCTCCTGGAAGACCGCAAGCTCCACTTCGCGCACATTGGTGACTCCCGCGCATATCGGCTGCGTAACAAGAAGTTTGAGCAAATCAGCATCGACCACACGTTCGTGCAGCGGCTCATTGACGAGGGACGCCTGCGTCCCGAAGAAGCCGAAACCCATCCCCACAAGAACGTCCTGATGCGCGTCCTTGGCGACGTCGATGCCAGCCCGGAACTGGACCTGGACGTCCTCGACGTCGAACCCGGCGAACGCTGGCTGCTCTGCTCCGATGGCCTCAACTACGTGGCCGGGCACGTGGTGGAGCGCATGGTTCGTGAGACCAAGGACCTTCGCGAATGCGCTGAGATCCTGGTTGATCTCACGCTGGAAGCCGGCGCCCCGGACAACGTCACCGTAGTGATGTTGGAGATCGTGGAAGAGACCGACGACGACGTCAACACGGCCGCCGTCGACGTCGTTCCGGCTGCGGCGCTTGCCGCGGTGGACGAGCCCGGGGCGGTCACCGCCTCCAAGCCCTCTGTGGGTCCTTCCGCCACCAAGTCGGCCGAGGACACGCAGGCCGAGCCCAAGGAGAAGGCCGCGAGGGAGGCCGAAGCTGGATCGTCATTCAGTGCCACCGACCCCAGCGCCACAGACGACGAATCCGACGAGGCGTCCACATCCTCGGATGAGTCCAAAGAACCTCCCATCACCACGGATCCGCACCTGGGCGAGCACCTGTCCGCTGAGGTCCTGCGCGAAGAATTGGCCAGCCGCCCCCATGAGCTGGTCGGCGCTGCGGCAACAGCTGCGGAGACCGGCTCCATCCCTACTGTGGCAGGCCGGACGGTTGCCCGCAGGGCTGCCACCGTCCTCACCCACAAGGCCGAACAGGATCGACTGGACGTCGAGGAACCTGCACGGCGCCGCGTCCGCTGGTTGATGCCCGCCGTCGCAGCGGTTGTTGTAGTGGGAGTCGTAGTTGGCCTATGGCTTGGCTACGCGTGGACCCAAACCCGTTATTACGTGGGCGAATACGATCAGCGCGTCGCTATCTTCAATGGCATCTCGCAGCGACTCGGCCCCATCCAGCTCTCCCGGCTCGAAGCCGTAACCGATATCAAGGTGGATTCATTGCCGGAATACGGTCAGCAGAGCGTACGCCAGACGGTTCCCGCAGGTGACCTCGACGACGCACAGGCCATTGTGGAGAACCTGAAGAACACCGGCAGCGCCTCAGCCAACTGCCCCACCACTGCTCCGGCGACAGCGACAGCCACGCCGTCGCCCACCAGTACCGTGCCCGTACCGAGTACTGCAGCCGTTGCTACACCTTCGCCCGTCCCGACTCCCTGTGAGGCGGCCAAGTGATACAGACTGAAACTGCTCCCAAACCACGCCGGAACGTTGAACTTGTCCTCATCGTGCTGGCCCTTGCCGTGGGCGTAGGCGCGAGTGCCTTGGTGAGCATCAATTCCGACGTCGGCCTGGACCGGGACTTCTGGTTCCAGTCGAGCTTGCTGGCTGTGGCGGCTTTTGCCTTCCACATGGTCCTCAGGCTCCGCGCGAAGTATGCCGATCCGGTAATACTTCCCATTGTCGTGGCCTTGAACGGTCTGGGGCTTGCCCTGATCCACCGCATGGACGGTCCAGGTGACGATACGGGCAACAACCAGCTCCGCTGGACCCTGATTGCCATGGCAGTATCCATCGCCGTGATCTGGTTCCTCAAGGACCACCGGATTTTGCGCCGCTTCACGTACATCTCACTGGCAGCCAGTGCGTTCCTGCTGATCCTCCCCTTGATACCGGGCATTTCCGCCGGTGAAATCCTCGGTGCCCGAGTCTGGATCCGAGTGGGACCCATGACGTTCCAACCAGGTGAGATCGCCAAGATCACGCTGGCCATATTCTTTGCCGGGTACCTTTCCTCCAACCGGGATCTCATCCTCCTGGCCGGCCGGAAGATCGGCCCCATGCAGTTCCCGCGGTTCAAGGACCTCGGGCCCATGATCACCGCCTGGTTGGTCAGTATCGGGGTCCTGGTCTTCCAGCGTGACCTCGGTTCCTCCATCCTCTTCTTCGGCCTGTTCATCGTGATGATTTACGTGGCCACCAGCCGTATCTCCTGGGTTGTCATTGGCCTGCTGCTGATCCTTGGCGGCGGATTCATTGCCTCGCAGATCTTCTCGCACGTGGCTTTCCGCATCGACAGCTGGATCAACGCCTTCACCCCGGAGGTCTTCGGCAGGTCGCCCGGTGGCAGTGGGCAGATTGTGCAGGGCTTGTTCGGCATGGCCGACGGCGGGCTGGTTGGTACGGGCCTTGGCCAAGGCCGCCCGGACCTGGTTCCGTTCGCCAACAGCGACATGATCGTGGCCCTCATCGGCGAGGAACTTGGCCTGATCGGCCTCTTCGCCGTCGTCATGCTGTACCTGCTGCTCTTCACGCGCGGCTTCCGCGCCGCCCTCGGTACCCGCGATGCCTTCGGGAAACTCCTGGCGTGCGGCCTGTCCTTCGCGATCGCCCTGCAGTGCTTCGTCGTCATCGGCGGTGTCACCCGGCTCATTCCGTTGACGGGCCTGACCACACCCTTCCTGGCAGCCGGTGGTTCCTCGCTCTTGGCCAACTGGATCATCGTCGGCTTGCTGCTCATGATCTCCAACACGGCCCGCGGGCCGGTGGACACCACTCCCATGGTGGGCAAACCCCCTGCCAGCAGCAGCGCGCCCGCACGTAAACCCACCACAGGACAGACACCCAGCGCACCAACAGAGGCGGTGAAGCACCAATGAACCAGGCTATTCGCAGCTCCTGGATGGCCGCCGTCGCCATGTTCGCGTTGATCTTCGGCGCCATCAGCTATGTCCAGGTGATTGGCGCTGACGACCTCAACGCCAATCCCTGGAACCAGCGCGCCATCCTCGCCTCGTTCTGCAACGACCGCGGCGCCATCATCGTCGGCGGCAAGCCAGTGGCTGAGTCTGTTGCCGGCACAGAGTCCTGCGCGTTCCAGCGCAAGTACAACCAGCCTGAGCTCTACGCCGGCATTACCGGTTACTTCTCCAAGGGCTTCGGTTCAACCGGCTTGGAACTCTCCATGGAGGACACCCTCGCCGGCAACTCGGACCAGCTCTTCCTGGACCGCATCAGCCAGATGTTCCTGGGCAACGAGCCGAAGGGTGCATCGGTAGAACTGACCCTGGATCCTGAAATCCAAAAGTTGGCCTATGACCTCATACCCGATGGCCAGCGTGGATCCATCGTGGTCACCAACCCGAGGACCGGTGCCGTTCTGGCCATGGTGTCCAAACCGTCCTACGACCCCAATCTGATTGCAACCCATGACACGGCCGCCGCAGAAGCGAGCTACGCAGAGCTGAACCAGGTCCCGGGCATCAACCTGAACCAAAACGTCAGCGGCCCCACGGGCAACCTGCTCTCGCCGGGTTCGGTCTTCAAGCTCATCGACACAGCTGCTGCTCTGAACTCAGGCAAGTACAACAAGGACAGCGAGCTGCCGAACCCCAGCAGCCTGCCGTTGCCCGGTTCCAGTGCCAGCCTGCCCAACTACGCCGGTGGCAACTGCAACGTCCGGGAGACGGCGTCGTTCGCCTTTGCCCTGGAGCAGTCCTGCAATACTCCGTTTGCCAGCATTGCGCTGGACCTGGGCCAGGATGCCATCCGCGAACAGGCACAGAAGTTTGGCTTCGGCGAGACCTTCGGCGATCAGCTCAAGCTCCAGCAGGCGCCCAGTATTTTCCCCGAGGACCTCGACCAGGCCCAGCTCGCACAGTCCTCCGTGGGCCAGCGCGACGTCAAGGCCACCCCGCTGCAGATCAACATGATGACGGCCGCGATCGCCAATGGCGGTGTGCAGATGAAGCCGAACCTGATCAAGACGGTCCGAGCTCCTGACCTCCGGGTCATCAGCGAACTCAGGCCCGAGGCGCTCCGTACCAGCACCACCCAGCCCATCGCGGCCCAAATCACCGAGTGGATGACCAGTGCCGTGGACAACGGCATCGCCAAGGGAGCAGCCGTGTCCGGGGTCAAGGTAGCCGGCAAAACCGGTACTGCGGAGCTCGGCGATTCAGGTTTGAACAACTCATGGTTTACCGGGTTCGCCCCGGCTAACGACCCGCAAGTAGCCGTCACCATAGTCATGGAGGGTGTGGATGTGCTCAGCGGTGCCCAGCTAACCAGTCCGAACGCAAAGAAGATTTTTGAGGCGGTGTTGAATAAGTGAGGCCTACTTCGGGAATCACACTCGGCGGCAGGTTCCAACTGACCAGTCGTATTGCGATTGGCGGCATGGGCGAGGTCTGGAAGGCCAAGGACCAGATCCTTGGCCGGATCGTTGCCATCAAGGTGCTCAAAGAGGAATACACGGGTGACCCCGGGTTCCTCCAGAGGTTCCGTGCCGAGGCACGGCACACCGCCCTCCTCAACCACGTAGGCATCGCCAACGTCTTTGATTACGGCGAAGAAGCCGGCTCGGCCTATTTGGTCATGGAGCTCGTTCCGGGTCATCCCTTGAGCGGAATCCTCGAGCGGGAGCAGGTGCTGTCTCCGGACATGACGCTCTCCATCATCGCGCAGACAGCCCGCGCCCTTGCCGTGGCACACGCGCAGGGCCTGGTCCACCGCGACATCAAGCCCGGCAACCTGCTGATCACGCCGGACAACCGCGTCAAGGTCACCGACTTCGGCATTGCCCGTTTGGCGGACCAGGTTCCGCTGACACAGACCGGCCAGGTCATGGGCACCGCCCAGTATTTGGCTCCTGAGCAGGCAACCGGCCAGACCGCCACGGGTTCCTCGGACATCTACTCACTGGGTGTCATCGGATACGAGTGCCTCACCGGCCACCGTCCGTTCTCCGGCGAATCGCAGATCGCCATTGCCCTGGCGCAGGTCAACGATGCGCCGCCGCCCCTGCCGGAGACCTTGCCGACACCCGTCCGCGCCCTCCTGATGTCCATGCTGGCCAAGGATCCCAAGAACCGTCCTGCCAACGCGATCAAGCTGGCCGAAGCCGCCGAGGCCATCCGCAACGGCGACATCGCCACGGCCCACGCCGCCGTACCCGGCATGCTGCTGTTCGAATCCACTACCGGACCCATCACAGCGCCTGTGGACACCGCGACGGCCCCCACCGGCGTCGTCACCTCGCCTTACGGAAAAGAGCAGTCGTCGACGGCGACCTCCGCACTTCCGGTGCTGGGCGCCGGTGCAGCCGGAGCTGCTGTGGGAGCGGCCGCGGCCTCGTCCGACAATCCGCTGTCACGCGCCAACGCCCTGGAGGCAGAGCGTCAGCTGAACGACGACGAGGAAGTCGTCTACACCGATGACGAGAACTTCGACGATGCCGAGCCGGAACGCAAGAAGCGCAGCCCCTGGACTTGGCCGATGGTTGCCTTGATCCTGCTGGTGCTGTTCGCGCTGGTCGGTTTCCTGATCACTCAGTCCGGGTTCTTCTCGCCGACCCCCAGCCCGAGCCAGTCCACCACTGCCAGCACCAGCCGGTCGGCGAGCCCGACGTCGACCTCGGCTACGCCAACAGCGACGACACCTCCTCCTACGTCCGAGGCACCCTCGCCGACGCAGTCAACGCCGCAGAAGATCAACGTGATCCCCGAGCAGTATCTGGGTCAGCCCTTCCAAACCGTCAGCGCGGAACTCCGCAATCTGGGCCTCGGCGTCGACGGTGTGGAGGTCTTCAACCCGGCTGCTCCAGGGACCGTGGTGGACATCAACCCCACAGGGCCTGTTGATCCGGGACAAACCATCACGGTTCAGTACTCCAAGGGACCTGAAGCGGTCGCCGTCCCCACCATCAGCGTGGGAGCCAGCGAGTCACAGGTTCGCGCGGCCATTGAGGGCGCCGGACTGCGGTGGGTAGCCGGGGATCCGGTGAACGGAGCCGTAGGCCAACAGGCCGGTACGTTCGTAAGGTCTTCGCCGGCGGCTGGAGCTGAGGTTCCCGCAGGTTCTACAGTGACCTACTTCCTGTCCAAGGCCGTTGTACCCACCAACCCCGGTTCCTCAAGCGCCAGCCCCAGCGGCACTGGCAGCCCGAGCAACTAACTGAGTCCCATGTCTACGCCACGCCAAGGTCCCGCGCATCGAGAGGAGAGCACACCTGTGTCTTCACAGCGCATCCTCAATGAACGCTACGAACTCGGTGATTTGATCGGTCGTGGTGGCATGGCGGACGTATACCGCGGAACGGATACTTTGCTGGGGAGGACCATCGCGGTCAAGATCCTGCGTGCAGATCTGGCCCGCGATCCGCAGTTCCAAGCCCGGTTCAAACGTGAGGCACAGGCCGTTGCGGCGTTGAACCATCCGTCCATTGTGGCCATTTTCGATACCGGCGAATATTCCGTCCCGGGTGGCCCCGGCGAGGATGTTCGTGTTCCGTACATCGTCATGGAATACGTCGCAGGGCGCACCCTGCGGGACATGATCAAGGCGAACGAACTGGGCGTTGAGAATTCCATCGGCTACACCCTGGGTGTCCTGGCCGCCCTGGAATACAGCCACCGTGCGGGAATCGTCCATCGCGACATCAAGCCAGCCAATGTCATGGTTTGTGCTGACACCGGAGACGTCAAAGTCATGGACTTTGGCATTGCACGCGCCATGGCAGATTCCGCTGCCACCATGACCCAAACCCAGGCCGTCGTAGGCACGGCACAGTACCTTTCACCGGAGCAGGCCCGCGGCGAAACCGTGGACGCCCGCAGCGACCTCTATTCGGCGGGTTGCCTCCTCTATGAACTGCTGACCAGCCGGCCGCCGTTTGTCGGCGACAGCCCGGTCTCGGTGGCCTACCAGCACGTCCGCGAAATCCCGGATATGCCCAGCTCGCACAATCCCGACGTTTCCGAAGCCCTCGACTCGGTCCTTGCCAAGGCCCTGCAGAAGAGCCGGACAGACCGTTTCCAGGACGCTGCTTCCTTCCGCCGCGCCCTGCGCGCGGCAAGCAATGGCATTCCCGTCCCGGCTGTCCCGGCAAGCGAAGCACCCACTGATCCGAACGACCTTGTGGACCAAGAGGACCCGGATACCCAACTCCTGAGCTCCACCGCAGTGGGCTTTCTTGCCGCTGACCAGTTCAAGGAACCGGAGTATAAGGACGAACCCGCTGAACAGCAGCCGGAAGAGGCACTTCCCTTGGGCCTCCCACCGGAACGCGAGCGTACAGCGGGCCAGAAGAGCCGCCGTCGTGCGTGGGCTGCAACTCTGGTGATCTTCACTCTTATCGTGCTGGCAGGCGGCGGTTTCTGGCTTTACAACCTCATGAACGCGCAACCGCCGGTCCCGGCCAAGATCGCTGTGCCCGTGGTGGCCAACATGACAGAGTCCCAAGCCATCCAGGAACTCTATTCGGCCAAGCTGGTGCCTAAAACGGTGCGCGAAGCCAGTGACACGGTGGCCAAGGACATGACCATTGGCACATCGCCCACTGCAGGTTCAATGCTCGACCAGGACGCCGAAGTTGTCCTCAAGATTTCCAGCGGACCCAGCTCGGTAACCATTCCGGCCGACATCGTGGGCCGTACGGAGCCCGACGCCCGTGACGCCCTGCGCAGGCTGGGTATCACCGGCGATATCGTGACTGTCCGGACGCACAGCGCTACTGTGCCTGTGGGCTTGGTGATCAACACTGGCCCGGCCCCCGGCGGAGCCATCGCCATCAGCTCCAAGGTGGAACTCCAGGTCTCCTCGGGCAAGGTACTCATGCCCCAGCTGATTGGCTTGCCGGTGGCTGAAGCGGAAGCCTCGCTCAAGACCAACGGCTTGCCCATGGTGGTGGTGGAGCAGGAGAACTCCGAGGTAGCGCCCGGCACCGTAACGGCCCAGAGCGAGACGTTCAACACCGAAGTGGATCAGGGTAAGTCCGTCACCATCACGGTGGCCAAGGCCCCCGTCACCCCCACGCCCACTCCCACTCCAACGCCCACGGAGACGGACAAGCCGACCCCCAAACCGACGGCCACCAAGAAATAGCCGGACCGAAGGCAGCGGGCCGGCGCCCGGAAGCGTGCATCAAAGCGAGGAACGAGCTAGCACACGGAGGGCGGCGGTCGCTGCCGACCGCCGCAGCCCCGCCACTTACTGCTTGATCAGCGGGCTCAGTTTGGAGGCGCGTTCGGCCGCTCCGGCCATCCCCAAGGACTCCAACCAGTTGCCGAGCATCTGGTACCCGCCTTCTGTGAGGACCGATTCCGGGTGGAACTGGACACCGCAAAGAGGTGCGGTCTTGTGCTGCAAGCCCATCACTACGCCGTTGGTGGTTTCGGCAGTGATCTCCAGGACATCCGGGATGGAATCGCGAACCGCAGCGAGTGAGTGGTAGCGCGTTGCCGTCACGGGCGAGGGGAGCCCGGCGAAAACGCTCTTGCCTTCATGACTGACGGGGGACGTCTTGCCGTGCATGAGTTCAGGGGCATGGGTCACCACCCCGCCGTACGCCTCGGCCAGGGCCTGGTGTCCCAGGCAGACGCCGAACATCGGTTTGCTGTTGTCGCCGCACCACTTGATGAGCTCGATGCAGACGCCGGCTTCGGCCGGGGTTCCGGGACCCGGCGAGACGAGGACGCCGTCCCGCGTTGCTGCGAGCTCAGTGGCCTCGGCGAGTGTCACGTCGTCGTTGCGGACCACGGTGGTCTTCGCGCCGAGCTCCTGGAGGTATCCCACCAAGGTGTAGACGAAGCTGTCGTAGTTATCTACTACAAGAATTTTTGTTGTGCTCATGGCTGCTGCACTAAACCAATCGTTGAGTCAGTCAAAGTGGTGAATTGGGAGAACCAGGGGAAGAGGAACTGGACCATCAGTACCAGGGCTGCTGCCACCAATACCAAACAGGTCCGGATCCGCACCCAGACGGGTCCCGGTAGATTACGGAAAATCCACGCGTACATCCGCTACCCCTTTCCTTGGGCCTGGGCTACTTGGGCGGCAATGTCCGACGGCGGTCCTGCTGAGGCCGGTTGCCAGCTTTCCATGACGGAGTAGGCGATGATGCGTTCCTGCGAACCGAAACGCGGGTTGCAACTGGTCATGGTAAGGATTCTCTCCTCAGGCGCGACGCCCGTCTGGGTAGGCACGGGCAGCAATACATCAGTGCGGTTGGGAAGCACGATCTGGTTGTTGCGGAAGACGTAGGTGTAGTACCCGTCAGCGGTCTGAACGTAGATCTTGTCCCCGGGAGCCAGGGTGTGGATGCTGTCCAGGACCGCTCCGTGTGTCTGCCGATGGCCGGCCACCGCAAAGTTCCCGATTGCGCCGGGCATGCTGGTGCTTCCGTAGTGTCCCAAGCCCAGCGTGTCCAGAACGTCCGCGCCGGTTCCTTCGATGATGGGACGGGTGTAGTCGGCACCGAAACGCGGAATGTACATGATCCCGATCGTTTCCCCGTTGGCAGGGGCTGTTCCCACGACTGGATCCCCGTAGTCCGCCGGGGTCGCGGACTCTGATGGAGTAACGGGCCCTGTGAGTTGCTGGGCGAAGTTCTGGATGGCTTCCGCCTGTTTGGCGTCTGCCTCAACGTTGGTCCACCACAGTTGCCAGCCCACAAACAGCAGCAGGACGACACCGGCCGTGATGAGGAGTTCACCCAGGATCTGGCTGAGTTTTCGGATGACGTCCGAAGCGCGGAGGGGCGTCCGGGGAGTTTCTTCCTGCCCGCGGCGCCCGGACGGCACGGCAGAAGTTGCCGTCGTCTGCTGATGCGCCACAGCGTCTCCTCGGATAGGGCGCGGGCGCGGCGGGCGGACCCCGAGTTGCGGCTAGACTTGACAGCTAGAACCAACCCGGAACGCCGCGTGGCCGTTAACCGCTGGAATTTTCCTTCCTGCAGGATATCAAGGCTGGCTGGAACGGGTACCAACGTACAGCCAAGGAGGATCCGTGCCCGAGTCCAAGCCCCGCAAGCGGCCTGCCCGTCAGGACCAGCAGGCTTCCGCAGCGCAGCAGTACAAGCCGAACCCGGTTTGGTACAAAGCCGTCATGTTCGGGCTCATGATCCTCGGCCTCCTCTGGATCATCACCTTTTACATCACCGAGGGACAATTCCCGGTCCGGGACTGGGCCTCATGGAACATCGTGGCCGGCTTCGGAATTGCCATTGTGGGCTTCCTGATGACCACGCGCTGGCGCTCCTAGGAAAGCCGCACCTCACATTTCCGTGCCCGTAGACGTCTACAAGGTATGAGCATCCGGCACACCACCATGGATTCCCCGTTGGGGCAGTTGACGCTGACTGCCCGCGGGGAATTTTTGACGGGCATCTTCTACGAGGGCCACTGGCATATGCCTCCGCCCGACTACTTCGGGGTTCCTGTTGGGTTCGAGGATCCTGTGTTCACCCGGGTCCGGCACGAACTGGACGAATACCTGAGTGGCCACCGCACCGTTTTTGACGTAGCGCATGAGGCACGCGGGAACCCCTTCCAGGAAAAGGTATGGACACGCCTAAAAGACATTCCTTTCGGAGAGACCGTCAGTTACGGCGAGTTGGCGGCTGAGTTGGGCGATCCTCATCTGGCCCAGGCCGTGGGCTCCGCCGTCGGCCGGAATCCCATCAGCATCATCATTCCGTGCCACCGCGTGGTGGGACGCAAGGGCCAACTGACCGGGTATGCCGGTGGCCTCCGGAACAAACGCTTCCTTCTTGAATTGGAAGAACCGGCGGCTGTGAAAGAAGGAAAACTTTTCTGATGGGGCTTCGGCAAGCGATCGGCAAAAAACCCTTCGAATCGGTAGTGCACGAACAGGGGTCCACCGTCCTCCGGGTGTGCCGTGCGGTCCTGGGCGTGCACGACGCCGACGACGCCTGGTCAGATACCTTCCTCGCTGCCCTCCAGGCCTATCCTGACCTCCCGCACGACGCCAACGTGCAGGCCTGGCTGGTCACCATAGCGCACCGAAAATGCATCGATCACCTGCGCGCCGGCAACCGTCGGGCCGTCCCGGTGGATTCCCCGCCCGAGCATGCGTCGCACCTTGGTATTCCCGGTGGGGACCACATCGAGTTACTGGACGCGGTGGCCCATCTTCCACCCAAACAACGGCAAGCCGTGGCGTATCACTACCTGGCTGGACTTCCCTATAAGGACGTAGCCGCACTCCTGGGAGGTACTCCTGAGGCCGCAAGACGCGCAGGGACTGACGGCGTCAAAGCCCTCCGCAGCGTGCTGGTTGACCTTCCGGCGCTGACACATTCACTTTCGAAGGGAGAAATCCGATGACCCTTGAATCAAGCCCCGACCACGCGGACGTGTTGTCACTCCTGGAACCCCTCGACGCCGGCCTGGAACCCGCCCTTACGAGCCTGCGCGCCCGGCTTGCCCGCGATGCCCAACTGACCCACACCCTGGACGTGGCTTACAGAGTGGTGGATTCCCCTGTGGGGAAACTCCTCTTGGCTGCCACCGACCGGGGAATCGTACGGGTGGCCTTTGAGGTGGAAAACCACACCGAAGTCCTGCAGCGCTTGTCCGACACCATCAGTCCCCGCATTCTTCAGGCACCGGCACGGTTGGACAGTGCTGCGCGGCAACTCGAGGAGTATTTTGGCGGCACCCGGACAGAGTTCGATCTCACCGTGGACTTCCGACTGTCCCGCGGGTTCCGGCTGAATGTGCTGCAGCACCTGCCCCGGATTGCCTATGGTCGGACCGAAAGCTACGCGGACGTTGCTTTGGCTGCGGGCAGCCCCAATGCGGTCCGGGCTGTTGGAACTGCCTGTGCCACCAACCCGATTCCCGTCATCATCCCCTGCCATCGTGTAGTGAAGTCGGATGGCAGCTTCGGCGGCTACCTCGGGGGACCGGAGGCAAAACGCGCGCTGCTGACTTTGGAGGCAGCAGCGTGAGCGATGACGCCTTGTTTCCGTTGGAGCTGGTGCAGCCTGAAACGCACGACGCCGGACCCCGGCTGATTGCCCCGGGCGCGGTCCATATCCCCGGCTGGCTCAACGCCGAGCAGCAGCGGTGGATTGTGGGGCGCTTTGGCGAATGGACCCAGGGTCCGGTGCCTTTGCGGGCTGCAACACTTCCGGGCGGCCGCCGGATGTCGGTCCGTACCGTGTGCCTTGGGTGGCATTGGCAACCGTACAAGTACACGCGGGAAGCCACCGACGTCAACGGCCGTCCCGTGCTCGATTTCCCGGACTGGATGGTTCGTTTGGGACGGAAGGCTGTAGCGGACGCCTACGCGTCCGGAGCCGACCCGGAAGGGTCAGTGACCGATCTTGCCTCGAACTACACGCCCGACGCCGCACTGGTGAACTTCTACGACGACGGCGCAGCCATGGGTATGCATCAGGACAAAGACGAACGCTCGGGGGCACCCGTAGTGTCCCTCAGCATCGGCGAGGCCTGCCTCTTCCGCTTCGGCAATACCAAGACCCGAACCAAGCCGTATACGGATGTGAAACTCCACTCCGGAGACCTGTTTGTCTTCGGTGGGCCGTCCAGGTTTGCCTATCACGGCATTCCCAAAGTCTTTCCCGGAACTGCTCCCGCGGACTGCGGCCTGTCGCACGGACGGATCAACATCACCATGAGGGTAACTGGAATGTCTTGAGGCGATGAATGTCAGGGCCACCCGGCAGAATATCCCCAGACGCCACAACAACTGGCCGCGGGTTCCAGGAGCCCCGGCTGCGGAGGAGCATGAATGATCCCGGACAACGGCACAGTCGTCGGTGAGGACGGCCTTGCCCGCCCCCTGTGGGCTGCATCGGACCCGCTCATGCAGGCTTACTACGATCACGAGTGGGGAATGCCTGTCCGCGATGAGCAAGGCATGTACGAACGCATCAGTCTGGAGGCCTTCCAAGCGGGCCTGTCATGGGCCACCATTCTCCGGAAACGGGAAGCATTCCGGACTGCGTTCCTGGACTTCCACCCGGACAGCGTTGCCGCCTTCACAGATGAGGACGTCGAACGGCTGATGCTGGATGCCGGGATTGTCCGCAACCGCCTCAAGATCCGTGCAGCCATCACCAATGCCAAGGCCACTATTGCCCTGCGCGAAGAGGGCGGGCTGGTGGACTTTGTATGGTCTTTCCAGCCACCCACCACCCCGGCTCCCCGTACCTATGCGGACATTCCCACAACATCTCCTGAGTCAGTCGCACTCTCCAAAGCACTCCGGAAGAAGGGCTTCGCCTTCGTTGGGCCCACCACCATGTATGCCCTCATGGAAGCAATCGGCATCATTGACACCCATCTAATGGACAGTCATCGCCGTGGGTCGTCGGGAGTATGGGCCTGATCCATCGGCTCAGCGTGGGTGTGATTCCCGTGCGGCAACCCCCGCAACCCCCAGCCCTTGTCCACAGAAGTGCGCAACTTTATCCACAGGCGTGGATAAACTCTGTGGACATCCATGGAAATCGGCCATGGATCGCTGGGCTGGCGCCAATTTTGGCCACATTCCCGGGTAAGAACAGTTTTACCCACTGTGTACTGGGCTGTGGATAGTGCCCCAAGTTTCACCGAATGTTCAACATCGTAGGATTGCCGGCTTTGCCCTGGGTTGCTTTGGGGGGCACATCGGCGGCACATCGGCTCCGCCCTTCCACAGCCACACTGCCCCGCTGATCACACGGCCGGCAGCAGGGGCCCAAAAAGTTACCCACTTAATAACAGCCACCTACGCACAAGTTATCCACAGGTGGGGAAAACTTGTGGGTTTCTCAGTGGAAATCCCCACGATGACGGGGCTCAGAGCCCCTGGAATGCCCTGAACTACACGACTGTAAGTTATTAACAATGTTGATAAGCCTGTTGATACACGCAGCTGTGGGACGTAATTAACAGGGTTGTCCACACTGGGCCCATAATCACTCTGTTTGTCCACAGATCTGGGGCCAACGGGGACAAAGTTATCCACAGGTGTGGAGAAATTCATGCCTTTCGGGGGATATCTACCGATCTCACGGCCCCAACGACCGGAAGCGGGCCTAACTACACGCATGTAAGTTACACACAGTGTGGATAACGGTTGTGGATAACATCGCGGACAGCCGCCACTGCCGCTGGGCGTAACGGAGTACACCGACGGGGTGTGGGCTTGGGCGTACCGTGGTGGCATGAAGAGCGACTTCAAGAAACTGATCCCCAGCTACAGCGCCAAGCACGGCGAGTTCTCGGTAGTAACAGTTCCACCGCTGCAGTTCCTGATGATCGACGGCCACGGAGACCCCAACAGCGCCCAGGCCTACAAGGACGCTCTGACCACTCTGTATCCGGTGGCCTACAAGCTGAAGTTCTTCAGTAAGAACGAGCTGGACAAGGATTACGGCGTGATGCCCCTGGAGGCCCTCTGGTGGGCCGATGACATGGAGTCCTTCACCAGCGCCAGGGACAAGTCACAGTGGGACTGGACGTTGATGAACCTGGTTCCGGATTGGATCACGCATGAGCATTTTGATGCAGCACGCGAAGTGGTGGCCAAAAAGGGGGAGGCCCCGGCCTTGGATGAACTCCGGTTGGGGCCGTTGGAGGAAGGCATGAGCGTGCAGACGCTCCACATTGGGTCCTACGATGATGAGGCACCCGTGCTTGAGGAGATGCACAACAGTTTCATTCCCGGTCAATCACTGGTTATGACCGGCAAGCACCATGAAATCTATCTTGGCGATCCGCGCCGCACCGCACCGGAGAAACTCAAGACCATCCTGCGGCAGCCGGTGATGCCGATTGCAGGCTGACGAAGGCTAAACCGGCCGCGGACGGGGAAACCAGCTGACGAGCGGCTATCCGGCAGTGACGCGGAACCACGTGACCACGGCCAACAGGCCAGCCACCAGGATCAGCCCGCCGGCCTGCAGCAGGGCTTGGTTCTTGCCCTTTGGTGCGTAGGCGATAACGGCAGCAGCCAGGCCACCCGTGATCAAGCCACCCAGGTGCGCTTGCCACGCGATGCTGGGAACGAAGAAACCGATGGCTCCATTGATGGCGATCAGGACCCAGAGTTGTTTGGTTTCACCGCCACGGTGGCGTTGCACCACCAGCATGGCTCCGAAGAGGCCGAAGATGGCCCCGGAAGCACCCACAACGGCAACGGGCGGAAACATCGGGGTCAGGGCCAGGTAGCCTACCGATCCGCCGACGGCAGAGATCAGGTACAGAGCGAGGAACCGGATACGCCCGAGCAAAGGCTCAAGGGCTTGTCCGAAGATCCACAGCGTGTACATGTTCAGCACGATATGAAGCAGGAAACCCTGCGAATGCAGGAAGGCCGCGGTGAGCATGCGCCACGGTTGGCTGTCGGCGAAGATATTCGCGAAGGCAAAATTCTGGAAGACCGCATCCCGGGGCACGATCCACTGAAGGACAAAGATCAACAGGCACAAGCCAATGATCATGTACGTCACCAAGGGCTTGCCCACAGCCAGGGCGCCGCCGTACGGCGACCGGTAGACCGGCGTCGTACGTTTTTGTTCGTTGACGCAGTCAACGCATTGGAACCCGACGGCGGCCGCCCGCTGGCACTCGGGGCACGCAGGGCGCCCGCAGCGCTGGCACCGCACATAGGAGGGCCTGTCCGGGTGCCTCGGGCACACCGGAATATCAGCGGACGGCTCTGCCGACGGGATTCCGTAACTCATGAGCTCAGGTTCAGAGTCTGACTAGAGCTGTTCGATGTCGATGCTGTTGATGACGACGTCCTCAACGGGGCGGTCGCCCATGCCGGTGCGGACGGCCTCAATGGCATCCACAACCTTGCGGGATTCCTCGTCCGTGACCTCGCCGAAGATGCTGTGCTTGCCGAAGAGCCAGTCGGTGTTCACGGTGGTGATGAAGAACTGTGACCCGTTGGTGCCCTTGCCCATCTGGATACCGGCGTTGGCCATGGCCAGCTTGTAGGGAGCGTTGAAGGTCAGTTCAGGGTGGATTTCGTCGTCGAACTGGTAGCCCGGTCCGCCAACGCCGCGGCCCAGGGGATCTCCGCCCTGGATCATGAAGTCCTTGATGATGCGGTGGAAGATGGTGCCGTCGTACAGCGGCGTCCCGGTCTTGTCTTCGCCCGTTTCAGGGTGGTTCCAGGACTTTTCGCCCGTGGCCAAGCCAATGAAGTTGGCGACCGTCTTGGGCGCGTGGTTGCCGAAGAGGTCAACCTTGATGTCGCCGAGGGTCGTGTGGATCGTTGCTTTTGCGGTTGCGATGGTCATGGCCCCATTCTTCCATGCAGGGTCAACGCCGTTGCAGTTGTAAAGCCGGTTCCGCGCTCGGTGAAATCCGGGACGAATCGGGCAGATGAATAGCCGGTGTTCCACAAGCGACGTAGGCTAGCAACAAACGAGCATGTGTATCGGGAGGTAGTTGTGAAGAAATCAGACCGTATTGCCCGCGACCTCGAACAATCCGTTGTGGCAGGTGTGGACAACGCCCGCGACTGGGCAGCACCCCGCGTGGAAGCCGCCGTCAACTGGGCTGTTCCGCGTATCCAGCACGGCATTGATACCGCTTCCCCCAAGATCCAAGAGGGGCTGAAGTCCGCTGCGCACAACCTTGCCGACGGCGTTGCTGTTGTTACGCCGCGGATTCAGGATGGATTGGCGCACCTTGCGCCGAAGATCCATGACGTAGTGGAGGACGCAACGCCCAGGATCCAGGAGACGCTCAACAAGGCCACTCCGGCTCTCGGCCACGCGCGGGACAAAGTGGTGGAGGAGTACCTGCCCAAGCTGTCCGAGCAATTGGGCCAGGCTTCGGTAGCCGTTCACCACGCGTTGGAGAACGCGCCGGCCCAGGTTGACGCCGTAGCGCAGAAGCTGGTTGATTCCGGCGTTGTGCACAGCGTCCAAGAGCAGGCGCAGGCCACCGGCAAGCAGATCAAGGCAGTGACCGATCAGGCCACCAAGGCCGTTTCCACCGCTTTGGTGAAGGAACAGCCAAAGCCTAAGAAGCGCGGCTGGCTGATCGTGACTGTTATCGCCGCGGCCGCTGCCGCCGGCGTTGCCGCATGGAAAGCTTCCAAGCCGGTGGAGGATCCGTGGAAGACACCTTCCCCGGTTACTCCGACGCCCGCTCCGGTTCCAGCTGCCCCGGCTTCGGCTGATGCCTCAGCAACGGCTGCCGCAGTGACTGAATCCGGCACCAAGGACATCACGCCGGAGGAAGCCGCAGCAGAGGCAGAGCAGGCCACCGAGGATGCTTTCAAGAACGTTGAAGACTCCTCTGCGAAGGTGGCAACCGACGCCAAGACTGCCGTCAAGAACATCGCGGCCAGCTTGCACAAGGACACTGAGGGCTCGGACTCCGACGCCAAGGGTGTACAGAACTAAACACTGACAAGTGGCCCCTGTCAGGGGCCGGCACGTCAAGCTACTGAAGGGATCCCGGCCGTCGCCGGGATCCCTTCAGTGTTTGCCGGCTTGTAACCCAAGGCTCCGTCCGACGCACTGCCTCGAGTGTTAGATTTGGAGTGATGTCAGCCGATAGACCCTCTGCGGGTGCCCTTCAGGATGGTCCGGTGCCCCCGGGCGTGTCCATCGTCATCCCGGCGTATAACGAGGAAAGCGTCATTCGCCAGTGCCTCATCGCGGCCATCTACCAGTCCGTTCCTGCTGACGAAATCATTGTGGTGGACAACCTTTCCACGGACCGCACAGCCAGGATCGTGCGCCAGATGCAGCAGGAATACCCGGAAAGCCCCATCATTCTCCTGCGCCAGGAAGCCTTCCAGGGCCTGATCCCCACCCGCAATCATGGCCTGAACAGCGCCACGGGCGAGGTAGTGGGACGCATCGATGCAGATTCCGTTCTGGAACCGGACTGGGTTGAACAAGTCCAAAAGGCGTTCACAGACCCGTCGATCGCTGCGGCCACGGGTCCTGTGGTCTATTACGACATGCCCATGCGCCGCTTCGGCCTCAAGGCGGACGACAAAATGCGCCAGCTCATGTTGCGCTTGGCCAAGCACCAATACCATTTCCTCTTTGGCTCCAATATGGCCCTTCGCCGCACCGCCTGGGAGACCATCCGCGACGAAGCGTGCCTGGATCCCAAGGACGAAATGCACGAGGACATTGATCTGTCACTGCACCTCTTCGAGCACGACCTCAAAGTGCAGTACGTGCCGCAGATGGTGTCCGGGATGTCTGCCCGCCGGCTGGAGGATTCACCCCGCGATTACCGCTACTACGTGCAGCGCTTCGACCGGACGTACAAGGCCCACAACGTCAAAAAGATGGCCCTGAAAGCACCCATGGTGGTGTTCTTCTCGGTGTACTTCCCGGCCAAGATCCTCCGGGCCATCCACACGGCAAACGCCGCACAGGGCGCCCGCCGCGGTGGTGTCTAGGCGCGCAGCGCCGATGACAAGCACCCGACGGCGGATCCTCAGTCCGTGCCCAACTCAGCTTCGCGTCGATCTGCTGCTGGGCGGCCCCGCCGCTGCCCGGCAACAACCACGGCCAGGCCAGCCAGGATCAGTGCCAAGCCCGCATAGGTCCCGGCCGGCAAGGTCTCAGACAGGAAGACGGCAGCCAGGATGGCAGCGCCCGGAATCTCCAGCAGGATGATCATGGACACCAGCAACGGACTCATCGTGGCCAGCAAGTGGTTGAACGCCGTGTGCCCTACCAGCTGCGCGCAAACGGTGATGGCAATGATGCCAAGCCAGCCGCCGGCGTCGAACCCTGTCAGTGGCTGGGCGCTGAACAGTGCCAGCACCGCCACGATCGCTGCGCACATGCCGTAGCAGAGCGTGGTGTAGGTGCCCGTTCCCATGGATTGGCGGGCCTTCCCGCCCGCAAGTGTATAGAGACCCGCCAGAGCGCCGCCGGCAATCGCCAACAAGTCTCCGAGCAGGGCCTCCGGCGAGGAACCCATATCGAACCCGGTAATGGCCACCACGCCGCCGAAAGCGATCCCCAGGCCCACCAGCACCGGCCAGCGATGCCGTGTGCCCCGGAACAACTGGAAGACCGCGATCCACGCGGATTGCAAGCACACCAAGGCAGTGGCGGCCGCCACCGAGGTCAGTTCAAGGGCGGTGATGAAGCAAGCGAAGTGGAACGCCAGTGCAACGGCGGCAACAGTGGACCAACCGAATTCCCGACGGGTGATCCTGCCGAATGCTCTCGGCTCGCGGACAGCCACCGGAGCTGCCATCACCACCGCACCGATCGCATTCCGCCAGAAAGCGATAGCCAGTGCCGTCACTGAGGTGGCTCCGAGGGTGCCCGCAATGAGCGGTCCGGAGGAGGCAACACCCAGAACACCCAGGGCGGCCATGAGAAAGGTCACGGATCAACACTAGTGGGGTGGGGGAGCGTTCCAGCCCCTATCTGATGCTCCAACAGTGTGGTTGTCTTGACTCAGCATTCCCGTCAGCCGGTGACGGCATACCCAAGGGGTTATTTGATTGAGCGAAGCACCCGTCAAGCGTCGGCGGTCAGTCCTGCTGCTGGTGGCGGCCGGCGTGCTCACAGCCGCCCTGATTATCGCTGGATGGGCCGCTGTTTCACGTGAACGTCCTGACGGAACCCAGGGAAACGGGGGAAACGGGACAGGTGTTCCGAGCATCTTCCCGGTACCGCAGCATGCCCGGACCGCAACCGGCGACCCTGTTCCGTTGACCGGTCATGTGTACGTGGTGGCACCCGCCGGAACCGATCAGGCCTCCACCGCCGCCGTGCAGGATCTCGTGACCGGTGCTGGAGGCACGGCTGAAGTCGTGACGCAGCTTTCCAACCCCCGCGACGGATCATCTGCCATCCACCTTGGCACCGGGTCCGCCATGGGTCCGGCACTCAAGGCTTTGAGCGTGGACGGCGACTCCTCCCTTCGTGATGCCCTTGGACGCGCTGAAGGCTATGCCATTGCTACCGGACAGCCTGACGGGGTTCCGACGGCGGTCCTCGCCGGACGTGATAACGACGGCGTCTTCCACGCCGTGCAGACCCTCCGGCAGTTGCTCAAGGCCGGCTCTGTGGCCCCGGTCCTGGTCAGTGACTGGCCGCTGATGCAAACCCGCGGCGTTATTGAGGGCTTCTATGGCACGCCGTGGTCCCACCAGGCCCGTCTGGATGTCATTGAATTTGCGGGCAGTCAGAAGATGAACACCTACATCTACTCGCCCAAGGACGATCCTTTGCTGCGCGACAAGTGGCGCGAGCTGTACACCGACCAGGAGCTCGAGGAGCTGAAGGAACTGATCGACGCTGCTGCCGCCAATCACGTCCGCTTCAGCTATGCCCTTTCGCCAGGGATCGACATTTGTTATTCGCGCGAGGCCGATCTTGAGGACGCAGTGGCGAAGCTTGAATCCCTGTATGCGCTGGGAGTGCGTTCGTACGTGATTCCCTTGGACGACATCGCCACAAAAGTGCAATGCGCGGAAGACCTCCGGGAATTCGGCGCGGGGCAAGCAAACCTGGCGAAGGCACAGGCGTCCTTCCTTAACGACGTGAATGAAAAGTTCATCTCAGCCAAGGACGGGGTCCTCCCGTTGGAAACGGTCCCCACCTTCTACAACGGCTCACCGAGCACTCCGTACAAGCGCGAACTCGGTCAGGCGCTAAACCCCGGAATTGTGGTGCAGTGGACGGGTGAAGAAGTCGTCTCCCACCGGATTACCCGGAAGTCAGCTGAGACAGCGGGCCAGACCTACGGGACACCCGGCGCCTCCCGCAGCATAGTCATCTGGGATAACTATCCGGTCAACGACTTCTCCCAGGACCATCTCTTCCTGGCACCCGTCATCGGCAGGGACGCAGATCTGCACGGGTCCATCCAGGGCATCGTCACCAACCCAATGATCCAGCCCTATCTCTCCCTGCCCGCCATCTTCAACTACGCTGACCTCTCCTGGAACGGCCCCGCCTATGACGCCTCCCATTCCATGAATGCCGCGTTGGCCTTGCTCGCCGGGCCCGATCCTGAGGTCCAAGCTGCCGTACGGGCCTTCGTGGACCTGAATCAGGATTGGCAGGACGACGAACTCACCCCTTCCGCTCCAGAATTGCGGCACGATATTGACCAGTTCTGGGCGGAGTACGACGCCGGCACGCAACCCTCGGGGGCGTTGAAGGACCGCGCTGGGTTGCTTCAGCGGCTTCCCGGGCTCCTGCCACGGATGGCGGAGCCCGGTTTCGCACAGGACGGCTCTACGTGGGTTGCAGCGGCTGCTGAGTACGGACGAGGAGTGGAGGAGGCCATCACCATGCTGGAGGCGGACAAGCGAGGCGATACAGAGGCCGCAACCGCAGCACGGCTCAAAGTGCAGGGTGCCCTGAAGACCGCTGGGGCCAAGACACAGCCCACCCTGGAGCTGGGTGTGGTGACTCCCGTCTTGGGGAACAGCGAGCTGGCAGCGTTCCTTGAGCGAGCCTTGCAGCAGGTTCCGGCTGGCTGAGTTCCCCCTTGGTGCCGCGGGCATTCGTTGATGACACGCACATTCGCTGGTGCCGCCCGGAAATGCGTAGCAATGGTGGAAGCGCGCGGCGTGGGCGCGGCAAGGTGGCACCGGCCTTGTTGGGTGTTGGCGGGGTTACGGAGTTAAAAGCAAAAGTCCCGGTCATTTCTGACCGGGACTTTTCTTATGGTGGAGGCACGGGGACTCGAACCCCGAACCCCCTGCTTGCAAAGCAGGTGCGCTACCAATTGCGCCATGCCCCCATAAGAAGCAACCCGTCAATCATACCCCATGTCCAGGCTGGTATTTACCAGCTCAGACCGGGCTCCTCGGCTAGTCCACCGTGTCGGTTGACTTGCTCCAGACATCCTTCCGGGCTTCGGATTCCTGTGCCTTTTTATAGACCAGGAGACCTGCGACTGCCGCTGCTACAACTACCAGCAACTTCTTCACAAGCACCTCATTCCGGTTCAGTTTTACCTGAACCTCTTTCGGTTCCGTGGGCGTACCAGGACTTGAACCTGGGACCTCTTCGTTATCAGCGAAGCGCTCTAACCGCCTGAGCTATACGCCCCGATGCCTCATCGGGCCGAGATATGACTGTACAGCACATCCCGGCCCGATCTCAAATCGAGGCATTTCCATGCGGAAATTCTGCCAATTTCGGCGTATTTCCGCGGGTTTTTATTAGTCGTCGGTCAAAGTGACGCCGACGCCACCAACCAACGTTGCGGAAATGTTATACAGCACTGCGGAAAGCATGGAGAGTGCGGTCAGCAGGACCACGTTCACCACGGCAATGATGGTGGCGAAGGATGCCACCTGGCCGAGGGACGCAATCTTCTTCAGTTCAAAACCGCTTCCTTCGGATCCTGCCAGGGTCCCCAGGAGGCTATCAACCTGGTTGAAGATCCCTGTGAGATCCAACACAGTCCACAGCACGATGGCAGCCACCACTGTGACGATGCCCAACGCAACGGACAAGAGGAACGCCATCTTCAGGACAGACCAGGGATCCACCTTGCTGACCAGCAAACGAGCGCGGCGGACCTTGGCCTTGGGAGCAGGCTTCACCAAGCCGGGGGCACCCTGGGCGGGGCGCTGACCTGACTGGGCAGGGCGCTGTCCGGGCTGTGCCGGACGTTGTCCCGGAGCGCCTGCAGGACGCTGGGTTGCCTGGGCCGGCCGTTGTCCGGGAGCCCCGGAGGGCCGCTGCGCGGAGTTGGTGCCAGTTGCTGGGCGTGCGCCGGCGGCGCCGGTTCCAGCAGCCCCAGTTCCTGGACGCTGTTGGGGCCGCGCAGGCGTTCCTGCTTGGGCGCTGCCCGAGGGCTGCCGGAGTCCGCCGGGGACACCTGTGCTCGGCTTGGGATATGAGTCGGAATTACTCACTCGTTACCTCCGGTGTTGTCTTCGTTCAGCTCCGCGCCCGTTTCGGTTTCCGGGTCTGCGTCGTTTTCCGTTTCGGCCGTCACGGTCGCCTCAGGGGCGCCGTCGTTTGCAGCCAACGTTACGTCATCGTCGAGTCCGTCTTCTGACTCTTCGACTTCCAAGCCGCGTTCGCTGTTGCGCGCAACCTCAATAATGCGGTCGTTCTTGTCCGGCTTGGCGAAGATGACACCCATGGTGTCACGGCCCTTGGCCGGCACGCCGGTGACAGCCGAGCGGACCACCTTGCCGCCCTCCATGACCACCAGGACTTCGTCCTCTTCCTGCACGATCAAGGCACCCACAAGGTCACCGCGGTCTTCGGCAAGCTTGGCAACCTTGATGCCCAGGCCGCCACGGCCCTGCAAGCGGTATTCGTCCACGGCGGTCCGCTTGGCGTAGCCGCCCTCGGTCACGATGAAGACGAAGGAACCGTCCTGGACGACGTCTGCAGCAAGCAATTCGTCGTCTTCACGGAACTTCATACCGGTCACACCGGACGTAGCGCGGCCCATGGGACGCAGTGCGTCATCGGTGGCCGTGAAGCGGATGGACTGGCCCTTGCGTGACACCAGGAGGAGGTCGTCGGTCTCGCTGACCAGCTGTGCGGAAACCAGCTCGTCCTCGTCGCGCAGGTTGATGGCGATGACGCCGGCCGTGCGGTTGGTGTCGTAGTCTTCGAGCCTCGTCTTCTTAACCAGGCCGTTCTTGGTGGCGAGCACCAAGTAGGGGGCCTGCTGGTAGTCCCGGAGGTCAAGGACCTGGGCGATGTGCTCATCAGGCTGGAAAGCCAGCAGGTTGGCCACGTGCTGGCCCTTGGCGTCACGTCCAGCTTCTGCCAGCTCGTAGGCCTTGGCACGGTACACGCGGCCCAGGTTGGTGAAGAACAGCAGCCAGTGGTGGGTGGTGGTGACGAAGAAGTGTTCCACGACGTCGTCGCCACGCAGTTGTGCACCCTTGATGCCCTTGCCACCGCGCTGCTGGGAACGGTAGTTGTCGCTGCGGGTGCGCTTGACGTAGCCGCCGCGCGTAATGGTGACAACCATTTCCTCTTCGGGGATCAAGTCCTCCATGGACATGTCGCCGTCGAAGCCCATCAGGATGTGTGTGCGGCGGTCATCGCCATGCTTGGCCACGATCTCCGCGAGTTCTTCGCTGATGATCTGGCGCTGCCGCTCCTCCGAAGCGAGGATCGAGTTGTATTCCTCGATCATCGACTCGAGCTCGGAGTGGCGGTCCTGGATCTTCTGTCGTTCCAGGGCGGCCAGTCGCCGGAGCTGCATGTCCAGGATGGCGCGGGCCTGGAGTTCGTCGATCTCGAGGAGCTCCATGAGGCCTTCACGGGCAGCCTCTGTGGTGTTGGACGCGCGGATGAGGGCAATGACCTCATCCAGCATGTCCAGTGCCTTGAGGAGCGCGCGCAGGATGTGCGCTTCTTCCTCGGCCTTGCGCAGGCGGTAACGGGTGCGGCGTGCAATGACGTCCATCTGGTGCGCAACCCAGTGACGGATGAAGGCGTCAAGGCTCAAGGTGCGCGGAACGCCGTCGACAATTGCCAGCATGTTCGCCGAGAAGTTGTCCTGCAACTGCGTGTGCTTGTAAAGGTTGTTCAGGACCACCTTGGCCACCGCATCGCGCTTGAGCACGATCACCAGGCGCTGGCCGGTACGGCCGGAGGTTTCATCGCGGAGGTCCGCAATGCCTGAAATCTTGCCGTCCTTGACCAGTTCGGCAATCTTGATGGCCAGGTTGTCCGGGTTGGCCTGGTACGGCAGCTCGGTCACCACCAGGCAGGTACGGCCCTGGAGTTCCTCGACGTTGACCACGGCGCGCATCGTAATGGAGCCGCGGCCGGTACGGTAGGCGTCTTCGATGCCCTTGTGGCCCAGGATGGTGGCACCCGTGGGGAAGTCGGGGCCCTTGATGCGCAGCAACAGAGCCTCAAGAAGCTCTTCCCGCGTGGCCGTGGGGTTCTCGAGAGCCCACTGCACGCCGTCGGCAACCTCTCGCAGGTTGTGCGGCGGAATGTTGGTGGCCATGCCGACGGCGATGCCGGAAGAGCCGTTGACCAGCAAGTTGGGGAAGCGCGCCGGCAGGATGGTGGGTTCCTGGTTCTTGCCGTCGTAGTTGTCCTGGAAGTCGACGGTTTCCTCGTCAATGTCCCGGACCATTTCCATGGCCAGCTGTGCCATCTTGGTTTCGGTGTACCGCGGTGCAGCAGCGCCATCGTTGCCCGGTGAACCGAAGTTGCCCTGGCCAAGTGCCAGCGGGTACCGCATGGTCCAGTCCTGGATCAGGCGCACCAAGGCATCGTAGATCGCCATGTCACCGTGCGGGTGATAGGTACCCATGACGTCGCCAACCACGCGGGCGCACTTGTTGAACGAGCGGTCGGGGCGGTAACCGCCGTCGAACATTGCGTACAGAACGCGGCGGTGCACCGGCTTCAGGCCATCGCGGACGTCCGGGAGGGCGCGGCCGACGATAACGGCCATGGCGTAGTCGAGGTAGGACCGCTGCATCTCTGTCTGCAGGTCCACCTGCTCCACGCGGTCTGTCAGCACATCGCCCTCAAGAACTACGTCGTCGGCAGTGGATTCCGCCGGGACTTCGGGAGTTTCGTCACTCATAATCTAAGGTTTCCGTTTCAGGTATATGTCAGTTCGAGAATATTCAGGTGCCCTTGTGGAGCCCTAGATATCGAGGAACCTGACGTCCTTGGCGTTCTGCTGGATGAAGTTACGGCGCGATTCAACGTCCTCGCCCATCAGGACGGAGAAGGTCTGGTCGGCAGCCAGGGCATCATCCATGGTGACCTGCAGCAGCGTGCGGCGATCCGGATCCATGGTGGTGTCCCACAGCTCGGTGTAGTCCATTTCGCCGAGACCCTTGTAGCGCTGGATGCCGTTGTCCTTGGGGAGCCTCTTGTTCATGGAAGCACCCTTGCGGATGGTCTCATCACGTTCGCGGTCACTGTAAACGTAGTCGTGAGCTGCGTTGGACCACTTGATCCTGTACAGCGGCGGCTGGGCCAGGTAGACATAGCCGTTTTCGATCAGCGGGCGCATATAGCGGAACAACAGCGTCATCAGAAGGGTGGTGATGTGCTGGCCATCAACATCAGCATCGGCCATCAAAACAATCTTGTGATAGCGCAGCTTGGAAATATCGAAGTCTTCGCCAATGCCCGTTCCGAAGGCGGTGATCATGGACTGGACTTCAGCGTTGCCGAGGGCCTTGTCCAAGCGGGCACGCTCGACATTCAGGATCTTGCCGCGCAATGGCAGGATGGCCTGGGTTTCCGGGTTGCGGCCGCGCTTGGCGGAACCACCTGCGGAGTCACCCTCCACCAGGTACACCTCGCAACGTGAAGGATCCTTGGAGGAGCAGTCGGAAAGCTTTCCGGGCATGCCGAACGATTCCAGCGGGCTCTTCCGGCGGGCGTTATCACGGGCTTTGCGTGCTGCCATGCGTGCCTGGGCAGCCGAGATAGCCTTGCGGATCACGTCGCGGGCGGGACCGGGGTTGCGCTCCAGCCAGTCACCCAGCTGATCCGTGACAACGCGCTGGACAAAGCCCTTGACCTCAGAGTTGCCCAGCTTGGTCTTGGTCTGGCCTTCGAACTGTGGCTCGGAAAGCTTGACGGAAATAACGGCAGTCAGGCCTTCACGGATGTCATCACCTGTGAGGTTGTCTTCCTTCTCCTTGATGATGCTCTTTTCCCGCGCGTACCGGTTGATGAGCGACGTCATCGCGGCGCGGAAACCCTCTTCGTGCGTTCCGCCCTCATGGGTATTGATGGTGTTCGCGTAGGTGTGGACGCTCTCGGAATACGCGGTGGTCCACTGCATGGCTACCTCAACGGCGATATGCCGTTCGGTGTCCTCGGTTTCGAAAGCGATGACGTCCTCGTGGACAATCTCGACCTTCTTGTTCGAGTTCAAGTGCTTAACGTAGTCCAGCAGGCCGTCCGGGTACTGGTACACCACAGTGCGGTGCTCGGCGGCGACTTCGCCTTCGGTGGCAACGGCGTCGAGATCCAGATCATCATCGCCGTCACGGGACACCGGACGCTCATCGGTCAGCGTGATGCGCAGGCCCTTGTTGAGGAAGGCCATCTGCTGGAAACGGGCCCGGAGTGTTTCAAAATCGAACTCGGTGGACTCGAAGATGGTGCCATCCGGGTAAAACGTCTGGGACGTTCCGGTAACGTCAGTGGCCTCACCCTTGACGAGTTCGCCCTGGGGCTTGCCGCCGTCAGCAAAGGTCATGCGCCATACGTGGCCCTGGCGGCGGACTTCCGTGTCCACACGGCGGGACAAAGCGTTCACCACGGAGATACCCACACCATGGAGGCCGCCGGAAACAGCGTAGCCGCCGCCTCCGAACTTACCGCCGGCGTGAAGGATTGTCATGACCACTTCAACCGTCGGCTTGCCTTCGGTCGGGTGAATGTCCACGGGGATACCACGGCCGTCATCTACGACACGAACGCCGCCGTCGGCGCGTAGGGTGATCTCGATGTGGCTGCAATACCCGGCCAGTGCCTCGTCAACAGAGTTGTCCACCACTTCATAGACCAGGTGGTGCAGGCCGCGGGGACCAGTGGATCCGATATACATACCGGGGCGTTTGCGCACCGCTTCGAGGCCCTCCAGCACGGTGATGTCGCTGGCACCGTACTCCCTGGGCGCCTCTGCGGGCGTGTCAGGCTTGGGAACAGTCTCCTCTTCGGGCTCTACTGCCAAGGTCTCTGCATTGTCGTTAGCCACAGGCGCTTTCGACTCCTCTGTACTCGATGTCGGCCGTTCCCGGTGGTGTCCGCGGCGTACCGCAGCCGTCAACGGGCACGTGACTGATTGCGCCGATTACTCCGACGAAAGGGGTCCCCATGCCACAAGAGTGGATCCAGGACCCCGACGACGTTTCACCGGCGCTCAGTGATCTACGCCAATTCTATCGTGGAAACCCGCGAATCCTTGCAAATACGGGGGCAGCCGAGAGCTGAATATGGCCATAGGAGGCCGCTGGCCCTATCTGCAATGGCCCTACGGTGGTCCCGATGGGGGCCTATACGACTCCGGGGCGTTGAATCGCCCTGCACGCCGTTTAGCCGTAAGTATCGCGCGGGCCGCGACCATTGACGCTGCGCCCGCCTTTACGCCAACTTGGAGCCGAAGGACCCAGGACCTGGATGCTGGTCACCACTCCTTCACCCAGTTCATTGCGGAACATCTCCAGGAGGCTCGTGCTGAGCAGGCGGAGCTGCGTCGCCCACGCCGTGGAATCGCAGCGAACGTGGAGCGTAGTGTCAGTGAAACTCTCCGGCGTGCAGTGGGCGGAAATATCCGTCCCAACAAGTGTCTCCCACTCCGCCATTACGGATCCAACAGCCACAGGGGACGTCCATCCGCGCTCAGCCACCAAGCGGCCCACCACATTGCCGAGTCCCAAAGGATCCCGGCCGCTGCCGTGGAATTTCGCAAAACCCCTGGTATCCCGGATTCCCTTGCGCTGGGGGGCAGACCCTGGCCGGGGTGCGCGCTGCCGTACTTCGCCGCGTGCAGCCGCGGCCTCGCGCATTCGGTTCAACGCCGCCTGGGCAGCATCAATCTCATCCGGATCGCGACCGGGTTGAAGACCGTCGCGGCTATCCTTCGCCATCGATGCCTCCCGGAACAACGGTTACGCGCCGTCCGGCCAGCTCCTCGGGGATATCGGCATCGACGGCGGCAGTCACCAGCACTTGCTCGGCACCGGCCACTATTGCAGCCAGTTTACGCCGCCGCTGGACGTCAAGCTCAGCGAAAACATCGTCCAGAATGAGGATCGGAGCGGTTCCACCCGTACGGGCGTCATCCAACATCACGTAGTAGGAAGCAAGGCGCAGGGACAAGCACATGGACCATGTTTCACCATGGGACGCATAACCCTTAGCTGGAGCCTGGCCCAACACCAGTTCCAGTTCATCGCGGTGCGGACCCACCAGGGAGATGCCGCGTTCCAGTTCCTTTTTCCGCGATGCTGCGAAAGCCTGGATGTAGCGTTCGGTGAGTTCATCCACGGACAGCAGCCGGAGGTCGTCAACCGACGCCGAAGGTTCCGTACCGTGGTCGGCTGGACCGCCGTCGTCGTCCAGGACGCCCTGGATGGTTGAGCGGTAGACCGCCCCCGCCTCTTTGGATCCATCGGTCAGCTGCGCATAGGCGCTGTTCAGGTGGGGCCGCAAACGTTCCACCAGTTCCAGACGGGCGTGGAGCAGTTCGGCGCCGGCCCGGGCCATATGCTGGTCCCAAACATCCAGGGTTGCCTCATGACCCGCCGAGAATTTTCCCGTCCGGGCGGATTTCAGCAGGGCGTTGCGCTGCTTCAGGACGCGGTCATAGTCGCTTCGCGTGGCAGCATGCCGTGGCACGAGGATGACCAGCAGCTCATCCAGGAAACGGCGGCGATTCGAGGGATCGCCCTTGACCAGAGCCAAGTCCTCCGGCGCAAACAACACCGTATGGCAGATCCCCAGAATGTCCCTGGCCCGCACCGGGTTTCCGCGGTTGATACGGCCCCGGTTGGCCCGCCCGGCGTTGATTTCCAGTTCGAGAACCGTGGATTGTTCCCCGCGGACCAGCTTGGCGCGGATCATGGCGCGTTCCGCACCGAAACGGAGCAAAGGCGCGTCCGTGCTGACGCGGTGGGAGCTCAGCGTCGCCAAATATCCAATGGCTTCCATCAGGTTGGTCTTGCCGATTCCATTGGATCCCACAAGGACAGTCACGCCAGGGCCAAGTTTCAGGTCAACCTGGGCATAGCTGCGGAAATCAGCCAGCGAAAGATGTTCGAGGTACACGCCGTTTGCAGGACTCCTGCGGCCTAGTTGGCCGGACGGGTGGCGTGTCCGCCGAACTGGTGACGCAGGGCAGAAACCATCTTCATGGCCGGTGAATTGTCCTCGCGGGAAGCAAACCTCGCGAAAAGCGCCGCAGTAATGGCCGGCGCCGGCACTGCATTGGCGATCGCTTCCTCCACGGTCCAGCGGCCCTCGCCGGAATCTTCGACGTAATCGTCAATCGAAGCCAGGCCTGGATCTTCGTCCAGCGCCTTGACCATGAGGTCCAGGAGCCAGGAGCGGACCACCGTTCCCTTTTGCCAAGCCCGGAAAGTACCAGGGAGGTCCTTCACGATGTCCTTGGCTGCCAGCAGTTCGTAGCCTTCGGCATAGGCCTGCATGAGGCCATACTCGATCCCGTTGTGGACCATTTTTGCGTAGTGGCCGGCGCCAACACCGCCGACGTGGACAAAGCTGTCGGCACGTTCGCCTTCAGGACGCAAGGCGTCGAAAACCGGCATGGCGAGCTCGATGTCTTCATCGGCGCCTCCTGCCATCAGGCCGTAACCGTTCTCGAGGCCCCACACACCTCCGGAAACACCGCAATCGGCAAAACGGATGCCCTTTTCGGCAAGGGCGGCAGCGTGCTTTTGGTCTTCGGTGAAACGTGAGTTGCCGCCGTCGATCACCAAGTCACCTGGGCTGAGCTTCTCACCCAGTTCGGTCACCACTGCATCGGTGATCGCGCCTGAAGGCACCATGACCCACACCAGACGCGGGCTGGGAAGTGCTGCGATGAGTTCATCCACGGAAGCAACATCAGTGACGTCCGGGTTGCGGTCGAAACCAGTGACCTCGATGCCGCCGTTCCGCATGCGCTGGCGCATGTTGAAACCCATTTTGCCGAGGCCGATCAGACCGATGTGCACAGTGTGAACTCTTTTCTGCGAAGGTGGCGGGTACGTTCCGGTTAGTTGGGAAGGCGAACCGGCATCACGAGGTAGCGGTAGTCGTCCTGGTCGTCGCCATCCGCCTCTGCCTGGGCCGTGATCATGGCCGGCTTGGGGGCGGTGGTGAAGGAGAAGCGAACGTACTTGGTCTCGATAACGCTCAGACCTTCAACGAGGTAATGCGGGTTGAAGGCCACGGTGATGTCTTCGCCGGAAAGCTGTGCCTCGAGCTCCTCGGAAGCCTGGGCGTCCTCGCCGGTACCGGCGTCGAGGTTCAGGAGTCCTTGGGTGAAGGCGAGTCGGACCGGAGTGTTCCGCTCGGCTACCAGGGAAACACGCCGAACGGCTTCAACCAGTTCCTGGGTCTGAACCGTGGCGTGGATGGGTGTGGAATCCGGGAACAGCGAACGGATCTTGGGGTAGTCGCCATCCACCAGGAGTGACGTTGTGGTGCGTCCACCGCTTTCGAAGCCAATGAGCCGGCTGTCGTCGTCTGCAAGGGCGAGGTTGATATCGCCACTGCCGCCGAGGGTCTTGGCTACCTCGTTCAGGGTCTTGGATTTGACCAAGGCGCTGGTGGAAATCCCGGGAGTAACAGGCTTCCAAGGGACTTCGCGCATGGCGAGGCGGTAACGGTCGGTGGCAAGGAGCGTGATGAGGTCGTCCTCGATCTCCATGCGCACGCCGGTCAGGATCGGGAGGGTGTCGTCCTTGCTGGCCGCAATAATCACCTGGGAAACAGCCTGGGCGAAAGCATCGCCGGGCAACGTGCCGCTGATGGTGGGAAGTGCGGGGAGTGCCGGGTACTCAGCCTCGGGCATGGTTGCGAGATGGAAGCTGCTTCGACGGCAAGTGAGAGTCACTTTGCTGCCATCGGTTTCGACTTCCACGGGAGCTGACGGAAGGCTGCGGCAGATATCGGCCAGCAAGCGTCCCGAGACCAAAATGGTGCCCTCAACAGCAATATCTGCCGGAATTTCCAGGCGTGCCGAAGTCTCGTAGTCAAAGCTCGAGAGGCTGACCGTTCCTGCCTCAGCTTTGAGGAGGAGGCCGGAGAGCACGGGTACTGGCGGCCGCGGAGACAACGACCGCGCGGTCCACGTAACGGCTTCTGCCAGGACGTCGCGGTCGACTCTGAACTTCACGGAGGGGTGCCGCCTTTCATTGCTGCTGTCAAGTAGTAGCTGCGGATTCCTGCGTGGAAGCCGCTAAATCTCTGCATTCCGGCACCGGAACCTGCATGGTCCGCACTCAGCGAACTACAAACAGACCCAAGGATGGGAGCGCTGCTGACAGCTTAGCCGGAAGATCCGCGATTAACCCATCCCCGTCGGGCCGGACCCTTCGTATGTGGACAGCCGCAGGCGGCCTTTGGGGTCCGTCTGTGGTCCGCCCCTGGCGGCGGGACGGTGGCAGAACGAGATTGTTATTTGAGGGATTTCAATTTTTTGGGATTCGTAGTGTTAATAACTGCTGTGGAAACTGTGGATAACCCGATCCTGCCGCGTCGTTCAGCGGTTAAGCCCTGTTCACTCATTGTGCGTTAACTGGGTTTTAAACAGGGTGTGGATGGGGACAACTCCCAAGCCGGTTTTTAACGATCCACAGGCGGCTTAAGGGTTTTAAGCCCATTAACCGAGCTTGTCCCCTTAAGTATCCACAGGCTTATCCACATGCACCTGTTAATAAGGTATGTAGTAGCGGCCGCGGTGTGGATTTCAGGAGTCGCGCTGCTGCTGTTTGATGCGGTTGGTGAGCTCAGTGACCTGGTTGTAGATCACACGACGTTCCGCCATCAGTTCGCGGATCTTGCGATCAGCGTGGATGACGGTGGTGTGGTCACGGCCGCCGAGCTCCTGCCCGATCTTCGGCAGGGACATGTCCGTCAGTTCACGGCACAGGTACATGGCGATTTGGCGGGCGGTCACCAACGTACGGGTGCGGGACTTGCTGCAGAGCTCTTCCATGCTGAGCTTGAAGTAGTCCGCCGTCTGGTCCAGGATCTGCTTCGCCGTGATCTCCTGGGCGCCGTCGTCAGTGATCAGGTCCTTGAGCACCATCTCAGCCAGGGCTACATCCACCGGTTGGCGGTTGAGGCTGGCGAACGCCGTGACGCGGATCAAAGCCCCCTCGAGTTCCCGGATGTTGCTGGAGATCTTCGAGGCGATGTACTCCAGGGCGTCGTCCGGTGCCGACAAGCCTTCGCTGAGGCCCTTCTTGCGGAGGATGGCAATGCGGGTTTCGAGTTCCGGCGGCTGGATGTCGGTCAGCAGGCCCCACTCGAAGCGGGACGTCATGCGGTCCTCGAAGCCGGCGAGCATCTTTGGCGGCTGGTCCGAGGTGATGACAACCTGCTTGTTGGCATTGTGCAGGGCGTTGAACGTGTGGAAGAACTCCTCCTGCGTCCGGTCCTTGCCCGCCAGGAACTGGATGTCATCGATCAACAGCACATCCACGTTCCGGTACGTGGTCTTGAAGCTGGTGCCTTCGTCGTCCCGGATGGAGTTGATGAAGTCGTTGGTGAATTCCTCGGAGTTCACGTAGCGGACCCGGATGCCGCTGTAGAGCCGGCGGGCGTAATGACCAATGGCGTGCAGCAGGTGGGTCTTGCCCAAGCCAGAGTCGCCGTAGATGAACAGCGGGTTGTACGCCTTGGCCGGCGCTTCGGCGACAGCGACGGCGGCCGCGTGCGCAAAGCGGTTCGAGGAACCGATCACGAAAGTATCGAAGATGTACTTCGGGTTCAGGCGGCCGAACTCATGCGAGGTACTGGGCGGAGTGGGCTGGGGCTTCGGCTCGGCGAAGTCGGATACGGCGGAAAGCTCGACGACGGGTTCCGGCTCTGCATGGACCGGCACCAGATCGGTGTCGACGTCGATGGCGCAGCGGATGTCGTCAGAGAAAACGCTGCGAAGGGCATCGTCCAGGGCATCCTTGACCTGGGTCTGCAGGACTTCGCGGGTGAGTTCGTTGGGAACGGCCACCAAGAGTGTGGAACCTATGAGGCCCTGTGCCTGGGCGAGGATGACGAAACCGCGCTGACGGGGTGATACCCGGTCGTCCTGTTCCATGAGGCTCAGCACCCTGCGCCAGGAACTTCCGACAGTGTTGGCGTGGTTGGCTTCGTCTACTGTCATCAATCAGTTCCTAAATACTTGCTTGCCGGCGTTGCTGGCAGCCGAAGTGTCTCCGGCGGCGCTGTTCTGGGCGATAATCCACAGAGTTATACACAGCGGGTGGACATTGGGCTACTGAGCCACTCTAGGGGATGAAATCGCTAGAAGATAGCTGGGAAGTTGCCTGTGGATAATTACACCGTTGTTGTTCCGGATTGCGGCCTGTGAGCCACTTCATCCACAGGCTGGGAACGGGGGTTGGGCACAGCTGTGGATAGCTCTGCAGCAGGCTCCCGGTTTGACTGTGGGTGCCTTTTTGCCCTAACGTTGTGAAGTCCTTTGTGTCCGCTTTTGAGATCAGTTGTAACTCCGTACGTTCACCGTGCGGAAGGCAACGGCGGCAGGCACATACAAAACTTAGCGTCGGCCAGTTCTTCCCCTTTTTTGATCGGGTGGGCGCACCTTTGATCCACTGGAGTAACTAACGTGAGCAAGCGGACTTTTCAGCCGAATAACCGCCGTCGGGCCAAGAAGCACGGCTTCCGCCTTCGTATGCGCACCCGTGCCGGCCGCGCCATCCTGGCTGCCCGTCGCGGCAAGGGCCGCGTCGAACTGTCGGCGTAAATAACTGACTTGTCGGTCAGGGTCTTTTTGCGGGTTCGACGGTGCTAGCCACCCCTAACCGTCTGCGGACGTCTACCGACTTTTCAACAACTGTACGTTCCGGCGTCCGCAATGGACGCCGGAACTTAGTGTTATATACGGCCTCTATCGGGGCCGGGGAGCCGAGTCGAATCGGCTTCATTGTCTCCAAAGCCGTCGGGAACGCCGTGACCAGGAACCTCGTTAAGAGGAGACTGAGAGAAGCAGGCGCTCTTTCCTTGCACAAGCATGGAACGGGTCTGGCGGTGGTGGTCCGGGCGTTGCCCGCAGCTGCATCTGCCAGCTGGGAGCAACTGCTCTCGGACTACAACGCCGCACTGGCAGTGACGACGAAGCGATTGAGTGGCTCAGCTCCACGCAACGCTTCGACTGAACACAACGGCACCACAACGGAAGGGACACCGCGTGCATGACATAAGCACCGCCGTCGTTCCTTCCTCAAGCGACCCCTCCGGCAAGGTTCCCCCCAGGAATCTGCCGGCGGCGGTCGGCACGTTCCTCTGGGAGCTGCCCCGCAACATTCTTATCCTCTTGCTGAAGACGTACCGCAAGGTCATCTCGCCCCTGTACGGCCAGGTGTGCCGTTTCTTTCCCTCTTGCTCCGCGTACGCGCTGGAAGCAGTAACGGTGCATGGCGCCGTGAAGGGCAGCTGGCTCGCAGCCAAAAGGCTCGCCAAATGTCACCCTTGGAACGCTGGTGGAGTGGACCATGTCCCCGCCGGCCATCGTCATTGGCCTGAAGGCCGGACGCCCACAATTGTTGTACTGAACAATCCGGACCAGTTCCTGGCTGCTCAGGCTGATGAAGAAGGCCGCTCGGCGGCCTAACGAATAGGGATATCGTATGGACTTCTTTGAAACAATCATGTTTCCGTTCAAGTGGCTGGTGTCAATCATCATGGTTGGCTTCCACGAGGGACTGAGCTTCATTGGCCTGCCCGCCGCGAACGGCTGGACGTGGACTCTGTCCATCATCGGCCTCGTGTTGGTGATCCGTGCCGCCCTGATCCCGGTCTTCGTCAAGCAGATCAAAGCGCAGCGCGGCATGCAGCTGCTGCAGCCGGACCTGAAGAAGCTTCAGACCAAATACAAGGGCAAGACCGATCAGCTGTCCCGCCAGGCAATGGCGCAGGAACAGATGGCCCTGTACAAGAAGCACGGCACCAACCCGTTCTCGGCATGTTTGCCGATGCTGATTCAGATGCCGTTCTTCTTCGCGCTGTTCCAGGTGTTGTCGGGTATCACCGCAGCCCGTAACAGCGGCAAGGGCATTGGGGCCATGAGCGCCGACCAGGTTGTCCAGTTCGATGAATCCAGCATCTTCGGTGCGCCGCTGTCTGCTTCGCTGCTTCACGGTGGTGCCGGTGGCAACGAGGTTGCAGTCTGGATTCTCTCCATCGTGATGATCATTGCCATGACGGCCTCGCAGTTCATCACCCAGAAGCAAATCATGGCCAAGAACATGTCCGAAGAGGCCATGGCCAGCCCGTTCATGCGCCAGCAGAAAATGATGCTTTACATCCTGCCGCTCGTGTTCGGTATTGGTGGCATCAACTTCCCCATCGGTGTCCTCATCTACTGGACCACCACCAACCTGTGGACCATGGGCCAGCAGTTCTTCGTCATCCGCCGCATGCCTACCCCGGGTTCCCCTGCCGCCAAGGCACTGGAGGAGCGCCGTGCCGCCAAGGGCCTGCCGCCGCTGCTGGGTGGCAAGAAGACCGCGGACGCCGCTGCTGAAGCCGAAGCAGCTGCCGCGGCGGCGGCCGAGATCCGGGCACAGCGCGTCCAGCCACAACGTAAGAACAGGAAGAAGAAGTAATGTCTGCCGAGAGCACTGAAGAAGTTATCGCCGCTGTGACTGAAGACCAGGACGAGACCCAGGAAGAGACGCAGTCCAAGACGGCCAGTCGTCTTGAAGAAGAAGGCGACATTGCCGCCGACTACCTCGAGGAACTTCTGGATATTGCCGATATCGACGGCGATATCGACATCGAGGTCCGCAACGGACGCACGTACATCTCTATTGGTGCCGATGAAGAGTCGGCCGCATTGGACAGCCTCGTAGGACGTGACGGCGAGGTTCTGGAGGCCCTGCAGGAGCTGGCCCGCCTCTCGGTCCTTTCCGCTACCGAAAGCCGTTCACGCCTGGTGCTGGACATCAACGGCTACCGTAAGGAGCGCGCGGGCGTGCTTCAGCAGATCGCTGAAGACGCCGTGGCCAAGGTCAAGGCCGACGGCGGTACGGTGGCCCTTGAGCCGATGAGCGCTTACGAGCGAAAGATTGTCCACGACGCCGTCGCTGACCTCGGATTCGTTTCCGAGTCTGAAGGCGAAGGCGCCGGCCGCCACATCGTCGTTTCGGCTGACTAGCAGCTCATGGTTGAAATTACCGCAGCTGAACTTGAAGCGGCAGAGAAGATCTTTGGGGAGCGCTTGGATCTTGCCAAGCGCTACGTGGAACACCTCGCCACCTCCGGAACTGAGCGTGGGCTGATTGGCCCGCGTGAGATTCCGCGTTTGTGGAGTCGCCACGTACTGAACTGTGCAGTCATCGAAACTGCAATTGCCATGGACAGCCACGTCGCCGACGTTGGATCCGGTGCAGGCCTGCCGGGTCTTTGCCTGGCAATTGCACGCCCGGACCTTGAACTGACGTTGATTGAGCCGCTTGAGCGTCGTGTCATCTGGCTCCAGGAAGTCGTAGATGACCTGGGCCTGGACAACGTCACCATCATGAGGACGCGTGCTGAGCTGGCCGTTGGAATGGTGGACGCCGATGTTGTGACGGCGAGGGCTGTTTCTGCGCTCAGCAACCTGGCGGGCCTGACGATTCCCCTTTTGAACGGCCGCGGCGAAGTTGTGGCCATCAAGGGTCGTAGCGCTGCCGAAGAGATTGAGAAAGCCAAGAAGGTCATCCGCAAACTTGGCGGCGTGGAAACGTCGGTTGTGGTTTGTGGACAGGAGCTTTTGGAGGAACCCACCACTGTGGTGAGGATTATCGTCAACAAGCCCGGAAAGACGGCCTGAGACCCGCTCGGTTTCCCGCGTGTCGGCGGCTGAGCAGTTAGGCTAGAGAACGGCAGCAAGCGCCGAATGAGAGTGAGAGTGTGACCAGTGGGCAGTAGTGAAACCTCCACGCAGCGAATCCCCCCGTTTATGTCGTTGGGGTCAGCTCGGGCAATGGCTACACCCTCTGCGTCTCTTCAGTCTGCAATCGTGCGCACTAATTCGGTTGATAATGCCGCTGTTTCACGTGAAACCGTATCTGATGGAGTGCATAACGTGATGGATTCCATTGATGACTCGAGTCCCATCGCCCGTCAGTTGGCACACGAGACCCGTCGGCGTGAACGGCTGGTGGGCAGGGAACTGCCAAAGCCGGATAAAACCCGCATCTTCACGGTTTCCAATCAAAAAGGTGGGGTCGGTAAGACGACCACCACCGTGAACATCGCTGCCGCTCTGGCCTCCGCCGGCCTCAACGTCTTGGTGATTGATATTGATCCACAGGGCAACGCGTCAACGGCTCTGGGCATTGAGCACCACGCCGACGTTGACAGTATCTACGACGTCCTGATCAACGACCTTCCCCTGAACGACGTTGTGGCCCCTTGCCCAGATATTCCCAACCTGATCTGCGCACCCGCCACCATCCATCTTGCCGGTGCTGAAATCGAGCTGGTTTCATTGGTTGCCCGGGAACAGAGGCTCCGGCGAGCCATCGACGTCTACGCCAAGGAGCGGGAGAAGAACGGCGAGAGCCGCTTGGACTTCATCTTTATTGACTGCCCGCCCAGCCTCGGGCTGCTGACGGTCAACGCCTTCTGTGCCGCAAGTGAAGTCCTTATTCCCATCCAGTGCGAGTACTACGCCTTGGAAGGATTGAGCCAGCTTCTCAAGAACATCGAAATGATCCAGAAGCACCTCAATGCTGACCTGGAGGTGTCCACGATCCTCCTGACCATGTACGACGGCCGAACGAACCTCGCCGCTCAGGTCGCATCCGAGGTACGCCAACACTTCCCCGAACAAGTTCTGGGAGCAGTGGTTCCGCGTTCTGTGCGTATCTCCGAAGCACCCAGCTACCAGCAGACGGTCATGACCTACGATCCTTCGTCGAGCGGCGCGCTCTCCTACATGGAAGCCGCCGCCGAAATCGCTGAACGCTAGAATTCTTGAAACACTGCAACAGCCTGAGCAGTTCCGTGCTCGGCCATTTCATCGGAGGGATGAATCAATGAGCGAAAAGCGAAGGGGCCTCGGTAGGGGTCTTGGGGCTCTCATTCCTAGCTCGGCCGCGGCCCAGGGAAACGGCGTGGCGCCATCCCGTCCTGTGGATCTGTTCTTCCCGGAAGCCCGGAAGTCCGAAGAGCCGGCAGTAGAAGATCCGATCCAGGACTCCGCTGCTGTGGAGTCGTCAAAGGAGTCGGCAGCGACGCCGGCCGCTGCCAAGGCTCCAGCGCCCAAAGCGGCAGCTTCCAAGGCGTCAACCAAGTCCGCCACCTCCAAGACATCTGCATCGAAGCCTGCCCCCAAGCGAGCGTCAGTGCCCTCTGATCACACGACGGATGAATCGGAGCCGGCAAAGGCCGCAACCAAGTCCACTACTCGCTCGACACCGGACGTGGAGCTGGTTGAAGTTCCTGGTGCTCGCTTTGCCGAGATTCCGGTCGGTGACATCCATCCGAACCGTAAACAGCCGCGTTCGGTCTTCGATGAAGATGACATGGCCGAGCTGGTTCACTCCGTTCGCGAAATCGGCGTCCTCCAGCCAATTGTTGTACGTACTTCAACCGAAAAGGGTGGAGAACCGTATGAATTGGTCATGGGTGAGCGTCGCTGGCGTGCGGTACAGGCCGCAGGGCTCGAAACCATCCCTGCGATCGTCCGCGATACCACTGACGACGACCTCCTTCGCGACGCTTTGCTGGAAAACCTCCACCGCAGCCAGCTGAACCCTCTGGAAGAGGCTGCTGCCTATCAGCAGCTCTTGGAAGACTTTGGGACCACTCACGAACAGCTTGCAGATCGCATAGGTCGCTCTCGGCCGCAGGTGTCCAACACACTCCGTTTGCTGAAGCTCCCGCCCTTGGTCCAGCGGCGTGTAGCAGCGAGTGTTTTGTCTGCCGGCCATGCGCGGGCACTCTTGGCCCTGCCGGACGCCGCTGCGATGGAACGCCTGGCTCAGAAGATTGTGGCCGAGGGGATGTCTGTGAGGGCAACAGAAGAGGCAGTGGCTCTCTATCAAGATCCTACTGCTCCCGCCAAGAGCAGTATCCCGAAACCCAATGCGCGCCACGAGCGTTTGGACTACTTGGCGTCGTCACTCTCGGACCGCCTGGACACCAATGTGAAGATTACTTTGGGTGCACGCAAAGGCCGAGTCAGCATTGAGTTCGCCAGCGTTGAGGATCTCAACCGCATCATGGATGTGCTTGGCCCCGGCACCGAAGGCTAAATTGTAGTGAACCAACTGAATGGGGCTTACTCGTCGAGTAGGCCCCATTTTGGTTTTTGATATCCCGCAGTTTTTCGTACCTTCCCAGTTTCGCTCTACATAGTGTGTCCAGATTGGCCTTTCCGTATTTCCTACGGGAGTCCTTGCGGAGGGCACTGATTGATTCAGCACCATAAACCAACCAGTCGCGTGGCATCCTCATGGCTTTTGCTACGGATTCCTAGGGCCGTATGAGTCGATTTGGCCGAAAGGGACTCTCTTGGTCGGTGGGTAGAAGCTGTGCTCGGCAAGGTCCTGGATACCGGGATTTGCGGACCTTACGCCTTCGTAGAGCGTTCGCCCCACCGTCAGTGGCTGGGATACGTTCTTCACTCAAGATTCCCCTACACTCACCGTGAAGCGAGACGGACGAAGCATGTTTCACGTGAAACATGCGAGAAGGACTTTTGGGTGCGCACCTTGCCGGGCTGAGGGGTTCGAAGTGCGCGTGGAGCTGGGTCGAACGTTGGCACTCTGCAGGTCTCCCCGTGGCTTAGGAGGCGGCAGAGGGTGCGGGAGACGGCTTATGGCATACGGTGCCCGCCGCGTCCGATTGCCGTCGACGATTCGCAGCGCTTTTCCGAATGCCGGTGGAGTTGTGCGCCAATGCTGCGTAGGGAACCCGTGTGGAGCAAGCCTCCGTCAGCGGATTTTCACCACACATGAACACTTACCCCAGTTCTGCGCGGATCCCCAGGCTGCTCTTCTCTAGTAGCCGAGGGCACACGCGTATCTGAACTTTCGGCGGAAGCTTCTGTTTCACGTGAAACACACTCTTAGTAGCTCGGTGGCATGCAATCGATCTTCGGCTAAGCACTGGTTCGGCGGTCGGCGCATTGGCATTGCGGTTTCTTGGAGATGGTGAAGTCTCATGCAATATCGGATATCCAGCGTCTAGAACCAGGGTTTGCATCTTTGGCATACGCGGGGGAATTGAGCCGGTTCCGGGCACGCGCATCGCTGGCGCTGTTTCACGTGAAACAGCTGAGTCTAAGATTCAGCAATAAAACCGCAAAAGGTAGGGATTTGCTGACACAAAACACCATTGACGATATGTGATCTTCTTTCACAACCGACGGTTCAAGGGCGAGTCGACTAGATGGCCACAATTCTCGCCGGGGTGCGGTTCTTCCGTCGACCATATCGCCGGAAGGTCGGGGCAAGGCTATTCTGCAGTACGCAGTGCAACAGTCTGCGTCCCCATAATTGACGATCCTGCAACCAAGAATGCATCAATGCGGAACAGCTGATGCGTAGCTAGCTAGCCTCCTAGCCAAAGCCTGACGGTTCTCGGCCATTGGCTAATAGGCCAGCAGCAGACTCCTCCATGTCCTTAGGGTTCCGCGTCGTCGCTCTCCAGGACAGCACATCGCGGCCTCTCCCGCTCTCGCTCGAGCCGGCAGTAGTTGCCGGAGGTGCTGCCACGACCACTGTCCTATCGCAGGCGTAACGGATTGCCAGGGCTGAGGCGCTGTGTTCAGCTTTACGCGTTCTACCAAATCCGCTCGGGCTGATGAGAGAGAGGCATTGAGGTCTTCGAACAGACTGGCCCTCTCCCAGTGCGGAGCCGGTGAGTCCTTGGCAGCTGTATCAGGTAGGCACGCTTCCCTCGGCGTCAATGGGCTTTGGAACTTAGGCTAACCGTCAGGAACTTGGGCAGCTGGTTTCTCCGCAGCGTCACGAGGAACTTCACATCTGTGGCCCTTGAGCCCGTGTGTCCGGCGCTAACAGGCACCAACGGGCTATTACTGCGTACAGCAGCAGGTGTTGACGAATCTGGCATGCCTGTCGAAGCTGGTCCCATCCTTAGCTTCGTAGACGGGGGCTGTCACTGTGCCGGTACCGCCAATGTGGCCGTCGAGCAGACGGAAATAGTCCCCCGACTAATGCCTATGCCCCTCCACTACAGCATTGACCCTCCAAGTTGGAGTACGGATCCGTCAGGCAACGTTCGGGTGGGAGGTTTTCCGTAATGTCAGAGGATGGTCGTATTCCCCCCGGACGCGTACATGTACCTAGCCCCTGAACGCGCTGATGAGACGCTGTGAACCGGATTGGTCAGATGTCGCCCGGGCCGGCGCGTACTCGTCTCTTTTCATCCTTGTCCTCTTCAGGGAAGACTCCGCTGAGAGTGTTGAGAACTAGACGTGAGCCCTTGGCGACCTATGTTGCTTGCTCCCCCACCGAACATCAACGACTCGTGTTTCACGTGAAACAGGACGGCGACTGGCACGTCTACACATAGTCGGGAACCTTGAGTTACCTGTGTATATCGTGGTGGATATCATTGTGGATAAGTCTGGGGATAACCTGAGCCGAGCTGCAGCCCCTCTTGAGGCCCAGAGTGTGTTGAAGTGCCGAGGAGTCCTCCTTCCTTCTTTGGTGCTCCTTCTTCAAAAGGGCCCTATCCATGGCGGACTTATACACCGGCGGCCATAGTCGTAATTCTCCGTGTTTGGCCCCTCGATTCATTGATTTTCACTATGTACACTCGCGGGGCGTGCCCACTTTTACCTGGTAGGCAGAAAGTAGAAGACTCGACCCTCCTTGGCGGGGTCCCACCCACTACGGTTCGGCGAAATGATGCCTTGTGAATAATCTCATGGGCGGTGGATAAGCCTGTGGATAAAGCTGTGCACAACTTGCCGCCTGTGCGTCGTCCACCGGTGGACAACTGTACCGGGTGAAGCTGCTCCATGACCTCAGCACGTGTGTCCTGATGCTCTGATGCTTAGCAATGAATGCCGAACCGGATCGCGCATGAAGAGCATCAACGAGCCGGGGATCCAACGCCGTCGTAGTTTGCCATGGCACCTAAGCTTTGGGATCAATGGGGCGGTCCAGCTGACCGTCCTACTACGCACCGGAGGCCGTTGACTCCCGGAGATTCATCCGATGTCTTGAGTACGACACTCCGCGTGCTCCCACGCGCTGGCTTATGTGATTGAGTGCCCCGTATTCTCCAGGGGACTGTGCCTATACGTGTAGGCGGACGCCGCGGGCGTGGGCTGAACCGAAAGGCCTAATCCCCTGGACCCGTCCGCCTCTATACAGTGCTGGGGCACAACGGTCACAGACACAAGATCGAGCGGTATGGGGCTGCTCGCCTTGTGGCGGAGCGGGGTATAGAACTGCTCCCAGGAGCTCTGGGCCTGTGAGAGTCAGAGCCTGCTGGAGACGACGTCGTCTTATGATCCATTGAGGATCACTGTTATTCAGGCCGGGACTATGCGGCGTTTCACGTGAAACATTGCGGCGCCGACGGCTGATTGCCTTTGCCGGCCGCATGTTGGTATTTCCCGACGGTGGACATGTTTCGAGTGGTTGGTACGTCTGCTGGCGTCCTGCACGACGGCAATCGCAGGACACCTCCGGCCGTCGGTTAGACGACCATCTTTAGACAGCCTGTCTCTTCATTCAGTTCTTTCGATTCATGGTGTCTATTCCCCTAGGGGGCCCCTAGGCCCGACCGTAGGCCGTCCTAGGCTTCGCGCTTTCCTAATGAGGTCGGTCAGTACCGAACGGCGCGTCGCAGTCGGTGGTGGCGGACAACCCTGGACATCGTTGCATTGCAGGTTCACTAGTGCTGGAAAGTGCAGCTCGCCCCGACCTGCATTTGATCCATAGCGGGTTTGAGTGTGCTGAAGTACTAAGCCCTCCGGGAAACCGAGATCAGCACTGAGGCGGAATCTTCTTCCGCTGCTGCGACAAGTTTAGAGTCGCAGACCAAGAACGCATCTGCGCATGCTGATGAACGCGTATTTGCCGGTCAAGCCGTTACATCATGGCAAAGCATTTCTTCACGTATGGTCGTGGCCGGGCTGACGTGTTTCACGTGAAACACGTCGTGGCGCAGTGCGCGCATTCCTCGCTCCAAGGGCTTCTTCCTCATCGACACCTGGCGGCAGCATATTCAACGTGCATTGGCCCAGAGCTTGTTTGTCGAAAGACACCGGCGAGCAGAGGGTCCCCGCGTGGATCTGATTCATTGAGCGTGCACGCTCCCCCATCATGCAGGCCGGCGCCCTAGCTTTGCCGGATAGTCGCGGTAGCCCCTTTCATGGCCCAAGTCGTGATGCATCTATAGGGTGATTGCAGAACCGTCGGCGGCCTGGATGCACCTTGCTCAGAGTGTTCTCGATGTTTTCGTGGCCACTGGGCCCCCAATAGTCATTGCATCTGTGTATATCCAGGGGAGGGTCCCCACGGCGCCGATCTGAACACTCTCAAATGGCGTTTGAGTTTAGGGCAAGGTACCCCACTCTTTGTGCTTCCTATGAGGACGTGAGGGTGCGCGATTGGGCGCTAGCACGGCTGATGTCCCTCGCGGGACCCATTCTTCCTCCCTGCTTTGCCGCGCAATCCTCCTCAACAGCGACGTAGGCCCGTCAGAGCGAGGCGCCCACCCACGAGCTGCCCTGACGCGTTCTTCTGTCAGAAAGGCTCAAGGGCGATGACCAAGGACTCCCGGGATCGCCGAAACTGACAAAAAGTAACCGGAGGATCCTGCGGTTTATGCTCGTCGAGAGCACCTCAATGGCGGGCTTTCGCCACTATTCAGCCGTCACGCTTGGTCGGCCGGTGCCAGAACCGACGGGCTGGCGCACAATGCGGGCGGTCAAAACCGACCAAGAGAAGCATGTTTCACGTGAAACTTGCGCAAAGTCAGTGGACTAAGCGGCTGAGGAGGACTAGCCGTCGTCGTTTCACGTGAAACGACAAGGAGTGATCACATTCTGCATCCGTGAGAAGAGCGTGCTGCAGTGAACGTATTTCCGAACCGGGAGTTCCGGCAGTCGCTGGGTTATGAAGCCAGGCTCGGGCGTAGGAATTGGCCTGGTAGTCAGTTCAACTGAATCTGGGGATAGCCGGACAAGACTCCGTGGAGCAATCAGCATCCCCTTTGCTTCGAGCCTCTTTCTGAGCTCTTCACGCTGATGGCTTGCCCTGGCCGGGCGGGGGCAGAACGACACGCGTTGTGGTGACCTGTACTGCGGGTAGCATCATGCCGAAAACGGACGATCCCACACGCCTACCCCTCTGGCGATATTGAGCTATTTGCCTAATAGGACGAAGCTGCGGCTACTAGTTTCATTCCCGATTCCCGGGTCCTGGCATCGCACGTCAAAGATCCATAGGGCTCTGTTCAAGGGTGCATCCACTTCAGGATGGTGCATTCAGAAACTGAAGTTCTCCAAGGTCTCCGATCACACAGTGCCGACTAATCACTTCGGATCAGCATATTACCTCGCGGAACGACGGCCCGAGTGGGTGTGAGTGAGAGAGGGTGGGGTTCAAGGGCGTGGGATGTGAGAGAGGGTCAAAGTTTTGCCTACCCCAGGTAGGGAGAAGTGAAAAGCGCCCCACGAGTAGAGCACATGCCCACTACGGTAACGGGACCAGGAAAAGTAAACGCATATGGTTCATAACCCAATAACGACAAAAAAACCGACGGTTCCCGCTCCGTGAAGAGCAGCAACCGCCGGCTTTATTGGATTAAGGTGAGAAATCGACCCTAGGACAGGACGTCCGCGAATTCCTTCTCGAAGAACTGCTTCGGCTTGGCGCCGATGACAGTGCTCTTCACTTCTCCCCCACTGAACAGGTACACAGCCGGGATGGACGTGATGCCGTACTCGGCCGCGATGGCAGGGTTGTCGTCGACGTTGAGCTTCACAACATCAACTTTGTCGCCGTACTCGACGGAGATCTCGTCAAGGATGGGACCGAGCTTGCGGCAAGGGCCACACCACTCTGCCCAGAAGTCCACGATGACCGGCTTCTCTGAAGCCAGGACATCAGTGCTGAAGCTTGCGTCAGTTACGTCTTTTGCGTTGCTCATAACTTTTCCCTTCGTATGGTTGCTTGGTTGCAGCTTAGGAGTGCAAGTCTGCGAGGTAGTGCTCAACATCGAGGGCCGCTACACAACCGGAGCCCGAAGCCGTGATGGCCTGGCGGTAGGTGGGGTCGATGACGTCGCCCGCGGCGAAGACACCCTTGATGTTGGTCCGGGAGCTGCGGCCTTCCACGGCGATGGTTCCCTCGGGGGTCAGATCAACTTTGCCCTTGATGAGGTCCGTGCGGGGATCGTTGCCGATAGCGACGAAGACCCCGGTGACGGCGAGCTCGGATTCGGTGCCATCCACAAGGTTCTTCAGTTTCAGACCAGTGACCTTGTCTTCACCCAGAACGTCCTCCACCGCGGTGTTCCACACGAAATTGATCTTCTCGTGGGCCTGAGCGCGATCGCCCATGATCTTCGAAGCCTTGAGTGTGTCGCGTCGGTGGACCACCGTGACAGACTTTGCGAATTTGGTGAGGAACAGTGCTTCCTCCATGGCCGAGTCGCCACCACCGATTACAGCGATGTCCTGATCCTTGAAGAAGAAACCATCGCAGGTTGCACACCAGCTAACGCCGTGGCCTGAGAGGCGTTTTTCGTTCGCCAAGCCGAGCTCGCGGTAGGCCGAACCGGTGGACAGGATGATGGCCTTCGCCTGGAAGGTCTCACCCGTACCGATAGTCACGGTCTTGATGTCGCCGTCGAGGTCCAATTCGGTGACGTCCTCGAACTGGATTTCGGTACCGAAACGCGCGGCCTGCTTTTCGAAGTTCTCCATAAGGTCCGGGCCCATGATGCCGTCTGGGAAGCCCGGGTAGTTTTCCACGTCTGTGGTGTTCATGAGTTCGCCACCAGCGGTGACGGAACCGGCAATGAGCAGAGGCTTCATGTTGGCACGGGCGGTGTAAACAGCGGCTGTGTAGCCGGCGGGGCCTGAACCTACGATGATGACGTCACGCACCTGCGATGCGCTGTTTTCTGCAATGCTCACGTGGCGTGAACCTCTTCCTTAGTCGATGCTGCGGCTTTCGGGGCAGCCACCTGACTCAACCCCGGTTGCACCCCAAATATTCCGTTGGGGATGGGGACCCTGAAAGCCACCATTGTTAAGGGTACCGTCTGCGCGCATGCCGATAATAAGCGGTGACGCCACTAGGGATGAAAGTAGAGGCCGTTCTGACGAGTCACAACGGCCTCTACTACTACTTGGTTGGGTGGGGCTACTGGACCGTGACCTCTGCCAAACGCAGGCCGAATCCGAAACGGGTCTTCGGTGCAGCCAGCTTGGGCAAGGCCTTGATGTCCACAATGACGTACTGGGTCTGCGTCGGCGCCGCCAAGGGCATGGTCAGCTCCGGGGACGTGAAGCTGTTGGTGCCTACCAGCTTGGCTCCGTCCATGGCAGGGCGGTCGTTGGTGTAAACGCTGATGCTGCCGCCGGATCCACCCAACTGGTTCAGCACGATGGACTTAACCTCGGTCTTTTCCTTGAGCTCGATCACCAGCGGCATGTTGGTGACGAGTCCACCCCAGTCGGCTGTGGCGAATTCCATGTCTGACCAGTAGCTTGCCGCGTTGCCGTCGAAGGCCCTGGCGAGGTCTTTGTCGTACGTGGCCGCGAAGGGGAAGTCACCGAGACGGGAAATGCCCTCGATGGCAGGCGGTGTGGCCGGTGGCGCCGTCTCCGTAGGAGTTGGCTCCTCGGATTGCTGCGTGCTGCTGGTTTGAGGTGCAGAGGTGCTCTGCGTGGCCGCGGGGGCACCGCTGGGAAGGAGGCTGCCCAGGTTGGTGACGGCAAGGACAAGTCCCACGATCAGCACAGCAGCAAGCAAGCCACCGACGAGCCAACGGAGGGAACGTGGCTCCTTCTCCGGAGCGTCGTCCTCGTACACTTCCTCGTCGTCGTAGTCTTCCTGCACAGCGGCCGACGCCGGGAAGCTGCTGGGGGCACGGTCGTAAGAGGAGTCTGCGGTGCCTCGTGCAGCGGCCGCGGTACCAGCCGCGGCACCGCCAGCGGCAGCACCTCCAGCAAAGCCGTAGTCCTCTTCGGACCACAACGAAACCTTGGGTTCGGCCGGTTCACGCGTTGGTGCCGGCTGGGCATTGACTGCCTGTGTTCGCGGCTGTGTTGGCGGTTGCGCCGGGGCTGCCGGCGGAGCCTGAGGAGGTGTTGGCTGCGATGTCACGGCCTGCGTTGGCGGCTGAGCCGATGCACCCGACCCCGCAGCACCCGATGAAGAAGCGCTTGAAGCAGCGGCACCGGAGCCGGAGTCAGCGGCACTATTGCCGGCGACCGCACCACTGTCGGCGGCAGCACCGGCGTCGTGGTTCTTGGATCCCGAGTTCTTCCACGCGGCCAAACCGGCGGCACCAGCGCCGGCGGCGGCAGCAGCCAGTTTGCCGGCGATGCCGCTCTTGGATGATGACGGGCTGGAAGCTGGTCTCGGAGGCACGTTGCTGCCCTGGGGAGCGGCAGCAGGATCGGCATCGCCCTCACGGTGAATCGGGTAGCCGTTTTCGTCGTACTGGATGTACTCGGCGTCGTGTTCGTCGTCTTCGTACAAGCCGTCGTAGGTCTCAGGCTCATAGGTCCGTGGCTGGCCGAAGATCTCGCTTCCGAGCGTCTCAGTGAAGAACGGCTCGATGTACGGCGGGTTGGTCGCGACCACCAGGTCCAGCAAATCGGGAGCGCTGCTGTGGTTGGTGATGAGGTAGGTGGTGTTGTCGCTGACGCCGAGGTCCAGGATCTGGACATGGCCGGGGCGTTCCCCCGTGGCGACTTCACGGGCGCTCTGGGCAACCTGCTCAGCGTTTCCGGGGCCGGCGACAAGGATGCTCACGGGACGGTTGAGGACCTGGTCCACGCCGTCGAGCACCTGATCTTGGTCATGCGAGGTCAACACATTGGCTGTGACCTTGTAGCGGCCGCCAAGTACTGATCCGACGTCGATCGGGTGGGACACGTGTTCCTCCTAGGCTGTCCGGGAGTTGCGGGCCCTGCACGCGGCCGGCCCGGCGAGCCGGTTCAACCGCTTTTGCAACTACCTGTATTCATTTTCTAGCCTAGCCGATTGATGCCCTGCGCCCACGTTGGCGCCACCGGCTCACTTCCGGTGGTTTCCGCGGGTTGGGAAGTAGGGATTGCGCCCGGCATCGCCTTGGTAGGTGCGGCGGCCTGGCAACGGGACCTGTGGGCGGAACCTGCTGCCTCGGGCCGTGCTCGGGGCGTCCTCTTCCGGAAGGTAGGTTTTGGGGGCGTCCGGAACGTCAGGGGTGGGCTGGGGAGCAATGCGTTCCACAGCTGGGCCTGCACGGTAGGACGCGGCGTCGAACTCTCCCGAGATGCGCGGAATCAAACCGGTATCGTCCGAAACAGTGGCGCGTGCCGCCGTCGTGGGTTCCATAACGGCGCCGGTCACCGGCGCGGGGGCGCCGCGTCCGAAGCGTCCCATGAGCGGACGCATGAGGTCGCGGAGTTCGGTGACATGGAAGACGCGGAGCAGGACCAGGTAGGCGAGCAGCATGACGGGCCCGACGACGGCCACCGTCACCAGGGCGGCCGGGCGGCTGCTCCACGCAAAACCGTCGGCACGGTAGCTGCCGAGCAGCCACAGGGCGCCGGCGCCCGCAAGCGCGGAACCGAGGCCGGCGTAGCCCATGCGGATGTACGAATTGGCGATGCGCGGGCCGTCGAGGTGCCCCAGCATCCGGCGCAGGAACATCACGCTGATCACCACGGACAGAATGTTGCCCAACGTGTACAGGATGGCGATCGCGTAAATGATCTGCCCGACAGGGAGGAACTGGATGAAGAACGCGCCCACCACGTAGATCACGGCCAGCCACAGCTGGACGTACAGGGGTGTGCGGGCGTCCTCATTGGCGTAGAAGACGCGGGACATCATGAAATTCGCGCTGAGGAACGGGGTGCTCAGGGCGAGGATGGTGAGTGTTTGGGCCAGCATGACACCGTCCTGCGGCTCGCCACCGGAGAAGAACATGCCCAGCGGACCAGCCAAGGCGAACAGCGCCAGGGCACCGAAAACCGTAGCAACGGCCATAGTGCGGAGGCCGTGGGAAAGGGCGTCGCGGAGTTCGGCTTTGTTGCCGTCCTGCGAAGCGCGTGTCATGCGGTTAAAGAGGACGGTGGCCAAGGACAAAGCGATGATCGAGTGCGGCAGCAGATACAGCTGGCTCGCGACTTCCAAGACGGCGTTACCGGGCAGGACAGCCGCGGCGGCCTTGTCGCCTGCATTGTCCAACCGAAGGCGCTCAGCACCGGGAATGGTGGCGATCCTCATGACGTAAAGGAAGGCCAACTGCCCGACGGCGGCCGTCGCCAGCGTCCAGACGCTCAGCTTGGCTGCCTGGCCCAGTCCAACGCCGCGCCAGCCGAAACGAGGCCGCAGGCCCAGGCGCAACCGGAAGACGGGAATGAGCAGGATAGCCGTCTGCGCGACTACGCCGAAAGTAGAGAAACCGGCAATCAGGAGCGTCTGGGTGGGCCCCCAATTGTCCAGAGTGTGGGGGTTGTAAACGTTCTCGCCAAGGATCCAGATGAACATGCCCAAGCCGGCAATGGCCACCAGGTTATTAAGGATGGGGGCCCACATTGCGGGCCCGAATGCTCCATGGGCGTTCAGCACCTGGGTGAGGAGGGCGTAGAGCCCGTAGAAGAAGATCTGAGGCAGGCACCAGAACGCGAACGTGACTGCGAGGGCCTTTTGCTGCTCGGAGTAGCCCTGGGTGGTGAGGTCAATGACCAGCGGCGCCGCGAGGGTGACCAACGCCGTCAACGCCAAAAGGACCAGTACCGCCAGGGTCAGGAGGCGGCTGATGTAGTCCGCGCCGCGGTCCGGGGCCTTGCTGGCTTTGATGATCTGCGGAACCAGGACGGCATTGAAAACGCCGCCGGCAACCAACAGGAAGATCAGGTTGGGCAGGTTGTTGGCGTTGATGAAGGTGTCATTGACCGTGGAACCCAGGCCGAGTGCTGCGCCCAGCATCCATGTTTTGGCGAAGCCAAGGAACCGGGAAACCAGCGTCCCTGCAGCCATGATGGCGCTGGAACGGGCTTCTCCGGACTGAACGGACTGGGTGGTTTTGGCTTCAGACATCGCCTTTATCGTCCCACGTACCGGGCTCAGAGGTGTTCCGGCAGCACTTCCCGTGCCAGGTCGGCGATGCGGCGTTCGTTAGGGAAGGACAGTTTGCGTGCCAGTTCCTGGATGGGAACCCACGCAGCGTCCACGGCTTCCTGATCGGGATCATTCTCGATGGTCAGTTCGCCACCCGTTGCCCGGAGCAGGAAATGGTGCACTGTTTTGTGAACCCGGTGGCCGCTCACAGTGAACCAGTAGTCGATGCTGCCCAAGGGCGCCAGGATGCTGCCTTCGATGCCGGTTTCCTCGGCAATCTCACGGACAGCAGCTTCCTCATTGTTCTCGCGGCCTTCAGGGTGGCCCTTCGGCAGGCACCACTCCAGCCGGCCACCCCTATTAAGGCGGGCAATAATCGCAACCCGGAGTTCGCCGTCGGACGTGTCTACTACAACACCGCCCGCTGAGACTTCCTCCACAGTGGGAAGGGAGGCCTGGACCGGGTGCTGCTGGGCAGGCGCGACGTGCGCGCCGATTGCCGACGGCAACGGTGCGTTTGTCCTCCTGCCAGGAGCGCTCGGGATCGGGTTGGCCATGAGGTCCACTCTAACGACTCTTGCCCTCGAGTGATGACCGGGACATGGCCACAAGATGGACTGCAGGAGATGCTCCGCGGACACATGCCTGATTTCGCATGGAACAGTGGCCCAATGCCGAGCAAAAATCTGCCAAGCTTAAGGAACTATGGCGCACGTATTGGACAGCTCTTCAGTTAACTTCACCATCGATCCGGTGGTGCTCGACCTCGGGCAGCGCTTTGTCGATGCCGGCTTTGAGCTGTCCCTGGTGGGTGGACCTGTGCGCGACCTCTTCCTGGGGAGGACATCCCCGGACCTTGACTTCACCACCGATGCCACGCCGGACCAGACAATCGCCGTCATCAAGAAGTGGGCGGACAACTTCTGGGAAATCGGACGCGCCTTCGGCACCATCGGAATGAAGAAGAGCGGCTTCCAGATCGAGATCACCACCTACCGCGCGGAGGCTTACGACCCCGATTCACGCAAGCCGGTGGTGGCGTTCGGCAACTCCCTGACCGATGACCTGCTGCGGCGCGACTTCACCATCAATGCCATGGCACTGCGGTTGCCCAGCCTGGAACTCGTGGACCCGTTCGGCGGTGTCCGCGACCTCCACGCCTCCGAGCTCGCCACACCCGGTGCGCCCGAGGCATCCTTCTCCGACGATCCCCTGCGCATGATGCGTGCGGCACGTTTCGCGTCCCAGCTGGGCGTGTCGGTCCACGACGACGTCCGTCTGGCGATGTCACAAATGGCCGACCGTATCAAGATCATCTCCGCCGAGCGCGTCCGTGAAGAGCTGGTCAAGCTCATCAACGGAGCGCACCCGCGTGTGGGCATCGACCTCCTGGTGGACACAGGGCTCGCAGAGTTCGTGCTTCCGGAGGTGTCAGCCCTGAGGCTCGAAGCCGACGAACACCACCGCCATAAGGACGTGTACCAGCACTCCCTGCAGGTACTGGAGCAGGCCGCTGCCTTGGAAACGGGACCTGACGGTCCAGTGCCCGGCCCGGACTTCGTGCTGAGGTTCGCTGCGCTGATGCACGACGTCGGCAAGCCGGCGACGCGTCGTTTTGAACCGGGCGGCGCGGTCAGCTTCCGTCATCACGATGTTGTGGGGTCCAAGCTGACGGCGAAGAGAATGAAGGCACTGCGTTTTGACAACGAGTCGATCAAAGCAGTGTCCCGCCTGGTGGAACTCCACATGCGCTTCTACGGCTACGGCGACGCGGGCTGGAGCGATTCCGCGGTCCGCCGGTACGTGACCGACGCCGGTCCCCTGTTGGAGCGTCTGCACCGCCTCACGCGTTCCGACGTCACCACGCGTAACCAGCGCAAGGCCGACCGCCTGTCCTTCGCCTACGATGACCTTGAGCAACGCATCACGACGCTCTTGGAGCAGGAGTCGCTGGCGGCTGTGCGGCCCGACCTTGATGGAGCGCAGATCATGGCACTCCTGGGGCTCAAGCCCGGTCCCGTGGTGGGCAGGGCCTACAAGTTCCTTCTCGAAGAACGCATGGAACACGGACCACTGTCCCCCGAGGAAGCCGAGCAGAAGCTTTTGGCTTGGTGGGAAGCGCAACCCGAGTCCGCCGTCGTCGAGCCTTTGACCGAAACTGAGGAGCCTTCATGAACGCTGCGACTTCCCCACGTCCGCAACTTTGGATCCTTCGCCACGGCGAGACGGAATGGTCCAAGAGCGGCCAGTACACCGGCCTGACGGACCTTCCCCTCACTGTTGAGGGTGAACAGCAGGCTGTGGAGGCCCGCAAGGTCCTGGAGGGCATCGACTTCGACCTCGTCCTGACCTCGCCGCTGCGCCGTGCCCGTCGCACGGCGGAACTGGCCGGCTACCCGGAAGCCGTGCACGAGCCCCTTGCGGTCGAATGGAACTACGGCGACTACGAAGGCATCAGCTCCGACCTCATCCGCAAGGACAACCCGGACTACCTCATCTGGACCGATGGCGTGCCCAACGGTGAAACCTTGGACGAAGTAGCCGCCCGGGCAGACAAGATCATTGGACGCGTCCTGGAATCCGGAATGGACAATGTCCTGGTGGTGGCACACGGGCATTTCTCCAGGATCCTCACCGCGCGATGGCTGGAAATGGATGCGCGCGAAGGCCGGCACTTCATTCTCGGAACTGCAAAAGTCTGCACTCTCGGGTGGGATAAGCGGACGCCGGCAATTGTGCGTTGGGGCCTCTAGAACACGAATTTAGAAAACTTTTGGCGAATTAGCCATTTGTGCTGGTCAAATCCCCGGTTCATGGGGTAGCTTATATCTTGTTCCCAGAGCGACCCGCCGGGAACCAGGCGCGCATTCTCCGGTTCAGTCAGCCGGAACAATGCCACAGCAGGCTGGTTATCAGCCAGAAAAGGAGGTTGGGAAAAATGATTACTTTGACTAGCGGACGGAAGTTGACCGTCACTGCTACCCCGGCCTCTGCTGATGATCGACGCCATTTTTGCTCTCTGACCCACTCCTGAACAATCCGGACCGGCCCTGACGCCGGCGGAGTTTCGTGGTCGGCCACTCTCTGTGGTTGGCCTTCTGAGTAGTCAGTTGTAGGCGCGGACCCACGCAGCATGCCGCGGGTGCGCAGTTTCCCCAAAGTTCGGAACCAGCTTCTTGTTGGGTCGACTGCTGGAAGCACGCGCAATTGTGCACGATGATTCGGGTTTTCCTGATTCGGTCCGCTTTTATCCCCTTATTAGCCTCGGCTGTTTATGCCCTTTTCTTGCCATGAATTCTTTGAGTTCATAAGGCTCTAATTGCTGTGCCTAAATTCCGATGATTTACCTTGGAAGGAGGTGAACCATGCGAAAACGCCCGGAAGACATGCGCTTCTTCAAGAGCACCAATGCTCCCAAGGACCGCACGCTATTCAACGGCCAACTGCTGGACCAGCGCCGTGAAGACGTCTACGTTGTCCTGCACCAGATGGGACTCATCCGTTGATGCCCTGCAACCGCCACTAAGGAGTTCAGGTGCCACACCTTCATGCTGAACCTCAAGGAGCCCACGCGGCTACGCGTGGGCTCCCCCCTTTTAAGGGCTCTTCACGGTTCGTGGTGAACGTTCTGCCGTGAGGGATGTTCATGCCGCTGTTCTGGCGGCACTGCGCAACAGGATACGGGTTTTGTAGTTGCGTGCGTTGGTGAATCCCCGACCCGTCCTCTTTATGTGTTTTATCGCGGTGTTGTTGGCTTCCACTTTCGCGGTTGTCGCACCGGTGACAATGAGGACTTCGATCTCTTTCCACCACCGGCAGATTGTGCGCCACAGCCGGTTCGTCTCCGGCTGCGCGGCTCGCTCGACCAGGACCTGCAGCCGGTCCTTCGCGGCGGCAGCGTCGGCAAGAGAGCCGGTAGTCAGCAGGGCCCGGAGCTGTTCCTTGACCAGCCACGCGGCCTGCAGCTTCCCGGTGACATCGTCGGTCGCGAACACGTTGCTGAGCCTGTCCCGGGCCCGATCCGAGAGCGTGTCCCCGGCGCGCAGGAGCAGTCGCCGGTTGGCCCAGACCGGATCGATGGAGCGCCCCCGCCGACCATGGGTCTGCTGGGTGAGTCGTTGCCGGACTTCGGTGAGCATGTCGTTGCCGAGCTTGACCAGGTGGAACGCGTCGACTGAGACAGCGGTGCGTGGAAGCCACATCCGCAGGGCCTTGCGGAACGCCGCCGAGGGGTCGATGGCAACGACCTGCACGCCCAGCCGCCACTGAAGCGGGCGGGCGAACAGCCAGTCTCCTACCCCCTCGCTGTCGCGGCCGTCAACGATCCCGAGGACTTGTCCGGTGTCGAGATCGACGATGGTGGTCATCCAGGGTTCGTAGCGTTTCCAGGCCTTCGTGGCAGGGTCGCGGAAGAACCGCACGGACCGGTAGCGGTGTTCATCGATGCCGAGCATCCGCGGTGCCAGGGCATCGACATCGGGCAGCGTCAGCGCCGCGGAATCCAGTGCCCGCTGGACAAGCCACCACGAGACACCGAATGAAGAGGCAGCCTCGGCGGCGGCCCTCCCGGAACCGATCACGGCGGCCACCAGGGCCTCACGGAGCCGGCGGGTGGACCGTGCCCGGCGCGGTACCTCGGCTGTCTCCTCGGTGAATGTCCGGCGGGGGCACAGGTACTCATCGCAGAAGAACCTCCGCTTGGCCCAGACCACTTCGACCGGGCCGGCGACAGGGATGTCACGCAGGCGTTGTGACCGGCGTGAATGCACGCGGGTGCTGATCACGCCGCAGGACGGGCAGCCGGCCTCGGCGGTGGCCACGACGCGGATCCGTCGCTGCCCGAAGGCGAGGACCTCGGTGCCGGTGACCCGGTAGTCGGGCAGGTTGAAAATGGCGGTGGCAGCATCGGGGCGCGGCGAAGTAGGCTCGTTCAAGGCTCGTAGCTCCTGACTCTTGATGAATGCGTAGAGAACATCCATCACAGCAGGGCTACGAGCCCTTCAGATTTCAAGACACGGAACCTGTTTCACCATCAACCGCGAAGAGCCGTCAATAGAAATAGTTGTTGCGACGGGCTTTCCGTGTGAATCCAGGACCGCGGCTGTTAGTTTCCCGGAGGACTTCCAGCCGGCGGGAAGAGGGGCAGCGCGAAGCAGAGGAACAGGGCATTACCGGCTGTCCCCAGCAGGGCGGGAAAGTGCCGCCCCTGCTACCGCTTTCTCTCACTTCAAGCTGGATATTCTCCCGAGCGGTGTGTCCGGGGGATTTCAGGAGCGTATTCTCCCCAGCTGCCGCCAGGCCCCCGTTGCCAGCGTCTACCTTCCTCGCACCGAGCCCCATGAAGCTCTTCCAGGGCAATCCCTCAGTGTTGCCCGCGAGGGCAATGAACTCGGCTAATTCAATCCGGCCGGGCCGTAGTTTGTGGGCTCTTCACGGTTCGTGGTGAACGTTCTGCCGTGAGGGATGTTCATGCCGCTGTTCTGGCGGCACTGCGCAACAGGATACGGGTTTTGTAGTTGCGTGCGTTGGTGAATCCCCGACCCGTCCTCTTTATGTGTTTTATCGCGGTGTTGTTGGCTTCCACTTTCGCGGTTGTCGCACCGGTGACAATGAGGACTTCGATCTCTTTCCACCACCGGCAGATTGTGCGCCACAGCCGGTTCGTCTCCGGCTGCGCGGCTCGCTCGACCAGGACCTGCAGCCGGTCCTTCGCGGCGGCAGCGTCGGCAAGAGAGCCGGTAGTCAGCAGGGCCCGGAGCTGTTCCTTGACCAGCCACGCGGCCTGCAGCTTCCCGGTGACATCGTCGGTCGCGAACACGTTGCTGAGCCTGTCCCGGGCCCGATCCGAGAGCGTGTCCCCGGCGCGCAGGAGCAGTCGCCGGTTGGCCCAGACCGGATCGATGGAGCGCCCCCGCCGACCATGGGTCTGCTGGGTGAGTCGTTGCCGGACTTCGGTGAGCATGTCGTTGCCGAGCTTGACCAGGTGGAACGCGTCGACTGAGACAGCGGTGCGTGGAAGCCACATCCGCAGGGCCTTGCGGAACGCCGCCGAGGGGTCGATGGCAACGACCTGCACGCCCAGCCGCCACTGAAGCGGGCGGGCGAACAGCCAGTCTCCTACCCCCTCGCTGTCGCGGCCGTCAACGATCCCGAGGACTTGTCCGGTGTCGAGATCGACGATGGTGGTCATCCAGGGTTCGTAGCGTTTCCAGGCCTTCGTGGCAGGGTCGCGGAAGAACCGCACGGACCGGTAGCGGTGTTCATCGATGCCGAGCATCCGCGGTGCCAGGGCATCGACATCGGGCAGCGTCAGCGCCGCGGAATCCAGTGCCCGCTGGACAAGCCACCACGAGACACCGAATGAAGAGGCAGCCTCGGCGGCGGCCCTCCCGGAACCGATCACGGCGGCCACCAGGGCCTCACGGAGCCGGCGGGTGGACCGTGCCCGGCGCGGTACCTCGGCTGTCTCCTCGGTGAATGTCCGGCGGGGGCACAGGTACTCATCGCAGAAGAACCTCCGCTTGGCCCAGACCACTTCGACCGGGCCGGCGACAGGGATGTCACGCAGGCGTTGTGACCGGCGTGAATGCACGCGGGTGCTGATCACGCCGCAGGACGGGCAGCCGGCCTCGGCGGTGGCCACGACGCGGATCCGTCGCTGCCCGAAGGCGAGGACCTCGGTGCCGGTGACCCGGTAGTCGGGCAGGTTGAAAATGGCGGTGGCAGCATCGGGGCGCGGCGAAGTAGGCTCGTTCAAGGCTCGTAGCTCCTGACTCTTGATGAATGCGTAGAGAACATCCATCACAGCAGGGCTACGAGCCCTTCAGATTTCAAGACACGGAACCTGTTTCACCATCAACCGCGAAGAGCCCTTTTAAGGGGCTTTAACGGCGCTGGTGCGGGATGATGTTGGCTGCGTGTGATGCTGCAGCCAAGGCGTGACTGTAAGCTCGATCCATGCAGGAGACGAAGCCGCACCGGCAGCAAAAACGTGCCCGCTTTGTGGTTCCCAGCCGCAGCGACTCCCTGCTTCGGAACTTCACGGAGCTCATTGGCGGGCCCTTGGGGAAGCACTCGTCTCCGGGACAGCCCTCCTCCGGGCCGTACACCGTTGAACGGGTCCTCATCGTCCTGACCGTAGTGGCCGCGATACTGGCAGTTCTCGCCAAGGAGTACTGCCGCGTTAATGGGTGGCAAACGCCCGGGCAGTTCTACGCCACCTGCTACTCCGACTTCCCCGAGCTCTTCAAGAACCGCGGCCTCGGCGATGGCATCTTCCCCTTCTTCACCCAGGGCAGCCTGTTCGAGTACCCCGTCCTCATGGGAATCATCGCCGGTATCACGGCGTTGATGGTCCCTGGCCAGGGGGTGGGCAGCGAACGCATCCTGGGCTATTTCGATATCAACGCGACATTGATCGTGGCCGTCTGGATGATCACCGTGCTGCTGACGGCACGAATCAACAAGCGTCGCCCGTGGGACGCCGCCATGGTAGCCGTCGCGCCCGGGATCATCCTTGCCGGCTTCATCAACTGGGATATGTGGGCCGTGGGGCTGCTGGCCCTGGGAATGTACTTCTTCTCACGGGACAAACTGTTGCTTGCCGGGGTGTTCATTGGACTGGGCACGGCCACCAAGCTTTACCCCGTCCTGATCCTTGGCGCTGTACTGGTCCTGGCACTGCGCAGCGGCAAGCTGCGGGCCTTCTTCGTCACCGCCGGTGCCGCCTTGGCTTCGTGGCTCGCAGTTAACCTGCCGATCGCCGCCATGAATCCCTCCGGCTGGCGCTACTTCTTTGAGTTCACCCAGGAACGCCCGGCCGGGTACAGCTCTCCGTGGTTTGCTTACAACCTGGTGGCCGACCGGGTCCAGTGGACGCAAATGAATGCGGCCACCATCAATTCGCTGGCGCTGTACCTGTTCATCCTGGCGTGTGCACTTATTGGGGCCCTGGCGTTGTGTGCGCCGCGGCGCCCCCGGATCGCCCAGCTCGTGTTCCTCATAGTTGCTGCGTTCATCCTCACCAACAAGGTGTACTCACCACAATTTGTCATCTGGCTCATCCCGCTCCTGGCTCTGGCCCGGCCGCGTTGGCGCGACTTCCTCATCTGGCAGGCAGCCGAGGGGCTGCATTGGGCTGCAATTTGGATGTACCTGGGCCAGGCGACCAGTGGCGGCTCCGTCCAGCACAACATCGATATGTCCTACTACGTGCTGGCAGTCGGCCTGCACATGACGGTGACCGCCTACCTTATGGCACGGGTGGTCATGGATATCTGGGATCCCGCACAGGACCCTTTGCGCATCCACGGTGAGGACGATCCCCATGGAGGGCCCTTTAACGGGGCCCCGGATTGGCTCCGGATAGACCTTTTCCGGCCGTCGCGGTCCTTGTTGCCGTGGAGCGCTGCCCACCGAGCCGTCGAATCCCAGCAGTCCAGCGAGCGGAGGTAACCGGCCATGGGTGATGTCGCCGTCGTCGGAGCCGGTCCCAACGGTCTGGCCGCCGCAGTGGTCATGGCGCGCGCCGGCCTGGACGTTCGCCTTTACGAGGCCGCGGAGGCAATCGGCGGTGGCTCGCGTACCAGTGAACTCCTGGAACCGGGCTACCTCTACGATGTCTGCTCCGCTGTCCATCCCATGGCCCTGGCGTCACCGTTCTTCCGCGCTTTCGAGCTTTCCCGGCGGATAGACCTACGGGTTCCGGAAGTCCAGCACGGCACTCCCCTGGACACAGGCGGCGCGGCGCTGGCGTACCAGTCGCTGGAACGGACGGTCTTGGAACTGGGCGTGGACGGTGCGGCGTACCGACGGCTTCTGGGGCCTTTGGTGGAGCGTGTCAACGGAGTGGTGGACTTTACCTCCAACCAGCTGTTGCGTATGCCGAAGGACCCCTTGGCGGCCGCCCTGTTCGGGCTTGCCACCCTTGACCAGGGGACGCCACTCTGGAGCCGCCGTTTCCGGGAAGATGCGGCTCCTGCGCTGTTGACGGGAGTCATGTCGCACGCCCTCGGTTCGCAGCCGTCCCTCAGTTCCACCGGCGCCGGCCTCCTCCTCAGCGTGCTGGCCCACGCGGAAGGCTGGGCCATTCCCGTCGGAGGGTCGATGTCCATCGCGAGGGCCATGGCAGACGACCTGACGGACCACGGCGGGACAATCCACGTGGGTGAACGCGTGGACTCGCTGGATCAAGTCCGGCCCGCGAAGGCCATCCTGCTGGACGTCGCTCCGCCCACCTTGGCCAGGCTCGGCGGAACTGAAGTCCCCGACCGCTACCGGCGTGCACTTGAAACATTCCGATTCGGGAATGCGGCCTGCAAAGTGGATTTCATTCTGTCGGGACCCGTTCCTTGGCTGGATCCCGGATTGGCGAAGGCAGGAACCGTCCATGTGGGTGGTTCGCGGCTTGCCATGGCCGAATCCGAGAACCTGGTGGATCTGGGCAAGCATCCCACCGAGCCGTACGTCCTGGTGTCCCAGCCATCGGTAGTAGACCCCACCCGGGCACCGGAGGGCCGCCAGGTTCTCTGGTCATACTGCCATGTGCCTGCCCATTCCACGGTGGACATGGCTGAGGCCGTGACGGCGCGGATTGAGAAGTACGCCCCCGGTTTCCGGGACGTCGTGGTCGCTTCACAAACCACGACGGCGGCGGAATTGGCTGCGTACAACGAGAACTATGTTGGGGGCGACTTCAGTGCCGGACTCCTGGACCTGCGCGGCTTGGTGCAGCGGCCCGTGGTGTCAAACGCGCCGTGGAGGACACCGATGCCGGGTGTATATCTGTGTTCGTCGTCCACACCGCCCGGGCCCGGTGTGACAGGAATGCCCGGGTACCACGCAGCGAAACATGCCCTCAAGGACATCTTTGGTGCGCGCGTACCCGGGCTGGGCCTGGGGCTTTAGCTTGGGTTAGTTGGCGGCCGTGAAACGGGCGCGCCGGTGGGCCGGGGTTTCGATCTCGTCCAGCATGGCTACGGCGTAGTCCTGTGAAGAGATGCTGTTGCCGGCAGGGGAATCCTTGGCCACGGTGTACTCGCCGGTGCGTTCGCCCGGCTGAATGACCGGAGCGGGGGCAAGGACGGTCCAGTCAACGGATTCCGGGGTCTGCTTGACGGCTTCGAGGGCCTTGGCTGCGGTGGTCGCCTCAGCTTTGTAGGCCTCCGGGAAGTCCGGGGAATCGAGCAGGCGGACACCATCGATTTCCAGGGTGCCGGCACCGCCGACGATCATGAGTCGCGTTCCTTCGGCGTTGCTGTAGGCGGTAGCCATGGCATCGAGCCATTCGCCATGGTCGCCGCCGGTGCGGCTGGGACCCGTAGCCAGTACGACGACGTCGTGCTCTTTTGCGATGGAGGCGAATGCCTGGCCGTCAGCCAGATCCGCCGCCTGGGCGGCGGCGCCGGGAACCTCTGCGCCCTTGCGGGATATGGCTGTCACCTCATGGCCGCGGGTGATGGACTCATTGACAATCTGGCTGCCGACCATGCCCGTTGCGCCGTAGACTGCGATTTTCATAGCTCTCCTTGGGGTTGGTATCCTTGCAATAACACAACGGTATCCACCGGATACTGATAGCTTCAAAGGAACTGGGTTACCTCATGGATACTAAAGACCTGGCCGGCAATGTCCTGGATCCCAACTGTCCGTCGCGGGTGGTTTTCCAGCGCATCGGCGATAAGTGGGCCTCATTGGTGATTCAAGTGCTTGGCGACGGGCCGGTCCGTTTTTCGGAACTGCGCAAAATGGTGAACGTCGTGACTCCAAAGGTCTTGACGCAAACCCTGCGCGCCTTGGAGCGCGACGGCCTCATTACGCGGACCGTCTACGCGCAGGTACCGCCTCGGGTTGACTACGAACTGACGGCCTTGGGCGAGTCCCTGCTGCCCCCGCTGACGATGTTGCGCCATTGGGCCGAGACCCATGTGCCCACCATCCTCGAAGCCCGCGACGCCTATGACGACGCCCAGGACGAGGCCCTCCTCCGTTCACCCAACTGATCAACTGCTACTTACTTGGGCTGCGCGGCGGGGACCAGTGCGGGGCTGATTCGCCCGTCGCGCATGGTGGCGACGGCGTCGGTGAGGGGCAGGAACTCTGTGTCGTGGGTGACCATGACAGTGGCCGTGGAGAACTCATCCGTCACCCGCCGCAGCAACCGGACGATGGATTCGCTGCGCTCGTGATCCAATGCAGCAGTTGGTTCATCCACCAGCAGGACGGTTGGGTTGCCCATGAGCGCCCGGGCAATGTTCACCCGCTGACGCTGTCCCCCTGACAACTGATGGGGCCTTTTGTGTGCCGCTGTGGACAGGCCCACAACGTCCAGCAGCCCCTCGGCCGTGCGGCGGGCTTCTTTCAGCGGATTGCCCCGCAAGTGCTCGCGGATCAGCAATTGCTCGACGGCGGTCAGCGAGGGAAGCAGGTTTGGTTGCTGGAAGATGATGCCCACCTTGTCCCGGCGAAGCGCCGTGCGGTCGGCCTCCTTGAGGGCGGAGACGTCCTGCCCATCGATGACGACCAGCCCGGCGGTGGGTGTCACGAGAGTAGCGGCGACGGCGAGCAGCGAGGACTTGCCGGATCCTGAAGGACCTACCAAGGAGAGAAATTCACCCCTGCGAACGCTGAGGTTGACGGCGTCGAGTGCTTTGAGGGTTGAGCCGCCATCAGGGTATTCGAGGGAGACGTTGACGAGGTTCAATGCTGTAGTCACGATGTATGCCTTTCGGGGTATGTTTTAGTTGCCGCCGAGGGCAAGCAATGGATCGACCTTGGTGACTTTGCGGACTGCGAGGACGGCACCGCCCAGGCCAAGGATGACGATTCCGGCAATGGGTACCAGCGTGGTCAAGGGAGTGATGAGGAACGGCGCGGCCTGGGCCGCGAGCAATCCGCCGGCAAGTCCCAACGAGCCGCCCACGGCTGCTCCGGCCAGCAGTACCAAAGCTGCCTGCGCCAACGCATCCCGCAACACGTAGCCTGAGGACGCACCCAGCGCCTTGAGCACGGCAATATCGCGGGTACGTTGCACGGTCCAGACGGTCAGGAATGCCACAATCACCAGCGCGGAGATCCCATAGAGAAATGCCTGCATCAGCATGAGTGATCCGTTCTCACTCTTGTATGAGGCCAACGCCTGGAAGGACCCAACGGGATCCGCGCTCACTGTGCCGGCCGCCGCATTGGCGGCATCGATGTCCAAGGAGGTTCCGGCGTCGTGCGTTACCGCCAGGATTGTGGCAGTGCCTGGCGTCGCGTGTGCGACGGACCTCCAGGTTTCCAGCGTCGTCCAGACCACTCCAGTGTGTGAATACCACTGGTCCTCAACAACCGCCGAGACGGTGAGATCTTTTCCGCCAACCCGGACCCGGCTTCCGGCCTGCAGCGACAGGTCCTTTGCCAAGGATTCACCGATCACAACCGTTCCGTCCTCCACTGCTGAGGGAGCCACAGAGCCGCCGAAAACTGCGACGTTCGCCGTTCCGCTCGGTGTGCCGCCATCACCAAGTGACTGGAACCGCGTCTGGCTGATTCCCAGTGCCTGCACCGACGTAACGCCCGGCTGTTCCCGCCAAGCCTCGAGCTGCTGGCTGGAGACTTCCGACTCCGTATATGAGGCCTTGGGCTCACCTCCGGCAGGAGCGCCGAAGACGATCTGCTGCACGTGCAGCGCGGCAATGGCCGACGTTGATTGGTTACCCAGGCCTGCCGTCAGCCCGGAAAGCATGACGAGCAGTAAGGTGATCAGCGCGACCACGCTGCCCATGAGCGCGAAGCGGCCCTTGGCGAAACGGATGTCGCGGATGGCGAGAAACATCGGATTCCTTCGGTTCGGTGCGGGCTTGGTCCCGGCACAATCAACCTTTCCCGCGATGCCTCGCGAAGACATCGGGAACCGGATGGATTCGTTCACGCCAAGGGGTTGAAAGGGCGATCATCCAAATGGTTGATTCAGCCGCGGGGACACGGAATCCGGCCCGGTTCGCACATCGCCGGGGATACGCTGGGAGGCATGCAGTCCACCGGCGCCGCCACCATCCTCCGCGTGCTGCGGGTGTGCCTGCACGTCGGCTTCGCGGTGCTGCTGCTGGTGGCCGTCGTACGTTTGCTGACAGGTGTAGGAGTTGCCGGGTCGCCTCCAACACCCGTGGCCATGGCAGCGGGTCTGGGACTCTCGGCACTACTGGCCGCGGTGTATCTGGCTGGCACAATCCTTGAGAAGCGCTACGCCAGCGATGCCTCCCGCTTCAACCCCACGCCGTATGCGCGGTGGTGGCTAGGCGCTGTGATGATCCTGTGGCTGCTGCTCCTTTTGGTCAGCGGTGACTTCGCCTGGGTAGCCTTTCCCCTGTTCTTCGTCCAACTCCACCTTCTCCCCCGGCGGCTGGCACTCCCGGCGATTGCGCTCAGCACCATCCTGCTGATCGGAGCATTGTGGTTCCATAGCCGGGGGTCGGTTGACGGTGGCCTGCAGCTGGCGATGGTTCTGGGGCCGGTGTTCGGGGCTGGCTTCGCCGTGGTCACCGGGCTGGCGTACCGTGCGTTGTTCCTGGAAGCCGAGAACCAGCGCACTGTTGCCGACGACCTTCGCCGTACACGCGCTGAACTCGCGCAAACCCAGCACGACGCCGGCATGCTTGCTGAACGTGAACGGCTGGCCCGCGAAATACACGACACCCTGGCCCAGGGATTTTCCAGCATCATCCTGATGGGCAGGTCCGCGGAGAAAGCCCTTGATGACGGGGATCCGCAGGCAGCCAAGGAACGGTTGAGGATTGTCCAGGACACAGCGTCCACCAACCTTGCCGAAGCACGGAGTTTTGTCCGCGGCCTGCGGTCGCCCGATCTGGAGCAGTCCGGCCTGGTGGACACCCTGCGCCGGCTCTGCGACAAGACCGAGACCGAGGCCGCTGCCCGGGGTACGGCGTTGCGCTGCCGCTTCGAGCTGGTGGGTACGCCTGTGGAGCTGCCCAACACCTACCAGACCACCCTGCTCCGGGCCGCCCAGGCTTCCCTCGCGAACGTGTGGGCACACGCCCACGCACGTGCCGCCGTCGTGACTCTGTCCTTTCTTGGCGCTGAGGTGACCTTGGACGTTTTCGACGACGGCAAAGGTTTCGAACCGTCGACGGCGGCCGGTACAGTGCGTGGCGACGGCACCGGCGTCGGGCTTCAAAGTTTGCGCGAGAGACTGGCCGCGCTGAACGGCAGACTGGAGATTGAGTCGGCGCCTGGCGAGGGGACTGTAGTGGCCGTTCGGGTGCCGCTTCCGGCAGACGAAGGTGTTTCATGAGTGACATCCGCATCCTCTTGGTGGACGACCATCCCGTGGTCAGGGCCGGCCTCCGCGCCATGCTGGCGGATTTCCCGGGAGTGACGGTTGTTGCGGAGGCATCCGACGGTGATGCTGCCCTGGTGGAACTCAGCAAGCTCAACACCCTCGGAGAGCCTGTGGACCTGGTGCTCATGGACCTGCAGATGGGCAGCGGCATGGATGGCGTGACGGCTACGGAGAAGATCAAGGCGGGTGAGGCCGGGAGTCCCCCGCCTCCCGTTCTGATTCTGACGACTTACGACACCGACGCGGACATCCTGTCCGCGGTGGAAGCGGGCGCCAGCGGTTACATGCTGAAGGATGCCCCGCCGGAGCAGATCCGGCAGGCCGTCCTGTCCGCGGCTGCCGGGCAGACCGCGCTGGCACCGGAGGTTGCGGCGCGGCTCATGGGGCGTATCCGGAACCCGTCGCCGGCGCTCAGCGGCAGGGAAGTCCAATTACTGGAACTGCTGGCGACCGGCATGAGCAACAGGGCTATGGCCAAGCAACTCTTCATTTCCGAGGCCACTGTGAAGACACATTTGGTGCACATCTACTCCAAGCTCGGGGTGGATAACCGCACGGCTGCCATCGCCGTTGCGACGCAGCGCAGGATCATCCGCGGGCACTGAGTCCCGCCGCTCTGCCGGGCCCTCCCTGACCTGGTTGGGTGGGCAATTTTGGTGAAACGGTTGACCTTTGGGTTTTTTGCAGTGACGATTAGTGCACGTTTCGCTATGAGTTAGATCACAAAAAGTCACTCGTCGAAAGTTGGCCCCACATGTCCGCACCCTCCTTGGGTCTGTCCGGAGCTCTCCCCAACAGCTCCGGACGCACCACCAAAGGTTCGCTAACCAGGAAGGCCGCTGCACTCGGCCTCGCATCGTTACTCCTCGCGGGAGCCATTCCCGCACTGTCCTTCGCCACTGCTGCCAATGCCGCTCCCGGCGATCCCGCTGCGATCAAATCCGTGACTCCCGAAGTACCAGTCGACGCCGCCGGAGTACCTCTCGGCGCGGTGACGGGCTTTACCCAAGCCGGCAACGTCGTAGACCTTTCCACCGAGAAGGGCGCCATTCGCGTCACGTTCCTGGACGACGGCAACTTCCGCTTGGAAGCTGACCCCAGTGGGACGTTCACGGACCCCGCCAACACGGACCAAGGCGACCCGGCCAGGACCGCCAACATCGTGGTGGGCAAAGACAAGTTCCCAGGCGTCACGCCTGCTGTCACTGACGGTGATTGGCTGGTCCTGAAGACCGCAAAGATCAGCGTCGGGATCAACAAAGCCACCACCCAACTCCGCGTCATCCGGGCTGATGGCTCACTGGTCCTTGAAGAATCCGCACCCATCACCTTCGGCTCCAACTCCGCCACCCAGCACCTTGCCCAGCAGGATGGGGAGCAGTTCATCGGTGGCGGTATGCAGAACGGCCGCTCCGTGCACACCGGCGCCCTGATCAACATCGCCAAGAACTTCGACTGGGACGACGACGGTTACCCCAACGCCGTGCCGTACTACATGTCCTCCAACGGCTACGGCGTCCTGCGTGACACCTTTGCCCGCGGCTCCTACAACTTCGGCGGCCAGCCCACCACCACACATGAGGAAAGGCGATTTGACGCCTACTACTTCGTGGGCGACTACAAGCAGTCATTGGGTGCCTACACCACGCTGACCGGAAAGCCGATGATGCCCCCGGTCTACGCTCTGGAATACGGCGATGCTGACTGCTACAACCGGTCCAATCCCGGCTATTCCTCCTCTGGCTACGGCGATCCCGACGGCGCCAAGCAGCGCACCCCGGACGCCATCAAGACTGCGCGGAAGTTCGTTGAGAACGACATGCCCGCCGGCTGGATGCTGGTCAACGACGGCTACGGCTGCGAGTACCAGCAGCTCCCGGAAACCGTCAGCAACATCGAGGAAGAAACAGATCTCAAAGTTGGCCTGTGGACCCAGCGTTCCCTGACCAACCAGGAATACGAAGTGGGCGAAGCCGGGGTTCGGCTCCGGAAGCTCGATGTCGCCTGGGTGGGCCAAGGCTACCGCCAAGCGCTCACCGGGTGCGAAGCTGCGCATGGCGGAATCGAGCAGTACTCCAACGCCCGCGGCACCTCGCTGATGGTTGAGGGCTGGGCCGGCTCCCAGCGTTGCGGCATGCAGTGGACGGGTGACCATTCAGGAAACCTCGACGCCGTCCGCTGGCAGGTCTCCGCCCTCACCGGCGCCGGCAACTCGGGTCTGGCGTTCACCACGGGCGACGTTGACGGCATCTTTGGCGGATCCGCAGAGTCCTATGTGCGTGACCTTCAGTGGAAGGCTTTTGCCCCCGCGCTCTATTCCATGTCCGGCTGGGCCGCTACGGACAAGCGTCCATGGCTCAACGGCGACGAGGCCACGGCCATCAACCGCCAGTACCTGCAGCTCCGCCAGCAGTTGATGCCCTTCATCTACACGCTGGCCCAGGAATCCTCCACCACCGGCGTTTCGATGATGCGCTCCATGGCCCTCGAGTTCCCTGACCAGCAGTGGTCCTACGGAGCCGAGGCCAACAACCAGTTCATGCTCGGCTCCGATTTCCTGGTGGCTCCGGTCTTTACCCAGACCGATGTCCGCAACGGAATCTTCCTTCCCGAAGGCCAGCAGTGGGTGGATTATTGGACCGGCAAGCTCTACCAGGGCGGCCAGATCCTCAACGGCTACAACGCGCCGCTGGATAGGCTTCCGGTCTTCGTTCGTGCAGGAGCGGTGATCCCGCAAGGCATCGTGGCCCGTAATGCATCCTTGGTTCCCGAAGATTCCATGATTACTTTGGATGTCTACGCCAAGGGCCAGGACACGTTTACCCTCTACGAAGACGACAAGGTCACCCGCGAATTCAAGGATGGGAAATCCTCCAGCCAGGTCTTCACCGTGGACGCTCCGGGTACGGGCAACAGCAGCGTGAAGGTCTCCATCGGAGAGCGGACGGGAGACTACACCGGCAAGGCAGCGGCCCGCCCGTACGAGCTCAAGGTCCACGCGGGCGCAGCACCCAAGGATGTGAAGATCGGCGGCACCAAGCTTGCCCAACACTCCACCCAGGCCGCCTATGCTGCAGCAACCACAGGCTGGTACTTCGATGAAGCCAACAACGGCATCATCTGGGTAAAGACGGGCTCACTTGCCTCCAACCAGTCGGCCACCGTGCAACTCCAGCAGGCCGGACCATTGGGCGGCAAGAGCCAGGAAGACAGTGCCGCTGAGGTCCGGGTGACCACCGGCGAACAGGTCTTCCAGGATCAGGAAACCACTGTCACGGCGGCGTTCGTGAACACCGGAACCAAGGCCAAGACCAATGTGGTCCTGACGCCGGTGCTCCCGGAAGGTTGGACCGTGGTCTCTTCCTCCGGTGCCACTGCCGCCAAGGTCGAAGGTGGCGCGACAACCACGGCAACGTTCGTCATCAAACCCGGCTCCAGCGCCAAGGCGGGCCAACAGACCGTGCGGGTGTCGGCGTCGTACGCTGCTTCTGACTCCAGCACGCAAACGGTGACGGGCGGCAACCAAATCTACGTCGCGTACGGATCGCTTGCCGCCGCGTACAACACCGTTTCGGTCACCACCGTTGCGGGCAAGGCGCTCGGAAACTTCGACGGCGGCGGGGCCACCTTCGCTGCCGAGCAGCTGGCGGCCGCGACGGTTCCTGCGGGTGGCGTCCGTCCGGGGAGCACAGTAACGGTGGATGCCGGAAAGCCGACCCAGGTCGACTACACCTGGCCCGCCGTCGGACCGGACGTCCCCAACTCGGTGGCGCTGTCCGCACAGACGATCGCCGTCAAGGGCAAGGGAACGCACTTGGCCGTCCTCGGATCCGCCGCGGTGGGCAACGGCACCAGCCCAACTCTGACCCTGAAATACGCCGATGGGAGCGTGGAAAAGCAATCCATCTTCTTCCCCAACTGGCTGCAGCCGTCGGTCCTCAACGGGGCTGTCCTGGCAGTGTCCGAACAGGGTCGCAACAACGCCAACGGTCCCTCGCCGGAGTACACGCAGTACAAGTATCAGGCGTTCTCCAATACCGTCCGCTTGAACCCCACCAAAGAGCTGGCATCTGTCACGTTGCCGACAGACACCCGGGTGAAGTTCTTCGACTGGAAGGTGACCACACAGCCCTTGCCGGCTGTTCCGGTGGGCTCCGTTTACGCCTCCGAAACCCCGTGGGTGCAGGCCTTGAACGGTTACGGCGTGATCGGCAAAAACGTGGCCAACAAGGACTCGGCATCCTCCCCGGACAAGCCGCTGGCCATCAACTACACCGACCCCGCAACCGGGCAGCAGCCCGTGTTCACCAAGGGTCTTGGGGTCCACGCTGCCTCGAAGATCACGTATTACCTTGGCGGCAAGTGCACCTCGTTTACCTCGCAGGTGGGGCTCGAGAGCGGCTTCGGTGGCAACATCATCTTCAAGGTCAATGCCGACGGCGTGAACAAGTACCAGTCGCGCACCTACACTCCCGGATTCGCTCCGGAATCGGTGTCTGTTGACCTGACAGGAGTGGCGTACGTGGAACTCGTGGTGGACCCGTCCGGCTCCATCAACGGTGCGCACGGTGTCTGGGGTGATGCCAAGTTCACCTGTGCTCCGTAGTTGGATGTTCCAGGCAGCCGTCGCTTGCCGCTCTTTCCAGGGCTGGCAGGCGGCGGCTGTCCGCTTCCCGGGCACAACAAGAAACTGTCAGGGGAACGGGGCATAATGTGCCAAATGGGGAAACTGAAAATGCAGCAGGGTCTTGTCCTTGGTCTCGCAACGCTCGTGATGGTTGGTTCATTGACGGCCTGTGACGATGGCCGCGCCGGCGCTGAGGGAGCAGCCAAGCAGCTCGCGTCCTCGTTGGCGGCGCTCGACGTCGGCTCGCTCGCCGTAGAGGGCAAGGACTCTGCCACGGCCAACGATGAACTTAAAGCCGTCTTTGAGGGCTTGGGCGCTAAGCCCTCGGTTGCTTCCGGCGACGTCAAGCTCGACGGTGACACCGCAACTTTCCCCCTTAACTACAGTTGGAACATTGGCTCGGCACAATGGGAGTACACCTCCGATGCCACGCTGAAGAAGTCCGGCGACAAGTGGGCGGTTCAGTGGAGCCCGGCCCTGCTGGCGCCGCAACTCTCCGAGGGCGAGACGTTGTCGGTCAAGACCGTTGCCGCCCAGCGCGGGCAGATCCTTGGCGCTGGGGACGCTCCGATTGTTGAGGACCGCCCGGTTTTCCGGGTGGGCATCGACAAGACCAAGGTTCCTGCTGAGCAGGCCGACGCATCGGCCCGTGCCATGGCGGCGCTGCTCGGCCTGGATGCCGAAGAGTATGCCAAGCAGGTTGCTGCCTCCGGGCCACAGGCTTTCGTGGAGGGCCTCGTCCTCCGTGCGTACACAGCAGACATTACCGAGGCCAAAATCGAGGCGATACCCGGGGGCGTCAGCATCCTGGACTCCATGGCGCTGGCACCCACACGCACCTTTGCCCGAGCCCTGTTGGGGAGCGTAGGCCAAGCCAACGCAGAGCAGATCGAGAAATCCAATGGCGCACTGCGCACCGGAGACACCACGGGGACGGGTGGCCTGCAGCAAAAGTACGACTCCCTGTTGCGCGGCAAGGATGGCGTGGAAGTGGTGGCCACCCCGGCTGAGAAGACCGACGGCGAGACCCCCGGCACCAAGGTGTTCTTCTCGTCCCTTCCTGCGCCGGGCACTTCTCTCAAGACCACCCTGGACCTGAAGCTTCAGCAGTTGGCTGAAGCAACGTTGGCAGGAATCGAACCGGCTTCCGCCATCGTGGCCATCAGGCCCTCCACAGGAGCCGTTCTTGCCGCGGCCTCCGGTCCGGGCAGCAACGGCTACAACACTGCGCTCCTGGGACAGTACGCACCCGGATCCACCTTCAAGATGGTTGATTCGCTGGCGATGTTCCGGAATGGTGCCACCCCGGATTCCAAGGTGGAGTGCCCCTCAACGCTGGTTGTCGACGGCCGCACCTTCAAGAACGCTGAGGGCTACCCCGAAACATCATTGGGCTCGGTCGCCCTCAGGGACGCGTTTGCGCACTCCTGCAACACTGCGTTCATCAACGCCCGGGAAACCGTCAGCCAAGGTCAACTTGAATCGGCTGCACAGGCTTTGGGCGTGGCCGTTGAAGCTCCCAAGCTGGGCGCGGATGCCTTCCTTGGCTCGGTGCCCGGGGCTGCAGAAGGAACCGAGCACGCCGCCTCCATGATCGGCCAGGGCAAGGTCCTCTTCTCGCCACTTTCGGCCGCTGTTATGGCCGCTTCCGTCGCCAACGGGGCCCCGGTTTCACCTCAGCTCGTGCTGAATGCCGACGCCGCTCAGGACCCCGGCGCCACTCCTGCCCCCACGGAAGGCGGCTCCGCCCCGACGTCGTCCGCTTCCGCTGCGGCAAGCGCTGCACCGGCATCCACCCAGCCGATTACCAAGGAAGAGGCCGCGTCCCTGGCCGACATGATGCGCGCCGTGGTCACGTCCGGGCACGCTGGGTTCCTGGCCGAGGTGCCCGGCGGCCCCGTGGGAGCAAAGACCGGAACCGCGGAATTCGGCAATGACAACCCGCCCAAGACCCACGCCTGGATCGTGGCGACGCACGGGGACCTGGCCGTCTCAGTTTTTGTTGAAGACGGCGGGCTGGGTGCCACCACCAGCGGGCCGTTGTTGAAGTCGTTCCTGACCGCGGCGGGCTGAACAGGAGGCTGATCATGGCAGCAGAAACCCAGTGTGTGGTGGCGGGCGGAGGGCCGGCCGGAATCGTGCTGGGACTGCTGCTTGCCCGCGCCGGCGTGAAGGTGACTGTGCTTGAGAAACACGCCGATTTCCTGCGTGAATTTCAGGGGCGATACTGTGCACGCCTCGACGATCCGGCTCTTGGACGAGCTGGGGCTCGGTGAGGGCTTTCGGGCCCTCCCCCAAAGTAGACTGGGCAATTTCCGGCTACCCGCAGGATCCGGTGATTCCTGGTCCTCGCGGATTTCGAACGACTTAAGGACCCCTACAACTACGTGGCCATGGTCCCGCAATGGGATTTCTGAACTTCCTGGTGGAAGCGGCCCGGCAGGAACCCACCTTTACGCTGCTGATGAATACGGAGGCGACGGGCCTGCTGACTGACGCTTCGGGCACTGTGGTCGGAGTGACGTACGGAACCCGTGATCCGCGGACTGGTTCTGTTGTGGGAGCGGCGAACTACGGGCTCCTTTGACGGTGGCCTGTGATGGCCGCGGCTCGATTCTCCGGAAGAAGGCCGGACTGGTCCCCCGCGAATTTCCAGTGCCGTTTGATACCTGGTGGTTCCGGCTCCCGCGAACCGCAAACGAGGACCAACCGGTGGCCTCCATTGCGCCGCGCTTTGGCAGTTCAGCGGTCCTGCTGACCCTGACCCGCAAGGATTATCACCAGATAGCGTACTTGGCGGCCAAGGGCTCGGATCCTCAGTTGAGGGCTGAAGGCGTGGAGGCTTTCCGCTCTAAGATAGCCAGTTTGCGACCGGACCTTGCGGACCGTGTGGACACCATTGCCTCCATGGACGACCTCCACCTCCTGGACGTAAAACTCAACAGGCTGTCCCGGTGGCACAAGCCTGGGTTGTTGCTGATTGGGGATGCCGCCCATGCGATGTCGCCCGCCGGCGGAGTGGGCATCAACCTCGCAGTGCAGGACGCTGTGGCAGCCGCGCGTGTGCTCGCCGCGCCGTTGCTGAGGGAAACGCTCGACGACGGCCACCTCGCCGCCGTCCAGAAGCGGCGTTGGCTTCCCACGGTCGTGATCCAGTCCTTCCAGAGGGTGCTGCATCGTGTGGTGTTCGCGCAGGTCATGGCCGGTAAGCAGCCGAAACCTCCCAAACCGTTGCTCTTTGTTGCGCGGAATTTCCCGGGGTTCGGGAAGCTGCCCGCTCGGATGATCGCCTTCGGTCCGCGCCCCGAGCATGCGCCGGAGTTTGCCCGGCGGAAGCCCTAGCCGGGTGGCTCGACCCGCCCAACTGCCGTCATCGAGCATTGCCCACTGTCGCCGTCGAGCGTTAATGCCGTGCCGTGGGAGGATTGAAACGTGGCCCATATTGACGTTTCCGGGCATCGAATACTTCCTCTCCGACGGCACCCAGCTGCTCAACGGGGTGACCTTCAAGGTCCCCGACGGCACCAAGACTGCCCTGATCGGACCCACGGAACCGGCAAGACGACGCTGTTCAAGATAATCTCCGGCGACCTCACGCCGGACGAAGGTGTTGTGGGCCGATCGGGCAACATGGGAATCATGCGGCAGTTCGTGGGCCAGGTCCGTGACGAATCAACAGTTCGCGACCTCCTTGTCTCCACTGCCCAGGCTGGCCTCGCAGCTGCTGCCAAGGCGGTTGAGGACGCCGAGCTGGCCATGATGGAGCACGACGACGAGCCCACCCAGATGAAGTACGCCCAGGCCATAGTGGACTGGGGAGATGCCGGTGGGTACGACGTAGAGACCGTCTGGGATGAAGTGTGCATGGCTGCGTTGGGAATTTCCTTCGACAAGGCGCAGTTCCGCCGCGCCTCGACGCTCTCGGGTGGCGAGCAGAAGCGTTTGGTGCTCGAAGCCCTGTTTGCCGGCCCGGATGAGCTGCTGCTCCTCGACGAACCGGACAACTACTTGGATGTGCCCGGCAAGCGTTGGCTGGAGGGCAAGCTCAATGAGTCCAAGAAGACCGTGCTGTTCATCAGCCACGACCGTGAACTGCTGAACATGCGGCAGGTCGCATCGTGACGCTCGAGCCGGGCATCAACGGTGCCTCGGCGTGGATCCATGGCGGCGGTTTCGGATCCTACGTGGAGGCACGGTGCGGACCGTAACGCCCGGTTCGAGGAACTCCGCAAACGCTGGGACGAGGAGCACGTGAAGCTCAAAGAACTCGTCAACATGTACAAGAACAAGGCCGCTTTCCGCTCCGACATGGCCAACCGATACCAAGCTGGCGCAAACCCGCCTCGCAAAGTTCCTGGAAGCCGGGCCCCCCGAGGCCTTGCCGATCGAGCAGAACGTCAGATGCGCCTCAAAGGTGGGCGAACGGCCAAGCGTGCCGTAGTAGCTGAGAAGCTCGAACTGACCGGACTCATGAAGCCGTTCTCCACGGAGATCTGGTTCGGTGACCGTGTGGGCGTGCTCGCTCCAACGGTTCCGGCAAGAGCCACTTCCTGCGGCTCCTTGCCACCGGCGGCACCGATCCGGAGCGTGAGCACTGCCGGTGTCCGACGTCGTGATTGCGGAAGTGCCGCACGAAGGAACCGTGAAGCTGGGCGCCCCATCCGCCCCGGATTCTTTGCACAGACACATTTCGTCCGGATCTCCTGGGGCGCACCTTGCTGGAGATCCTGCACCGTGGTGACGAGCACCGCTCCGGACTCGCCCGCGAGGCCGCGGCCGGCGCCCTGGATTCGTAGGCTTGGCTGGCCAGTCTGAGCAGAAGTACGAATCCTTGTCCGGTGGCCAACAGGCACGCTTCCAGATTCTGCTTCTGCAGCTTTCCGGCGCCACCCTGTTGTTGCTGGACGAGCCCACCGACAACCTTGACCTGCACTCCGGTGAGGCCTTGGAGCGTGCCATCGACTCTTTCGAAGGCACCGTCCTTGCGGTCACGCACGACCGCTGGTTCGCCAAGTCCTTTGACCGGTTCATGATCTTTGGGTCCGATGGAAAGGTCTACGAATCCGAAGAACCCGTCTGGGATGAGAAGCGCGTGGAGCGCGCCCGGTAGCCCTCACCTGCCGCCAGTTTTATGCGAACGCTCTTGCACTTGCTGCAGGAGCGTTCCGCTTTCAGCCATGGGATGTGAGAGAGCGTCAGTGAGCAAATGATCAGCAATGGTGATTAAGTGAGCAATCATTGCTACCGTTGAAGCATGGGAACTGCTGACCGCCACCGGCTCATTGGCGAGCTGCTGCGCACGCGCGAACAAGCCACCGTGGATGAGCTCGTGGACGCCACAGGAGCATCGGGCGCCACGATCCGCCGTGACCTGGAGATCCTTGCTGCCAACGGAGTGCTGAAACGCATCCACGGTGGCGCCCGCAGCTTGCTGGCACGCGGAGACAACCCCGGCTACGGCCAACGTGAATTGGAAGACCACCAAGCCAAGACGCGCATTGCTGAGGCTGTTGACGGACTCATCAACGACCGCGAGCATGTGTGGCTGGACAGTGGATCCACTGCCACGGAGATCGCGCGCCGGTTGGGCAAGCGGGAACTGACGGTGATGCCCATGTCCCTCCACGGCGTCGAGGCCATGACGGGGCCCCATTCCGGCCGGGCGCCTCAGCTCATCCTTCCCGGCGGCAGCCTGATCCCGGGCGAGCAGTCTTTCCGGGGACCCATGGCCGAAGCCAACATCCGCTCGCTTAGGTTCGACACCGCCGTCGTGACCCCGTGTGCCCTCAACCTCAAGGACGGACTGCTGGCCCACGACCTTGATGATGCGGCCGTGAAACGCGCCGGTCTTGAATCCGCAGCGCGCGTGATCGTGGCCTCCGCAGGCAGCAAATGGAATGCCAGTGCAGTAGCTTTGGTCGCAGCCATGGACGCCGTGGACGTGATCGTGACCGACCAAGAACCCTCCCCAGAAGATCTCGCCCGGCTCAATAAACTCTCCGTGGAAGTTGTGATTGCATGACCACCAACACCAGAAGCAGCACCAACGTCAATGCCGCGGCGGTGGCGACGTTCCTGATCTTCGGCATGAACGGGTTGGTATTTGCCAGCTGGGCTGCACGCATTCCGGCAGTGACGGAGGCGCTCAGCCTGACGTCCGGCCAGATGGGCACCCTGCTGCTCTGCACCGCCGTCGGATCCTTGCTGGCGCTGCCGTCGGCCGGCTGGGTTGTGGGCAGGATCGGCACGGCGAATACGGTTCGTGTGGCGGGCATCGTGGCGGGAGCTGCGGGCGCAGGAATTGCTTTCTCCCTGATGGCCGCCTCAGTGCCGGCCACGGCAATTGCCCTGTTCTTCTTCGGTATCGGCATCGGTTTGTGGGACGTTGCCCAGAACATTGAAGGCGCCGACGTTGAGCACCGGCTCAAGCGCACCATCATGCCCCAGTTCCACGCTGCCTTCTCCGGCGGTGCTTTCCTTGGCGCACTGATTGGTGCTGGCCTCTCACAGCTTGGCGTCGGTCTCCCCAACACTTGCTGGTTATCGCAGCCATTGCCGTTGCCTTGGCGCTGACGGTCCCTAAGTACTTCCTTCCGCATGAAGCCGCAGAAGTTCACGACGACGGCGGTCCGGTTGCGAAGGGACCTTCGGCTTGGCGGGATGGCAGGACGCTGCTGATCGGCGTCGTAGTCCTGGGTGCCACCTTGACCGAAGGCGCGGGCAACGACTGGATCGCGAAGGCTGCCGTGGACGGGCTTGGTGCTTCGGAATCCACGGGTGCGCTGCTGTTCGCACTCTTCGTCCTGGCGATGACCATCATGCGGTTCTTCGGTGGCAAAGCGATCGACACGTTTGGCCGCGTGAGCGTCCTGCGGGCCAGCATGGCGGCAGCGGCCTTGGGCCTGGCGCTGTTTGTCTTCGCCGGCAACGTCATCCTGGCCGGCGTTGGTGCGGCTTTGTGGGGCATCGGTGCGGCGCTGGCCTTCCCCATGGGCATGTCAGCCGCTGCGGACGACCCCAAGCATGCCGCTGCACGGGTTTCCGTGGTTTCCACCATCGGCTATGTCGCCTTCCTGGCTGGTCCACCTCTCTTGGGTTACTTGGGCGACCACACCGGAATCCACTTGGCATTGCTGGCCATCGGAGCGCCTATTCTGCTCGCTCTCCTGCTTGCCGGCGTCGCGAAGCCTTTGCCGCCCAAATAGTCCGGCCATCTGCCAGTTCATTCTCTTTGACGCATATTTCCCTGAAGCGCCACCACATAATGAGGACGACGCCGGCCGCAAGGCAGGCGCCGCCAAGGACGTCGCTGAGCCAATGTGCCGAGAGGTACGTGCGGCTGACCATCATGGCGATGACACCCATGGCCGCCAGCAAGGTCATCCACCAGCGGCCCACGAGGATGGCCAGCACCATAAGGAACGTGGTGGTGGTCGATACATGCCCTGAGGGGTATGAACCGGTATCCGTGAGGACCTGGGCGCCCTGGGGCCTGTCCCGACCCACCACCGCTTTGGCCAGCTGGGTGAGGGCCAGAGCGGTAATGCCGGAGGTCGCGGCAAAAACTGCCCCCATGGGGCGTTGCCAGACAAGGAGCGAAAGGGCGAGCACCACGTGGAACACCAGGATCCCGGCGTAACCCGCCCAGTTGAGCACCGCGTTCACACCGTCCCAGAAGGGTGACTGCAGGGTAAAGGTGAAGGCCTGCCACGTAGTGTCAGCGCCATTGAACGCAGGCTCGCCCTGTCCTGCCAGGATCATGATGCCCGGGACCATGAAGGCACAGAGAAGCAGCACGGCCGGGACAACCAATTGCCACCCGGGCTGTTGACGGGGAAGCAGGACACGAATCATCCATTCATCGTAGCCACGGCAGACGTATGGCATGGGCAGCCCTCCGGTGGGGGTGTGCAGGCGATACTGTGAAGTAATGCGAGGCTTCGTGGGCAAGGCCCCCAGACGAGTTGCAGGATTCGACCACTTTCTGGTCAGGGCTGTCTCCAGGCAGCCCCAAGGTGACCACGATGTCTTCTTCAGGAGGCTTTCGTCCGCGGCCACCAAGGGAAAGCTGTGGTTCGGGATTGCGGGAATCATGTCCGCGTTCCCGGGAACGCCGCGCAGGGCGGCCCTTCATGGCGTGTTGGCCTTGGGTGTTGCTTCGGGCGTCACCAACGTCATCTTTAAGCGCTTACTCCCCCGGCGACGCCCGCTTCCTGAGCACCTGCCGCTGTTTCGCTTCGTGAACCCGCAGCCAACCAGCTCTTCGATGCCCTCCGGGCATTCTGCCTCTGCGGTAGCTTTCGCAGTGGGTGCCGGGATGGTTTCCCCGGCTCTCGGCGCAGTGCTGGCGCCCCTGGCCGCAGGTGTGGCCTATTCCCGTGTTCACACGGGAGCCCATTGGCCTTCCGATGTGGTTTTCGGTTCGGCCCTCGGAGCAGGCGCGGCGCTCCTGACGCGCAGGTGGTGGCCTGCCAAGCCCGCAGAACCAACACCCCGCCGAACGCCTGCGGAGGCGCCCGCCATCGCCGACGGCGAGGGGCTGAGTATTGCGGTCAACGTCCTTGGAGGGTCCTACTCCCCCGAAACCGGGGAGCTTCTCAGGGTTATATTCCCTAAAGCGTATATACGGGAAATCGCGGAGGGGGACGACGTCGCGCGGAAATTGACGCCGCAGCCACGCGGCCTGGCACCGTTGCCTTGGGCGTGTGGGGCGGAGACGGAACCGTTGGCACCGCAGCCGCGGCCGCCGTCGAATATTCACTGCCGCTGCTTGTGCTGCCCGGCGGAACCCTCAACCACTTTGCCCGCGACCTCGGCACCAGCTCGATCGACGACGCCATCGAGGCGGTAACCAAGGGGCAGGCAGCCGCGGTTGACCTGGGGCATGTAGTGGTGCAGCGTGGCCTGCCAGAGGCCCCGGAAACTACGGAGCTGGCCATGTTGAACACCGCCAGCGTAGGCGTGTATCCGAACCTGGTTCGTCGCCGGGAACGTCTGCAGCCGGCTATGGGTAAGCCGCTGGCCAGCGTGGTGGCATCGCTGCGCACCTTCGGAGTGAACTCGCCCACCACGCTTACCGTGGACGGGGTTAAGCACAAGCTCTGGATCCTCTATATGGGACGGGGAAGGTTCTATCCCAGCGACCACGCACCGCTTCGCCGGCCTGTGCTGGACGACGGTGTTTTCGATCTGCGGATGATCACAGCGGATGAGCCGTTCGCCCGTGCACGGCTGCTGTGGGCGGTAGTGACCGGCACGGTGGCCGCCTCCAAAGTCACCCATTTGACCGAGGCCACCACCATCACCGTGGAGGCGATCGGGCAGCCGCTGGTCCTGGCGGTGGACGGCGAACCGAAGCCCGGGGTTCGCATTGCCACCTTCACCGTGAAACCGCGCGAGCTGCGCGTGTACTCGCCGCTCCCGGTCGGCTGAAGCGGCGCGGGTCATCCGCGAGGACTACCCTGACTGAACCCTGAATCATCCCTGAGACCGGCGATTTTCGTTCCCTCCATGAGTAGCGTGGTGAGTACATTCAAAACTCATCCGCACACTCATGTGCTCCGAGGAGGGAAAGCTTCCATGATCGAAGCAAAAGGCCTGACCAAGGTCTACGGCGAGAAGACCGCCGTCGGCGGTGTCAGTTTCACTGTCCAGGCTGGACGGGTGACCGGCTTCCTGGGTCCGAACGGTGCCGGCAAGTCCACCACCATGCGCATGATCATGGGGCTGGACGCTCCGTCGTCGGGCTCTGTGACAGTGAACGGTGAACCGTTCGCCCAGCACAAAGCACCGCTCCGCGAAATCGGCACTCTTGGACGCCAAGGCAGTCCACACGAGCCGCACCGCCTACAACCACCTGCTCGCCATGGCAGCGACGCACAGCATCCCCAAGAGCAGGGTCCGCGAAGTCATTGAAATGACCGGACTGGGCGATGTAGCGAAGAAGAAGGTCAAGGGATTCTCGCTCGGAATGGGCCAGCGCCTCGGCATTGCCGCCGCGCTGTTGGGTGATCCGCAAACCATCATCCTGGACGAGCCCGTCAACGGTCTGGACCCTGAAGGCGTGGTGTGGGTCCGCAACCTCGTGAAGTACCTGGCCTCCGAGGGCCGCACAGTCTTCCTTTCGAGCCACCTCATGAGCGAGATGGCACTGACGGCAGACCACCTGATCGTGATCGGCCGCGGCAGGATCATTGCCGATGCGCCAATCGCCGAGATCATTACCGGTAAAGGCCAGGCGCGGACCCGTGTCCGCACCGACCAGCCGGAACGCCTCATGCAGCTCCTGGCCGGAACCGGCGTTTCCGTGGAAGTCCACGAGCGTGAACTCCTCGAGGTGTCCGGACTGGACCCCCGGGGCATCGCCAGGACCGCCCTTGAAAACCAGGTCATGGTGTACGAGCTCACTCCGCTCCAGGCAAGCCTGGAAGAGGCGTACATGGAACTGACCAAGGACGAGGTGGAATACCACTCGCACATCACCACCGGGGCTTCGGTTCCCGCCCAGGCCGGAGGGAAATAGACATGAGCACCACCACTATGGACCGTAAGTCCATCCGCAACTCCGTCGGTCCGGGACCGGCATTCCACCGCGTGCTGAACTCGGAATTCATCAAGTTCCGCACGCTGATGTCCACCTTGATCCTCCTGGCATCCACAGCCTTGGTGATGGTGGGTTTCGCCGCCCTCTCGGCTTGGGGAACCGGGCAGTTTGCTGAGCAGGTTGCCAACGATCCCGAAGCCGCGGCTGCCATGGCCGCCCAGGGTGGGGACCTGGCCGTCAGCATTCCGACTTCCGGCATCTCATTCGCCCAGCTCATCCTCGGCTCCTTGGGTGTCCTGCTGATGAGCTCGGAATTCACCACCGGCATGGCACGCTCCACATTTGCCGCCGTCCCCAAGAGGCTTTCACCGTTCCTGGCCAAGCTCATCGTGGTCATGGTCAGCGCCTTCCTGCTGACGGCCGTGTCCATCTACATTGCCGGCCTGGTGTCCCTCCCGATCGTGGACAACTACGACCTCAAGCTGGACCTGGGCAGCTCGCAGTCCGTCAAGCTCCTCTTGGTCAACAGCCTTTACGTGGCAGCAGTAGCAGCCATCGGCATGGCGCTTGGAACCATCGTCCGGAACTCTGCCGGCGGCATCATGAGCCTGGTGGGGCTGCTGTTCGTTGCGCCGATTGCCTTCCAGCTCATCCCCGGTGATTTCTTCAAGGAAGCCAACAAGTACCTCCCTACCAGCACCATCACCCCGATGACCGCCGTCGAGCATGTTCCTGAAACGCTGGAAGCGTGGCAGGCCGCGCTGGTCCTGGGTGCCTGGGTTGTTGTACCGATTGCGCTGGCCATGCTCCTGCTGAAGAAGCGGGACGTCTAGGGCGGGTTGCCGTCTAGGCTCAATCCATGACTGAAGCTCCACAGGTGAAGGACGCGTCCACCGTTGCGGTGGACGCGTCCTTCGCTGAAATCACCCAGCGCCGCAGGGGCCGCATCCGGCGCTACTTCTACGAGCGCCCCCGCGCCATGGATGCCGTGGTGGTCCTCTGCTACGTGCTCCTGGCCCTGCCCACCAT